>CAISPT010000376.1 GCA_903887455.1 uncultured Opitutaceae bacterium | reverse complement strand
ATCCGTCGTGACTTTTGGCGGCTCGGGCGGTGACGAGCTGGCGAACGTCAACCGCTGGCGAGGCCAGCTAAAACTTGCGCCAATTGCAGCGGAAAGTCTTCCTGGCCAGGTCGAGGGCCTCACGACGGAGTCCGGCGACTACAGCGTCGCCGACATGACCGCAGAGCAGGCTGAGCAGGGAAAGCCGCTCGCGCGGATCCTGGGCGCGTGGCTCCGACGCTCCGGCAAGGTTTGGTTCTTCAAGGTGATGGGGCCCGCGGATCTTGTCGGGAGCCAGAAGGCCGCCTTTCTCCAGTTCTTGAAGTCGGTCAGATTTGCCGCGCCGGCCGCAGGCGACGCCCGACCCCACGCGCCGACCAACACGAACGACCTTCCCAAGTCGGGCGGCCCGGTGCCGGATTTGGCGGGCGTTCCCACAAGCCCCACCCTTCCGGGCGGGGCGGCGCTGACGGCTGCGGGCGGCGCATCACTGCTCTGGAAGGCCCCGGGCGACTGGACGGTGAAGGCGGCGGGGAGCATGCGAAAAGGAAGCTACGCCCTGGGTCCGGGCGGGGCGCTCGATCTCTCCATCACCGCGTTTCCAGGCGACGTGGGTGGACCCCTGGCCAACGTCAACCGGTGGCTCGGACAGGTCGGGTTGCCTGGAATCGAGGAGGGCGAGCTCGCCGCTTATACCGGCCACATGGAGGCCAACGGTCTCGTATTCTTCCTCGCCGACACCGGCTCCAAGGACCCTACCCACGCCCAGCGGATAACGGCCGCGGTCGTGTTCTGGCAGGGAAATTCCTGGTTCTTCAAGCTGACGGGCCCCACCGAGATGGTCTCCGGCGCCAAGCCCGCATTCCTCGAGTTCCTGAGAACAGTGAAGGCACCCTGACGCCATGATCGCCGTGCTCAAAGCTATCGTCGGCTTCCTCAACTCGCTGCGGCTAACCGTGGCGCTACTGATCCTTTCGATCCTCCTGATTTTCGCGGCCACGCTCGACCAGGTGCACCTCGGCATCTGGGGGGTGCAGGAGAAGTATTTCCGCTCGTTCTTTATCTATGCCCAGCTCAAGGGAACGGGGCTTTCCATACCGATCTTCCCGGGAGGCTACCTTCTCGCGAGCCTGCTCCTCCCGAATCTCTTGGTCGCCCATTTCCTCCGATTCAAGTGGTCGCTGAAAAAGACCGGAATCTGGTTCACCCACCTGGGCCTGATCCTCCTGCTGATCGGCCAGGGCCTTTCGGGCATACTCCAGAAGGACAACCAGGTGAGGATAGACGTCGGGGAGACGCGCCGGTACAGCGAGAGCTTCCGGGAGACGGAACTGGCCCTGGTCGACATCACGAACCCCGAGTACGACGAGGTCGTCGCGGTCCCTGTTTCGCTCCTCGAGTCTAAGACCGCCGTCCAGCATCCGAAGCTGCCGTTCAGGATCGTGCCTGTCGCTTATTACCCGAACGCCCAGCTCAGGCCCAGGAGCCAGATGCCGAACCCCCTGCCCTCCCTTGCCACGGCCGGCGTCGGCCCTGGGGTCGCCGTCGAGCCGGCTCCGGTTACCTACAAGACGGACGAGACAAACTTCCCCACCGCGTACCTGGAGTTCGTCGGCTCCGATGGGAGCCTTGGCACCTACCTCTTCTCGACGATGATGGTCGAGCCGCAGGAGGTCACCTACCAGGGGCACACCTGGCATGTCATTCTGCGCGCCGAGCGGGACTACTTCCCCTTCACGCTCACGCTAAAGAAGTTCACGCACGACATCTACCCCGGGACGGACATCCCCAAGGACTTCGCGAGCACGATCCAGCTCAAGAGCGACGACGGCAGGGACGACCGCGAGATCAGGATATTCATGAACAACCCGCTCCGCTACGGCGGCCGTGCCTTCTATCAGGCGGGATACGCGAACAACGACCAAACCTCGGTGCTCCAGGTCGTAAGCAACCCGAGCTGGCTGGTGCCGTACATTTCCTGCGCGCTCATCGCGCTTGGGCTGGCAATTGAGTTTGGGATGCACCTGATCGGCTACTTCAGGCGCCGGGCGGGCCCGGCCGCCTCCCCACGACCATGAAAAAGGATTTCTCAACCGCGATTGCTGTCCTGCTCCTAGTCTGGGTGGCGGCCACCCTGGCACCGGTAACCAACCGCGGCGACTTTGATATCGCCTCATTCGGGCGCATCCCCGTGCTGGCCGACGGCCGGCTCAAGCCGCTCGACACGGTGGCCAGGACGGGCCTCCTCATGATCCAGGGCCGGCAGCGAGTGGTGACCCCTGCCGGGAGCGTCGAGCCCGTCGAGTGGCTCCTGGACGTCTTCTACCGCCCGGCCCAGGCCGACACCTACGCTGTCTTCCGGATCGACCATCCCGACGTGCTCTCAATCTTCGGGCTCGGAACCGGGGATTCCGCGACGGGTGTCCGCTTCTCCTTCGCCCAGCTGCAGGGGAAACTCGCCGAGCTCGACCGGCAGGCCGACCTGGCCGAGCCCGTGGAAGCTGCCGTCAGGACCCCCTTCCAGAGGGCGGTCATCGAGCTTCGAGAGCACGTAGCCTACTACTCCCGCTTGAAATTCTCGGCGGAGTCCCCGAGCAGCGAGGACTTCTCCGCGGAGATCGGGGATCCAGCCAAGCTCGCCGGGGACCAGGCTGCCGTCGAGGCGATGCGCAATTTCAGCTTTCTCAGGGTCATCCCACCGGACCTCGACAGCGGGCGGCCGGACCAGTGGCGCAGTGTCGGCCAATTCCTTCTTGAATCCGCCCCGGCGAGCTCAGCGAGGTGGGTGTCGCTCGGGCGCGCAAAGTTTTACGCCGCCCTGGGCAAAGCCTGGCGGGAGCAGGACTCGAAGGGGTTCAACACGATGGTCTCGAGCTACTGCCAGGACCTGGCCGCCAACTTTCCGTCGGCCGTTAGGCGGTGCTCGTGGGAATCCTACCTCAACAAGGTGGACCCCTTCAGCACGAGCATGGCGCTCTACGTCCTCGCCTTCCTGATGGCTGCAGCCTCATGGCTGCGGTGGCCCGAGCAGCTGGGCCGCTGCGCGCTCCGGGCAATGGAGATCGGCTTTGTCCTGGCGACGGTGGGGATCCTGGTGCGGATGTGGCTCGAGGAACGCCCGCCTGTCACCAACCTGTACTCCTCGGCGCTCTTTATCGGTTGGGGCGCCGTCGGGCTCTGCCTTGTGCTTGAGCGGATGAACCGCAACGCCGTGGCTAGTGCCGCCGGCGGAATGATCGGGTTTAGCACGCTGATCATTGCCCACCACCTTTCGCTCAGCGGCGACACGATGGAGATGATGCGCGCCGTCCTCGACTCGAACTTCTGGCTGTCGACCCACGTTGTCACTGTGACGACGGGCTACGCCGCGACGTTCCTCGCGGGCTTCCTCGCTATAGTATTCGTCCTCAGGGGCGTCCTCACTCCCTCGCTCGACAAACGAACAGCGGAGTCGCTGACGCGCATGGTGTACGGGATCGTCTGCTTCGCCACGTTCTTCAGCTTCATCGGGACCGTCCTTGGCGGCATCTGGGCCGACCAGTCCTGGGGTCGGTTCTGGGGATGGGACCCAAAGGAGAACGGGGCCCTGATCATCGTCCTTTGGAACGCCGTGATCCTGCACTGCCGGTGGGCGGGCCTCATCCGGCAGCGAGGCCTCATGGCCATGGCCGTGTTCGGCAACATTGTGACCTCATGGAGCTGGTTCGGGACAAACATGCTCGGCATCGGCCTCCACAGCTACGGCTTCACCAACGCGGCCTTCTACGGCCTGATCACGTTCGTGGTCAGCCAGCTGCTGCTGGTGGGCCTCGTGCTCCTTCCGCAGGGCAAGTGGCGCTCCTCCAAGGCGCTGGCCGCCTGAAGCCCCTCTTCCCTTACCCCGATCGGGGCACAAGGAATGCGGGGCTAAGCGCAAATTTTGCGCAGCAGCCACCTCAGTACCGGGGTACAATCAGCCCAGAAAGGAGGGCGATACATGCCTACCATTAAGATTCACGTCGATCACGAGGAGCTGGCAGCCTTGGAGAGGCGCGCACAGGCGCACGGGATCAAGGTCCCCGATCTGGTTTACGGTGCGCTCAACTGTATGATGACCCATAGCATGGAGTCCTACTGCGTCGGGCGCGTGGGCCAGGCCATACGCGAAAAGGGGGGGGATTTGCCCCAATGGAGCGACAGCGCAAGGTCGGTCGGGATCTACGAGAGCAAGAAGGACATCACCGAGCAGCGCGGACCGCACTCGCTCGACTGAACCCTTTAGCCCCGACAATGCACGCAAGTGAGGCCCAGCGGCCAGCGGACAGAGCCGGCCGAGCTCCGACGTCGTCCGCTCGCACCCGGGCCGGCCACCGAATGGGGCGCCAGTAGTTTCCTGATGGCCGCCACGACCGCACCTAATTGGATTACTCTAGGCGGCATTTGCGCTGGCCCGTTGGATCGCGAGCACCGTAAAATTCATCCATGACCGCAGACTCCCGTAAGCACCGCTCCCGTGAGGTGGTCGACCACCTGAAGCGGACGCAGATCTACCGTCACTACGAGCGCGCGTTCCGCGACACGACGGGCATGCCGATCGCGCTCCGCGCCGTCGAGTCCTTCAACCTTCCCCACCACGGCGACCCCAAGGAGAACCCCTTCTGCGCCCTGATGGCGCAGACAAACCACAGCTGCTCGGCGTGCATCCAACTCCAGCAGAAGCTCGAGGAGGAGGCGAACATGGAGGCGAGGACGCTGCGCTGCTTCGCGGGCTTCTGCGACGCCGCAGTTCCAGTTCGTGTCGGAGATAACACTATTGCATTCCTGCAGACCGGGCAGGTACTCACCAGCGAGCCGACGGCCAAGCAGTTCTCGGACACGGCGCAGGCGCTCCTGAAGTTCGGGGCCGAGGTCGACATGAAGCGTATCGAGGAGGCCTACTTCCAGAGCCGCGTGGTGAGCGAGAAACAGTACGAGTCCATCGTGAGCCTGCTCCAGATTTTCGCCCAGCACTTGGCGCTCCTCAGCAGGCAGGTGATGACGAAGAAGGACACGGCGGAGTCCCCCGTGATCGGTCGCGCCCGGACATTCATCGAAGACCGCCATGCCGAGCCGCTCTCGCTCGAGGACGTGGCGCGCGAGGTCAACATAAGCGCGTACTACTTCAGCCGCGTGTTTCGGAAGTCTATCGGGATGACCTTCACCGAGTACCTTGCACGACTCCGCGTCGAGAAGGTGAAGCAATTGCTCGTGAACCCGAACAAGCGGGTTAGCGAGGCCGCCTTCGAGGCGGGCTTCCAGTCACTCTCGCAGTTCAACCGCGTGTTCCTGAGGGTTGCCGGTGAGTCGCCCTCAATCTACCGCGAGCGGCTGGGAAGTGCGGCGTGATAGGCCCACGGGTGGCGCTCCATTTGTTTGGCGCTTTGGGACGGATTGGTAAAGTGGGTTGATGCGCCGATCGCCCTTCTACCGCTTTCTTGGTCTCTGCCGGCCTCACGCCGCGCGGATCACGCTTGGCGTGGCGCTCATCCTTCTGGCCACGTTCCTGACGCTGCCCGCGCCGTGGATCCTGAAGCTCATCATCGACAAGGCTTTGCCCCAGAAAGACCTGCGACTCCTGACTGAGCTGCTTGCGATTTTCACGGGCCTCTTCCTCCTGCGTGCCTGGATCACAATGGTGCGCAACCGGATCCTTCAGAACGCCGCCATGCGCCTGGTGTGCGACCTAAGGATCCGCCTCTTTGCGCACTTGCAGACCCTCTCCCTGCGCTACTTCGACGACAACCACACCGGCGAGACGGTCTCCCGAGTCAGCCAGGACACAGGCGAGGTCTACACGCTCACCAACGGTTTCCTCATCAACTTGATCGCTGACTCGGTCACGGTGGTTGTCGTGATCGGCTTCCTCTTCTACGTGGACTGGAAGCTCGCGCTGGCGACCTGCGCGGTCATGCCGCTCTTCGTCGTCAATTACCTCTACAACCGCCGCCGGATGCGCGAGGAGAGCCGGAAGCATCGCCAGAACTGGGACAAGGTCCTCGGCTTCCTTCACGAGAAGGTGTCGAGCGCCCGGGTCATCAAGTCCTTTGTGCGCGAGCAGGGAGAGATCACGACCTTCGCCAGCGGAATCAACGAGGACTTCTTCAACTACTCGCGGATAGTCATGCGGAACACGAAGCTCGCGGTTGTGGCCGATCTCCTGGGATCCGTTGGCGCCCTGATCGTTCTAGGCTACGGCGGCTGGCTGGTCGTCAAGGGCGAGATGGGAGTGGGCACTCTCGTGGCCTTTAATGCCTACATTGCCTACGTTTTTCCCCCGATCGTTAGGTTCGTGGACCTGGCGACGATCTTCCAGAGGGCGATCACCGGGCTTGAGAACGTCTTTAAGCTCCTCGACACGAAGCCCGAGGTGGCCGACCTGCCTGAGGCGGTGGCCCTTCCGGTCCTAAAGGGCGAGGTCGAGTTCAGCCACGTAAGCTTCGACTATAGTCTCGAGGCCTCGATCCCCGGGGGACCCCGCACCCTGCGCGACGTGAACTTCCGCGTCCAGCCGGGCGAGGTTGCGGCTATTGTCGGCCCCAGCGGATCGGGCAAGAGCACCATCATCAACCTCCTGGCTCGTTTTTACGACCCGGCGAGCGGCGCGGTGCTCGTGGATGGCTACGACCTGCGGTCCGCCGCTGCCGACTCCTATAGGCGGCAGATAGGGATCGTCCTGCAGGAGAACATCCTCTTCTCGGGCACGCTGGAGGACAATCTCAAGTACGGGAAGCCGGAGGCGACCAGGGAGGAGATCATAGAGGCGGCGAGGACGGCCAACGCCCACGACTTTATCGTGGCGCTGCCCGACGGCTACAGCACGGTGGTCGGCGAGCGCGGCGCGCAGATGTCGGGCGGCCAGCGCCAGCGCATCGCGATCGCCCGCGCCATCCTTAAGAACCCCCGAATATTGATATTCGACGAGGCGACGAGCGCCCTCGACCTGGCCTCCGAGCGTCAAATCCAGGAGGCGATGGAGCGGGTGATGAAGGGACGCACGACCTTCATCATCGCCCATCGCCTTTCGACGATCCAGAAGGCGAGCCGGATCCTCGTCATGGACCAGGGCACCCTGGTCGAGCAGGGAACCCACGCCGAGCTCCTTGGCAGGGGCGGCCTCTATTCGAGGCTGCACGCGCTCCAGTTCAAAGAGCCCGCCTAGACGAGCTTCGCGTCCAAGGTGATCGCGGCCTTGAGGACGCGCGACACAGGGCAGTTGGCCTTGGCCCCGGCGGCGACCTCGGCGAATTTCTCGGCCGAGATGCCCGGAACGCCTGCCGTCGTCGTCAGGTGGATTGCCGAGATTGTCCAACTGGTCTTGGGATCGTTCTCTAGCGTCAGGGACGCATTTGTGGACAGCGTCTCCGCCGTGAAGCCCGCGGCGTCCAGGGCCGCGGAGAGGGCCATCGTGAAGCAGCCGGCATGGGCTGCTGCGATGAGTTCCTCGGGGTTCGTGCCGACGCCGTCAGCGAAGCGCGTGGCGAACGAGTACTGCGTGTCCTTTAGAACCGTGCTGTCGGTCGTGATGGTTCCCTTGCCCGACTTCAGGTTCCCGTGCCAGATTGCGGATGCGTTTCTTTTCATGGGACCGAAGCGAAACGTCGAAATCGGGTCTTCGCAAGCGGGAGGCCGATTTGGGGCCCTCTTGACCCGGCCGCTCTTGTAGGGCTGATTGGATCCACGGGGCGGAGGGCCTCCAAGTGCCGGGAGCGAAAACTTATGAACTACAAGACGATCGAGATGGAGCTAAACAAGAAGATCGCCCTTGTCGCGCACGACAACAAGAAGCGCGACCTGATCGAGTGGGCGAAGTTCAACAGGGACCTGCTTGCGCACCACAAGGTCTATGCGACAGGCACGACCGGCGCCGTCCTCGAGAAGGAGCTCAAGTTCCCGATCAAGCGCCTGGAGAGCGGCCCGCTCGGCGGGGACCAGCAGATCGGGGCAAAGATCGTCGAGGGGGACATAGACTTCCTCATTTTCTTCTGGGATCCCCTTGAGCCGCAGCCGCACGATCCCGACGTAAAGGCGCTGCTGCGCATGGCGGTTGTCTGGAACATCCCTATAGCATGCGACCGGGCGTCAGCCGACTTTATCATCTCGTCGCCCCTGATGGACAAGACCTACCAGCGGATTGTGCCGGACTATTCCGACTATCGGCGCAGACCGATTCCCGGGGAACCGGCTTCCACAGCCTCCGTCAAGAAGACCGAGTCAAAGTGATCCACAATACGGATACGGCGAAGGGCGATAGCGGGGGTCGAATTCACCCCAAAATCCCGCCGCGGGCGTCAGCAGAATTCTCGCACATGGGCTACGACAGTTGTTTACAATCTCCGTAACCTGTTCGACAATAAGTTACACCTTCGGGAAAACAACGTCCCGATTATCAACAACCCTAAGCGAAGGAAAATCCACCATGGCTAAGAAAAAAGCAGTCAAGAAGGTCGTAAAGAAGAAGCAGTCCAAGGCTAAGGCAAAGAAGAAGAAGTAACTGCT
>CAISPT010000375.1 GCA_903887455.1 uncultured Opitutaceae bacterium | reverse complement strand
GCGATCGCCGCCGACATGATCTCGCGGTAGATGGCCCGTAAGGCCTCGTTCTTGATCGGTCCCTCGTTGAGCCCGCAGACCTTGCGGATCACGGCGTCCTCCCGCTCCGGCACGTAGATCTCTCCCCCGGTCTTGCGCTTAATTTTCCCGATCTCGGCGGCAAGCGCCAGGCGCTTGTTCACCAAGTCGACGAGCTTCGCGTCGATGCCGTCGATCTTCTTCCGGATGGGTCCTAAGTCCATTTAGGGGGAGGCGGTTTCGGGGGCCGGGGGCTCCTCGGTCAGGACGGCGGTCGTGCTCTCCTGCGCCTCCGCGGCCAATGCCGCAGGCGGCTCCTCAGCGGGCGCCCCGAGCGCGAGCTCGTCCAGCCCCATGTCGGCGTCGTTCGGGGTGTGCCCGGCCTGGTTTCCCTTCAGCCACTCGTCGATCTGGCGGGAGGACAGGACGTCCGAGGCGGGAAGCTCGTCCAGGCTCTTCACGCCCACGAACTCGAGAAAATGGTCGGTCGTGCCGTACTGGATGGGCCTACCGGGGAGGTCAGCGCGGCCGACCACGGTCACCAGGTCGCGCTCGATCAATTTCGCAAGGCCCGCATCGGCGGAGACGCCGCGCACCGACTCGATCTCGGAGCGGGTGACCGGCTGGCGGTAGGCCACGACGGCCAGGGTCTCTACTGAAGACTGGCTCAGCTTAACCGGGGGCGGCTCCTCGCGCAGGATGCGGATCCAGCGGGCAAAGCGGGGGTGCGTGGCCAAGCGGTAGCCACTCGCCCCGTCCACGAGGGAGAGGCCGTCGTCGGCCGCGGCCAATTCCGTCGCGATCTCGTCCATCGCCTCGCGGATCTGGGCGCTCGTCACGAGGGAGGGGACGTCCTCGTAGAGGTCCGGCGAGTCCGGCGGCTCGGCGGGCGAGTCGACGGCCTCGGCGGGGGCCGCGGAGGGGTCCGGGGCGCCCTCAGGGGCGGCGGCCGGGGCCGCCTGCCGGTGGAAGCGCTCGAAGGCCGCCTGGATGTCCTTGACCGCCAGAGGCTGGCTTGAGGAGTAGAGCAGTGCCTTGAGCACTTTTTTCAGGTTGAACGCCATGCGAGGGTATCGGGACGAGTGAATGGGCTCCCCATTGGGCCACGCAACCACGAAAACACCGCTTGCCCGGCCCCGCGGCGTGTGGTGTCCTCGGGGTTCGCCCATGAGCCACCCAAAAGAGCAGCTTCGGAAGCATTCCTCTGTCGT
Organism: uncultured Opitutaceae bacterium; assembly: GCA_903887455.1. GTDB lineage: Bacteria > Verrucomicrobiota > Verrucomicrobiia > Opitutales > Opitutaceae > Palsa-1447. Next base: position 717 of record CAISPT010000375.1, on the reverse strand, counting down.
TCTAGACGGACCCGACAGGTCCCCAAACCGGTCGATGCTGCGGGCCGTCGGCTTCGCCGACGCCGACTTTGCCAAGCCGATCGTCGGCGTGGCGTCCACCTGGAGCATGGTGACCCCGTGCAACATGCATATCGACCAGCTGGCCCGGGAGGCCGCTGCGGGCGCCGACCTTGCCGGCGGAAAGGCGATCATCTTTGGGACCATCACCGTCTCCGACGGGATCAGCATGGGGACCCCGGGCATGCGCTACTCGATGGTGTCGCGCGAGGTGATCGCGGACTCCGTGGAGACCGTGTCCGCGGCCGAGGGCTTCGACGCCGTGGTGGCGATCGGCGGGTGCGACAAGAACATCCCCGGCTGCCTGATCGCGCTGGCGCGCCTCAACCGCCCGTCCGTCTTTGTCTACGGCGGCACCATCCTGCCGGGCATCCACCCCGGGACCAAGAAGGAGTGCGACATCGTCTCCGTCTTCGAGGCCGTGGGCCAGCACGCCGCCGGCAAGTTGGACGACAAGGGACTCAAGGAGGTCGAGGACTGCTCGATCCCGGGGCCCGGCTCCTGCGGGGGAATGTACACCGCCAACACGATGGCCTCGGCGAGCGAGGCCATGGGAATGAGCCTGCCGAACAGCTCCTCGCAGCTGGCGATCGGCCCGGAGAAGCGCGAGGACTGCCGCCAGGCGGGCAAGGCGGCCCTCGATCTCCTTAAGGCCGGCAT
>CAISPT010000374.1 GCA_903887455.1 uncultured Opitutaceae bacterium | reverse complement strand
GCCAGCCTTTGGCTGGTTACCCGAAGGCCTTTTTGGGCAAGGAACTTTCGGAACTTTTCCCGGGCCGAAGGGATACTCACGGGGGGACTGTCGCGCGCGGGGTGCCGGGGTGTCAATGCGATCCCAAGGAGCCGCGAAGGGGATTGCGCGGGCCGGGCTGTCCCAGCCTAATCGGCGGCTTGGCGACCCTCCCATGATTGTTGGCGTTCATCCGCTGGCCGGCTTCGACAAGCTCCTGCATTACAAGGTGCCGGAGGCGCTGCGGCCGTCCGCGGCCGTGGGTTCGCTGGTGCGGATCCCGGTCGGGCGCGCCATGTGCCTGGGGGTCGTCGGGGTTGTCGGCCCCCCGGACGACTTTCCCGTCGACCGGCTTAAGCTGGTTGCCGAGGTCGTATATCCCTTTACCGCCCTCACCAAGGACCTACTTGAGCTTGCGAGGTGGATGGCCGGGTACTACGCGGCGCCGCTCGACACGGTCATCGAGACGATGATCCCGTCGGCGGTCCGGCGCGGGGTCAGGATCAAGGAGCGAGTGTTCATCAGCGTGTGCCGGAAACTGACGCCGGAGGAGCAGGTCGCCCTGGCCAAGCGCGCGCCCTCGCAGCACAGGCTCTACGCCTTCCTCGAGCGGCAGCTGCGGCCGCACCCGCGGGAGCTCGTCCTCTCAAGGACCAAGGCCTCCGCCTCGTCGGCCAAGGCGCTCGTCGAGAGGGGGATCGTCAGGGAGGCCGTGACCCGGGTCGAGCGCCACGCCTATGCCGACGACCTCTCCCACGGGGAGCTGGTGGCCTCCCAGCCCCACGCCCTTAACCCCGAGCAGGGCGTGGCGGTCGCCGCGCTTGAGCGGACGCTCGCCTCGCGCCGATTCGGCGTGACGCTCCTCCATGGAATCACCGGCTCCGGCAAGACCGAGGTCTACCTCCGCGCGATCCAGGCGGCGCTGGCCGCGGGCGGCGGAGTGATCATGCTGGTGCCGGAGGTGGCGCTGACCCCCCAGACCGTCGCGCGCCTCAGGTCGCGCCTTGAGGCCATCGCCCCGGGGCACCGCTGCGTGGTCTGGCACAGCCACCTGGGGGAGGGCGAGCGCCTCGACGGCTGGCTGGCCCTTGCCTCCGGGGAGGTCAGGGTGGCCGTCGGAGCGAGGTCGGCCGTTTTCGCCCCGGTTCGGGACCTTAGCCTCATCGTCGTCGACGAGGAGCACGAGCCGGCCTACAAGCAGGACGAGAGCCCCCGCTACCACGGCAGGGACGTGGCCGTGATGCGGGCTCGCCTGTGCGGCGCGCACTGCCTACTCGGCTCGGCGACCCCGTCCCTGGAAAGCCATGCCAACGCGCTCGCGGGCCGTTACGGCCTCCTCAGGCTCACCCAGAGGGTCGACGCCCGCAGCCTCCCCTCGTTCACGCTGGTTGACATGCGGATAGAGATCGCGCGGGCCCGCGGGCTGACGGCCATCTCGAGGCCGCTCGCCGACGCCATGTGCCTGCGGTTCGAGCGCAAGGAGCAGACGATCCTCTTCATCAACCGCAGGGGATACTCGTCCTCGATGCAGTGCAGAAAGTGCGGGAGCGTCGAGGAGTGCCCGCACTGCAGCATCACGATGACCTACCACCGCACTGACGAGACGCTCAGGTGCCACCTCTGCGGCGAGGAGAGGCCGGCTCCGGCGCGCTGCCCGAAGTGCGGGGCCCCTGACATCCGCTGGCGCGGCCTCGGCACCCAGAGGGTCGAGGAGGCCGTCCGGCGGATCCTTCCCCGGGCAAAGATCGAGAGGATGGACACCGACACGATGAGCAAGAAGAACCGCTTCCGCGAGATCCTGGGCGAGTTCCGCAAGGGCCGGATCGACATCCTCGTCGGCACCCAGATGATCGGCAAGGGCCTGGACTTCCCCAATGTGACCCTCGTCGGCCTGGTCGACGCGGACCTGTCGATGCATATCCCTGACTTCCGTGCCAACGAGCGCACGTTCCAGCTCCTTGTCCAGGTGGCCGGCCGGGCAGGGAGGGGGGATCGGGCGGGCGAGGTTGTCGTCCAGAGCTTCACACCCCAGGCCGAGGCGATCCAGTTTGCCAGGCATTCCGACTTTGACGGGTTTGCGGCGGCGGAGATCGAGGTGCGCGGGCGCTTCGGGTATCCCCCAAAGCGGCACCTGATCCGGCACCTATTCAGATGTAAGAACCCCGACAAGCTGAAGTTCTTCGCGGAGCAATGGGCCAAGCACGTGAGGGAATCATTGGGCGAGCGCGTCGAACTTCGCGGCCCGGCGCCCGCCCCGATCGAGAAGATCCGAGACGAGTACCGATGGCAGCTCTGGTACTTCGCGCCGAGCGTCACCAAGGTGATCGGCGACCTTTCACGGCTCAGGGACGCCTTCACATGGCCGGACGACGTGAAGGAGATGCTTGATGTCGACCCGATGAATCTGGTCTGATCGGCGCACGACCATGCTCATCCACGCCGTATTCTTCTGGCTCAAGACTGACCTAACCGCCGCGCAGCGCGCGAATTTTGTCCTGGAGGTGAAGAAACTTTCGTCGGTCAAGACGATCGAGAAGATCTATGTCGGCACCCCCGCGAAGATCGCGGAGCGGAGCGTGACAGAGCGCGGCTTCGACGTCGCGCTCACGATCGTCTTCCGGGACGGGCCGGCACACGACGCCTACCAGGTGGACCCGGTGCACCTGGCCTTCGTCGAGCGAAACAAGGACTCGTGGACCAAGGTCGTGGTCTACGACTCCGAGGAGTGATCCGGCTATCCGGCCTTGGCGAAAAGATAGTGGCTGACGATCCACTCCTCGCCGTCCCGGTAGCCCCAAAGCTCGGCGCAGCTCATGAAGAAGACGCGCCAGTAGGCCCACCACTTGGTGGCGTTCGAATCCCCGTAGGTTTCTCTCAGGAGCGGCATGATCTCGGAGCGGTGTGAGTCCATGTTCCTGAGCCAGGCCTCGGCCGTCTTCTGGTAGTGGCCCCCGTTCACCTTCCAGTCTGAGACCAGGGACAGCCTCTCCTGGAAGTGCAGCAGCAGGTCGTGGGAGGGCATCTGGCCTCCGGTGAAGAAATACCGGGACATCCAGTCGGAGGCGTCCCTCGCGACGAAGTGGTAGGCGAGCCTCTGGTGGGTGAAGATGTGGACGAAGAGGAGGCCGCCCGGCTTGAGCCAGCGGGCGACCGAGGCCATGAGCGCCTGGTAGTTCTTCATGTGCTCGAACATCTCGACGGAGACGACTCGGTC
>CAISPT010000373.1 GCA_903887455.1 uncultured Opitutaceae bacterium | reverse complement strand
CCAGGATGACATTGTTGTCGAGGGTGACCGATCCCGAGTACGTCAAGGGCGCATCCCAGGACTTGAACGCGACGGGGATCGTGGATGCCGCACTGTCGAGGATCAGATTGTTGGGAACGGTCTGGGTTCCGTGCGCGATAAGGAAGCCGCCGTTCAAAAGCGTGACAGCCCCCGTTCCAAACGGGGAGGAGTTCCAGAAGGCTACGGTGACCAAGTGAGAGCCGTCGCCGATGGTCGTTCCACCCGTGTAGGTGTCTCCGGCTCCCGTGTTGGAAAGGATAAGGCTGCCGCTGCCGCTTGGTCCGCCGGTGAGAGCGAGGCTCCCGGTGCCGGTGATCTGCCCGCGTACGTAGACGCTGCTCTCTGCGAGGGCCATGGCGGCAGAGCCCGAGAGGCCAAGGTTGATGGTCGAGTCGAAAGTCGCAGTGCCGGACTGCTCGTCGGCGAAACCGAGACCCGCCGTGAGGGAGAGCGTAAGAGCGGAGGCGCTCGTGAAGGTGATGTTATTGCCGTTCGAGAACACGAGCGAGTTCACGCTGTTGAGCGAGGTGCTCAGCGGCACATAGGGGTTCAGGCTGTCCCCAAAGTAGAGGTTGGCCGTGCCGTCGTTGGGCGGTGTCACCTGCCCCTGCCAGTCTGTCGGGAGCGCTCCGGTCCAGATATAGGTCTGAGCCCCCAAGGGGCAGGAAAGCGCAATCAGGATCGCAGGCAGAGCGAGACGTGTGAGGCGCATGACGACCTAGGAAAACGCAGTCGTTTTGCGTTTTCAAGCCTCAACGCTACCGCGCCGTCCTACGATATGACTTCAGCCCGAGGTCACCGTCTGCCCCATCTTGTCTATAGCCGCCTGTGAGCGCTTCCAGGCTTCACCGACTTGGTCCCTGGCATTGGTCCAGGCCTCGGGGGTGTCGGCTTTCGAGAGCTCGCCGATGCGGCTGGTGAGGAGCGAGCGCGAGTCGCTCACCTCCTTCATGGCCAAGTCCCAGTCCTTCGTGTCAGTGGTCATCGCGGCGCGTTTTGCCTTCAACTGGGCGATCTGGTTGTCGAGCACCGTCGAAAGGTAGGTGATGCCGTCCATGAAATGGCCCTTGAGCTCGTAGCCGTCGTTCTCGATCGAGGTCCAGGTTCGGCCCCCGGACTCATCAGCGGAGCGGACGGGTGCTGCCCTGGCGGTGCCCGGGCAGGCGGCGAGCATAAGGACGCCGAGGAGGGCTGCGGCGGCCGAGCGGCCCAGCATGGGTATGGTTCTCATACCCCAATAGTATCCCTTTCGGCCTATGCGGTTCCCGAATCGAGCCGGTCGGTGAGGCGCCTGCGCACGGTCGCCTCCCACTCTTCGCTCGTCACGCTGTACATGACGGTGTCCCTAAAGGTGCCGTCCCTGCGCGCGGCCTGGCGGCGGATGACCCCGTCCTTCGTCGCCCCGAGGCGCTCGATTGCCGCCTGGGACCTGAAGTTGGTGTTGTCGGTCCTCCAGCCCACGACGGAGCATCCCAGGGTGTCGAACGCGTGCTCGAGGAGCCTCAGCTTGCACGCCGTGTTCACGAAGGTGCGCTGCCAGCTCTTGGCGTACCAGGTATAGCCGATCTCCACGCGGCGGGTGGCGGGCACGATGTCATGGTAGCTGGTGGACCCGATGATCCTGCCGCTCCCGAGCTCCCGGACGACCCAGGGCACGCGGACGCCGCGGGCGCAGTCGGCGAGCGCGGTCTCGATGTAGGCCAGGGTTCCCCCGGGCTCCGGGACGGACGTGACGGTGAGGGTCCAGAGCTCGCCGTCGGCGGCGGCCAGCTTGAGGGCCTCCTCGTGCTCGCGCCCCATGGGCTCCAGGCGCACGCCGCGGCCCTCCAGCGTCACCGTTGGATCGACGCGGAACATGGCGAGCCCGGCCTCAGGAGGCAGGGAACGGCGTCACGCGCTTGACCAGCTGGAGCGGGATCCCCCAGGGGTCGCGAACCATGATCAGGAACGAGCCGTCGGGAAGGGTCTCCTCGTAGGCCGGCGTGGCCCCGGCGGCGACCAGCTTCGCTCGGACGGCGACCGGGTCCTCGGCGATGAAGGCCACGTGGAAGCAGAGCGGGTGCGCGGCCTTGTAGTCCGGGTAGATCGCGGCCGGGTTGCTGTAGACCTCGAAGATCACCCTACCCGTGTCGTCCGCCAGGAACGAGGTGAACGGCGAGTCGTCGCGGGTGCGGGCGACGCGCAGTCCCAGGTGGGTCACGTACCACTTGGCGGTGGCCTTGGCATCGGGGACGTTGAGGGCGAAGTGTTCGAATTTCATGGTGTGTTATTTGCTCTGCAGGAAAGCGCTGATGGTTTCGCGGGCCTCTCGGCCCGCATCCTCGAGAACGTAGTGTCCGGCGCGCTCCACGCGGTCAATCCGTGCATCGGGATAGGTCTCACGCCAACGTGAAAGAAACGCGTCGTCGAAGCAAAAATCACGCGCCCCCCAAAGGATGAGCTTTGGCTTGTCCGCTAGGAGCGGCAGGCCCCGCTCGACGGCCTCCAGGGCGGCGCGGCTCGGGTGGCCGGGCTCCAGAGGGATGTCGCGGACAAAGCGGTGGACCGCAACCCGGTCCGCCCAGTTGCCGTAGGGGAAAAGGTAGCCCCTGCGCTCGTCCCAGGTGAGCCTGCGCGACGCCATCGCCATCCAGGTTGCCGGGTCGGCGAATCCGTTTAGCCCCCGCACCAGGAGCTCGCCGACCCCGGGCGCGCGGCACAGCGAAATCCTCTTTGGGATACGGTCCGACACAAAGGCGGCGGTGTTCTGGATGACGATCCTGCCCACCCTTCCGGGATTGCGCGTTGCGACGCCAAACCCGATCGCCCCGCCCCAGTCGTGGACCACCAGGTGGATCCTTTGGAGCCCAAGGTGCTCGACAAGCGCCTCGATGTCCGAGATCCGGGTCGAGAGCCTGTAATCGTAGCCCTGCGGCTTCTCGGAGAGCCCCATGCCGATGTGGTCGGGAGCGATGCAGCGCATCCCTCCCGCCAGATGCCCGACAAGGTCGCGGTAGTAGAAGGACCAGGTGGGGTTTCCGTGCAGCATGAGCACGGCCTCATCGGACCTCGGCCCCTCGTCCAGGTAGCTCATCCGGGCGCCGCCCGGGGTCTGGAAGGAGGCCGGCGTGAACGGGTAGAGCCGCGCGAGCCAGTCGGGAATCGGTCTCGGGCTCGTCACCATTCGAGCGCGAGCATGAGGCAGTTTAGCCCGCTGCCTATGCCCATCAAGGCGACGCGGTCGCCGTCCCTGATGGCGCCGGCGTCCACGGCCGCGGAGAGGGTCGCCGGCAGGGACACGCTCCCCATGTTGCCGAGGGTCTCGAACGTCGAGAAGTCCTTCGCCACGTCGATGCCGAGCGTCTGGAACAACAGCCTTCGGTGCGCGCTCCCGACCTGGTGGCAGATGGCGCGCGAGATCGAGTCGCGGTTCCAGCCGGTGGCCTCACCAAACTCCCTCCAGGTGTCCTTGGCCAGGGCTACCCCGGCCTCGAGCATCTTCTCCGAGTCGGTCTGCATCGCCAGTCCCCCGGCCTCGGCGGTGTTTCCCTGGCAGAGCTCGCTGTGCTCGGTCGCCGCACGGCACACCCCGCCGAGAATCCGCCTCGGCCGGCCCTTGACCAGGTCGCGGTGGCAGATCACGGCCGCCACGGCGCCGCAGCCGATCGTCAGGTTGGCGAAGAAGGGCTTGATCGCGTTCCTGTCGAAGGAGCCCGACAAGAGCGTCCTCACGGTCTCCTCCACCAGGGGACGGCCGTTCTCCCCCGCCGCGACGAGGGCGCAGCGGATCTGCCCGCTCTCGATCATCGAGGCGGCGACGACCACGGAGTTGAGGAACCCGAGGCAGGCGTTTGACACGTCGAAGACCTGGGCCGATGCCGGCAGGCCGATCTTTCGGTGGGCGAAGGAGGCCGAGGCGGGCTCCAGCATGTCCCGGGACACCGCGGCATGGATGAAGAGCCCGATGTCCTCCCGCTGAACGGAGCTGATGCCCAGGACGGACCGTCCCGCCGCCGCGCTCGCATCGGAGGGCAGCGTCCCGTCGGGCCACATGCGCCGCTCGCGGATCCCGGTCATGAGCTCCAGGCGGCCGAAGGGCAGCTTCAGGCGCTCGTAGAGCGGCCGGAGCCTCTCCTCGATCTGCGCGGAGGTCCATACCTCACCCGGGAGAGCGACCGATATCGACTCGAGGCAGACGTTGGTGAAGCGCATCGATCCTTCGGGCTAGGCCTAGCGCTCGGGCCTCATCGCCAGGCGGATCACGTCCTTGTCGAACATGTTCGACCCGAGGCCCGCGTCCACGATGAGCGTGGCGGCGTTGATGCCGCTGCTGCGCGGGCTAAGGAGAAAGAGCGCCGTGTTGGCGACCTCCTGGGTGTCGAGGTTGCGCCGCCGGAAGGTGAGCTTCTCGGCGAAGAGGTAGCTTTCAAGGTAGCCCGGGATCCCGGCCGAGGCGCTCGTCTTCAAGGGTCCGGACCCTACGACGTTGAAACGGACCTCAGAGTCGGCGCTGAAGCTCTTGGCGAGAAAGCGGGCGGTTGAATCGAGCGCGGCCTTGATCGGTCCCATGTAGCCGTAGTTGTCCGGTGTCACCAGGAGCGAGGAGATGCCGATCGTGACGACCGAGGCGTCGCGGGCGAGGAGGGGCTTGAACGCCCGGGCAATCTCGACAAGCGAGAAGGAGCTGACGGCGGAGGCCTGGAGGAAGTCCTTGCGCTTGGTGGCATGGAAGGGCTGCAGCCCCTCGGAGTAGTTGGCGAACGCGATCGAGTGGACGATGCCCGAGAGCGGGCCGACCCCCGACGAGGCGACCGCGGCGGCCAGGATGTCCACGTCTCCCTCCCTCTCGACGTCGCAGACGTGGACCTGCCGCCTGCCGAGAAGGGCGTCCAGGGACTTGCGGCGCTCGTCCGAGCGGACGCTGTAGACGACGCGCGCCCCCTCCTCCTCGAGCGACCTGCCGATCGCCCAGGCGACGCTCCGCTTGTTGGCGACACCGAAGACGAGGAAGGCCTTGTCCTTAAGGCCGAGGAAGCTCACGACGGCACCTCCGGGGTCTTCCAGGCCACCGAGAACTCGACGCTCAGGATCCGGGTGTCGCCGCGCTTCATCGAGCCCGACATGAGGTAGAAGCCCCCCATCATGTCCTTCTTCTTCACCTCGATCGTGACCCCGTCGCCGGGGTAGACGGGGCTCCGGAAGCGGACGTCGGAGATCTTGACCAGGAGCGGTACGCCGGCGGAGGAGGATGCCCCGGAGAGCGGCCCCGCAAGGTAGAGGGCGCCCGTCTGGAAGACGGCCTCGCAGAGGAGGACCCCTGGCGTGATCGGGGCTCCCGGGTAGTGGCCCGAGTAGAAGTCCTCGGCCTGGCGCCAGGTGCGCCTGGCGACGAGCCCCTCGGCCGTCTCCGAGACGATCTCGTCGACAAAAAGGAAGGGCGGCCTGTGGGGGATCCGCCTGAGGACCTCGGGAGAGACCTCGCTCATGCCGCCCTCCCCTGCCTGAGCGCGCAGACGTGGCGGTCAATCTTGTTGGCGACGATGACCCCGTAGTTGATGGTCCCTAGCCAGCCGGACATGATGATGCCGACCGAACCGGCGTGGTAGAGCCCCGGAAGCTGGTCTGGCAGGTCGATGGACACCTTCAGGCCCTCGAACTTGGTCCCGAACGAGGTGCCGCCCATGTGGGTCGTGTAGCGCTCGATCGTCCGGGGCGTCGCCGCCTCCTTCCAGTCGATCAACGCCCCCACGCCCGGGATGAACTTCTCGAGCGCCGCGATCGCCTCTGCGATGAGCCGCTCCTTCTCCCTTTCGTACTGTTCCTCGGTCAGGGCGTTCCAGTCCGAGTAAAGGCCATTGATCGAGGCCACGACTGTGTACCGGTCCGACCCCGGCCGGGTGTCCGGGTAGTAGACCGAGAACGTGCGGCTCGTTGTATGCAGGTCCGTGAGCTCCGTGCTGCTGAAGCGCGGGCTCGCCGAGGTGAAGACCAGGTCGCCGATATGGGGGATCTTCTCCCCCTTGCGGATCCCAAGGTAGACCTGGCAGGAGCTCGAGTTGATGCGCACCGCACCGGCCGCCGCCACGTACTCGGCCGGGAAGTTCTCGGCGCCGGCGAGCCTGAAGACCGTGTTCTTAATGTTGGCGTTCGAGAGGACGGCCTTGGCCCGAATCACACGGCCTCCCTTGGCGACGATGCCGCAGGCGACCTTGGTCCCTCCCCGGTCCTCGACCAGGATGCGATCGACCAGGACCCGCTTTCGGAGCTCGACCCCGTTCTTCCGGAGCTCGTCGGTCATCTTCTCGATCAGGACGTCGGAGCCCCCGCGGAACGTGTAGACCCCCGACCCCATGAAGTTGGAAAAGACGATCCCGTAGGTGATCGCGGGGTCGTCCAGCGTGGAGCCGTTCGCGTAGGCGATCGGCTCCATCAGAAGGCGCTTCACGTCGCTGCGTCCCGGGAAGTAGCGCTCGAGCATCTCCCCGGTCGTCTCTGGGTTGTTGTCGTAGAAATTCATGCCCCGCAGGTGCTCGTAGAAGCCCTCGACGATAGCCCGGTCCAGGCCGAACTGCTCGACCAGCACACGGGTGTAGTCCTCCCGGGTGAACGTGGTCCAGACGTCCATCTCGGGGTTGACGAAGCGGATGTCCTTCAGCTGGACGATCGAGTCGGCGATCTCCCGGGTCCAGTACTTGCGGCAGGACTTGATCATTCCGACCGGGAACCCGTGCAGCGAAATGTCGAAGATGTGACCCCCCTTGCGCGTGAACCAGGTTGCAAGGCCGCCGTACTGGTAGTGGTGCTCGAGGAGAAGCACGCGGTGGCCGGCCTTCGCGAGGACGTTGGCGCCCGTGAGGCCGCCGAGGCCGCTCCCTATGACGATCACGTCATACTCGTCGGCCACACCTTTGAGCCAGTCATAAGCCATGGAGGGGGGATGCTGGAGGAGCGCCCGGGCGTTCGGCAACTGGTTTCGGGGCGACCCCTAGGACGCGCCCTGCTGGGCCTGGAGGACGTGCTGGTTGGCCATCGAGATGCCGCTCAGCATCGAGCCCACGATGCCGAGCATCCCCTGGTCCGTCCCGCACAGGTAGACGTTGGAGAGCGGCGTTCGGCCGTCCGGGTGCTTGTCGGCGGCGCCGTAGATCGCCCCGCGGAAGTGCCCGGTGTACTTCTCGACCGTGGTCGGGGTGAACATGTCGGTGGCGACCGTCGCCCGGGAGAGTGCGTCCGGCGGGTCAAGGCGGGGAAGGAAGCGCATCGCGGCGCGCTGGACCTCCGGGAAGAGCGCCGCCTTCTGCGCCCGGTAGGCCTCCGGGGTGAGGCCGGTCCACGCCTCGTAGTTGGCCAGGCAAGTGACTCGGAAGAAGCCCTCCTTTAGCTCCCTGCCCTCCCCATACTTGAAGTTGTTCGGGAAACAGATGATCCCGCTCCGGAGGTCGGCCGCCGCCGTCGGGTCGCGGTACGTGAACCGCTCGGAGTCGTTGAAGAAAACGATCGTGTCGGAGCCCCAGCCAAGGGCCGAGGGGGGCCTGTCGAGGACCGAGATCGTCTCCACGTAGCCGAGGGTCCGCCCCGCCGTGGTCTTGGCGCCCATGAGCGCCATGGTCTCGGCCGAGCCGATCGAGGAGAGGACGTGGGTGGCCTGTATCTCCTCGCCCGAGTCGAGGACGAGGGCCGAGGCCCTGCCCTCCCGGGAGACGATGCTCCTGACCCCGCACTTCATCCTGCGCTCCCCGCCGGCTGCGCGGTACTTCTCAAGGAGGACCCTCATCATCACGCGGACGCCCTCGAAGGGCCGCGCGAACCCCTCCAGATAAAGGGCGCGGAACATGATCGAGAACTGCCCCAAGTCCATGTCGTCCTCCCGCGCGCTCCCGTAGAACATGAGGGGACACAGGAGCATGTCCTCCAGGAGGGGGTCGTCGATCGACCTGCGGATGAAGCCCCTTGCCGAGGTTCCGGCCTCGCCGCCCGCCAGGGGCATCGTCCGGATGTGGGCGGCTATCCCGCGGAACCCGTCGATCTGGCGCGGAAAGCGGGCGGCCACCTCGGATTCCAGGAGGGCGAAGTCGTTGGAGAAATGCAGTTCGTGCTCGCCCCGCGGGCCGAACGCGACGCGGGACCCCTTTTGCGGGCACAGCGCAAACTCGTCCCGGTCGATGCGCAGCTGCCGGAGGATCTTGCCGAGGGGCGTCCCCTTCACCCCCTCGGGCACAAAGTTGGTCACCGCGTGCAGGCCCACGTCGAACTTCCTGCCCCCGATGCTGTAGAAGCTGTTCAGCCCCCCGACGGCGTTGTGCCGCTCGAAGATGCAGACCCGCTTCCCGAAATGGGCGAGCCTTATTCCCGCCGCGAGGCCGGAGAGTCCGGCTCCGATGATGGCTACGTCGTACTCTGACCCCGAATTCAACTCTTCGCCGCGAGCGCGTTGAACTTGGGCACCAGGTACTCCGCGCAGCTGTCCAGGGAGGCGAGGCGGATGTAGTCGGCCTCCGGGACCTCTATGCCGTGGCGCTTGCGCAGCTCCATGACGATGTCGAGGAAGTCCATGCTATCAAGCTGGAGCTGGTCGCGCAGGCGCACGTCCGGCTTCACGTTGGAGAGGTCCTCGTCGGGTGCGATGTCGGCAATGATGTCGAGAACCACCTTTTTGCATTCGTCGTTGGTCATGTGTAGGTCAGCGGGACACCTTATGCCACGAATCGCTTCACAATCAACGTGGAATTTATCCCCAGCATTCCGAACGAGTTATTGAGGATCGTGTCGACCTTGGAGGCCTTGACCGGGTGGTTGAGGACCAGGCCCGGAAGGGCGCAGGCCGGGTCCAAGTCGTCGACGTTGATGGTCGCGTGGACCATGAGGTCGTCGAAGGAAGGGAGGTTGCCGGCGAGTTCCAGGGCCCCGGCCGCGCCCATGCAGTGGCCGATGAAACTCTTCGTGTTGTTGATGTGGGTGTCCGGGCATCCCTCTCCGAACACTGCCCGGATCGCCTCGCACTCCTGGATGTCCCCGAGCGGGGTCGCGGTCGCGTGGGTGTTGACGATGTGGATGTCCCTGGGAGTGAGCCCCGCGTTGGCGATCGACTTCCTCACGCACTCGGCCTGGCGGACCGGGTTCGGCAGCACGTAGTCGCTCGCGTCGCTGTTCACCCCGTAGCCGGCGATTTCTGCGTAGATCCTGGCCCCGCGTGCCACGGCGTCGTCCAGGCGCTCCAGGGTGTAGAGGCAGCCGCCCTCGGACACCACGATCCCGTTGCGCGCCTTGTCGAACGGGCGGGAGGCCTTCGCCGGGTTGTCGTTGGTCGCGAGCGCCCCCTGGGACTTGAAACCCGCGAAGATTCCGAAGGTGTGGATGCTCTCGCTGATCCCGCCGCAGACAGCGATGTCGACCTCGCCCAACCTGAGCATCTGGGTCGCGTGGATGAGCCCCAGGTTGCCGGCTGCGCAGGCGGCACCGATCGTGTAGGCCGGACCCGTGATCCCTAGGTTCAACGATGCCTCCCCCGCCGGGTTGTTGGCGACCGTCCGGGGATTGTGGTAGTGCGACCAGTACTTCGTGTCGTAGCCAAACTTCGAGATCGCGAAGATCTCGTTCTCGGTCTCGACGTT
>CAISPT010000372.1 GCA_903887455.1 uncultured Opitutaceae bacterium | reverse complement strand
CCTGAAGCACCTGATCGGCAACGCCTACCTGGCGGAGGCGGTCTACGAGAAGTCCCACGGCCGCTACCTCTGCCAGCTCCCGCAGGACTTCGACCCCCGCGGAACGACGCCGCGGACCGTCCGCGACCACCACATCCGGAGCCTGATCCGAAGCGACCTGGCGCTCTTCAGCTTCGACGGGCCGGACCTGGACAGCGGCACCGTCTCGGAGTTCATGATCGCGAAGTTCGCGGACATCCCGTCGGTCATCCTCAGGAGCGACCGCCGGGGGGCTGGGTCCGGGGCGTCGCAGTGGAACCCGATGGCCAACTTCTACCCGAGGACGGCCGTGATCTCGATCGACGGCCTGGGCTCCTACAAGGCGATCATCAAGAAGCGCCACAGGAAGCTCGACGAGGTGATCCGGCTCGCCGGCCAGCACAGCTCGGCCGACGCGCAGCGGATGTGCGACGACGTGGCAGCCGCGGTCGTCCGGGCGCTCGACCGCGTCCGCGAGATGCCGCCGGTCATGCCGAGGCACTTGCGCGAGGAGATCTACAACTGGCTGCCGCTCATGCCCGGCCTCCGGGGCAAGGATAAGCCGCTTCGACGCGAGTTCGAGGGCTACCTCGAGGGCAAGGTGCAGCGCGACCTCCTGTAGCTCCCCCTATGCTGAGCGTACTCAAACACCCCCTTGCCGACCACATCATCACCCACCTCAGGGATGAGACCACCAAGCCCGCGACGTTCAGGTCCCTCGCCTACCAGCTGACGACCATGCTGGCGATCGAGGCCACCCGGGACCTCGCGACGGAGGAGAAGACCGTGAAGACGCCGCTCGAGTCGACCCAGGGGAGGGTGCTCTCGGTTCAGCCGATCGTGGTGGTGGCGATCCTCCGCGCAGGCGTCTCGATGGTGCAGCCCTTCCTGGACGTCTTCCCCGACGTGAGCGTGGGCTACGTCGGCCTGGAGCGCGACCACGTGACCGCGGTCGCGCGGAACTACTACTGCAAGCTCCCGCCCCTTGAGGGGCGCCGGGTCTTTGTCGTCGACCCCATGCTTGCCACCGGCGGATCGGCCTCCCAGGCCCTCGACGTCGTCAAGAAGAACGGGGCGGTCTCCCCGGGGCTCGTCTGCATCATCGCGGCGCCCGAGGGGGTCGAGGAGGTCCACAAGCATCACCCCGGGACGGCGATCCAGGTCGGAGTGCTCGACCGCGGGCTCAATTCACGCCGGTACATCCTGCCTGGACTGGGCGATTTCGGGGACCGCCTCTACGGGACCTGAGCGTCAGGTGCCCGGGGGCTGGGCGCCCCAGGTGAGGATCAGGCGGGTGAAGTAGAGCGTCTCGAGCTTGTCGGCCCCGCCGACGGGACGGCTGTAGTAGTTATTCGCGACGCCGGTCGCTATCTTCCATGTCGCCTTGTCGATCGGCATCTCGAAGGCGAACTCGTGGTTGACGACGAAGTTGCCCAGGCCCTGAAAGGCGGGGACGAACGCGATCTTGTCGGTGAACTGCGCGTTGTGCACCTTGCGCAGGTACTCGAAGCCGAAGTCAGCGCCGGCCGAGCTCAGGGAGGCGCCCTTTCCCTCCACGTACTGGTCGTACCGGTAGGAGAGACCCACCCGGGCGGTCAGCGTCTCCGTCTTCTGCTTGATGAAGTCGTAGCCGAAACCGGTGGCCGCGATGTCGTAGAGCGTGATGAAGTTAACGCGATCGAAGCCGCCCTCGTCGCGGATGTACCACGACCGTGTCGGTGTGAAGTTGTCGGCGTAGTCGGCGCCCACCTTGAACTGGTCGGCCGAGACCTGGTTGTTCACCTCCTGGCGCGTGTAGCTGGTGTAGTACTGGAAGGTGTCCGTGGGGCTCGCGAGCTTCGCACGGTAGTGGTAGCTCGTGCTCAGCTGCCTCTGGGTTCCAGTGCGGCCGTTCACGTCGCCGCCTGCCTCGTACGACCATTTCCTGCGCTTGGCGACGATATCGGGATCCTCCTGGCCGGCGGCCCAGAAGGCGGAAACGTTGGACACCTGGCACTCGACGACCTTGGTCGCCCCCGTGATCTTGAGCTTGCTCGGCGCGGGCGACGCCACCCATCCGATGGCGTCGGTCCCGTCGGCCAGACGCACGGAGACCGAATGGTCGGTCGTTATCGAGACGACCATCGCCTGCTTCACCTTTATCTCACCCGCGTACTCGGTCTCGATCGTGATCACGCCCTCGTGGACGCTGGTGATCTTGCCGACGTCGCGCGCCCCGTTCTTCATCTCGACCACGTCCGCGCAGAGGCGCGGCGACGACGAGAAGGCGAGGAGGACGGCGAGGCATGGCAGCCAGCGAAGGCGCTTGGATTCGTTCATGGCGAAGAAGGGTTTCCCGACCCGAGTAGCTGCCGAATGATCCCTGTAGCAAACGAGATTTGCCCGCTACGCGCTTTTTTTGGCAGATGACCCGCTTCGGTGGGTGGGTCACCCCAGTGAAGACGCACGAGGCCCCCGCTCGATGCGCCAGCCGGAACAAATTCCCTGCTTCCCGTACCGTTGCCGGTGCCCGCCTCAACCCGTCCAGGCCTTTCACTGCACCGTGCCGCACACAAGGGCTTCCAGGTTGACTTAAACAATAGCAGTACAACAACTAAGGTTACCCACCTACCGGTGCCCCGCTAGTTCAGGGTTAGCAGTTGACTTCACCTGTGATGCAATCGATTAACGACGCCCCTATTTCAACAAGCAACCGATCTAATATGAGCAGCAACCTAGTATTCCGTGGGCTTTTCGCCCTTGCATGCGGCGCTTTCACCGCCGCCCAGCTTTCCGCCGACGTCGTAGAGACGAAGGACGGATCCCACATCGTGGGCAAAGTCTCGAAAATCGACGCGGGCAAAGTGGTGGTCACCACAACCTACGCCGGCGACATCACGATCGACCAGAGCGAGGTGACCGGGATTGCGACCGACGCGCCGGTGGCGGTGCGCCTGTCCGACGGCACCCGCATCGAGGGCAGGGTCTCGGGCGCCTCCGGGGCCCTCCAGGTCGCTGGGCAGGACGGCACCATCACCACCACGGTGGCGAAGGTCGCCGCCTCCTGGTCGGCGGGGGCCAAGGACCCGCAGGTCGCCGCCCTCGAGCGGAAGTGGACCTACGAGGCCCACGTCGACGTCGCCGGAACCTCGGGCAACAAGAGCCAGCTCGGGACCGCAGCCGGCGTCCGGGCGACCCTCAAGGGCCCGGACGATACGCTCACCTTCTACACCTCCTACAACCGCCAGGTCACGGAGGGCCAGAAATCGGCCGACCAGTTCAAGGTGGGCGCCGACTACTCCGACAACTTCTCGGAACGGAGCTCCTGGTTCGTCCGCGACGAGGGTGGATTCGACCGGGTGATGGGCATCAGCTTCTACGACGTGGCCGCAGCGGGCTACGGCTTGGATGTCGTCAAGGCCGCCAACGAGACACTGACGGCACGCGCCGGTCTTTCCTTCCGAGACGACACCTACAAGAATCCGGCAACGCCGACGGTGAACGACGCCGGCCTCGACTTCGAAATAAACCACGAGGCCAAGTTTGGCACCTCTAGGCTCGTCAACCGGATCGCGATCGTCCCGGCTTTCAACGATTTCGCGAACTTCACGCTCACCCACGAGAGCTTCTTTGAGATCCCGACCGCGAACCCGGCCTGGAAGCTGCGCGTCGGCATCAATAACGACTACAACAGCCGCCCCGGCGCCGGCCTGAAGAAGCTCGATACTGGCTATTTCACGAGGCTCGTGCTCGACTGGCAGTAGCCCGCGACGAGCGCGGGCAGAGCATCCCAATCCTTCCACCCGATGCACGAAGCCGCCGCCGCCAAACACGTCTGGACCTTCTTCCGCACGGGCGGCATCGACCAGGTCGCCCTCCACACGGGGGCAGACCTGCTTTCCCTCGGGGAGCTCGACCAGGAGCTCTGGGTCGCGCTCAGCTGCCCGGTGAAGGGCCTCGATCTCGACGAAAAGACCCTCGCCCTGATCGACACGGATGCCGATGGAAGGATCGGTGTGCCCGAGGTGATCGCAGCGATCGCCTGGGCGGGCGCCCGCCTGAAGGACGCGGGCGACCTCCTGAGGGGCTCCGAGGCGCTTCCCCTGTCGGCAATCAGCGAGGGTACGCCTGAGGGGAAGATCCTGCTGGCCGCGGCGCGGCAGATCCACGCCGGGATCGGGGCCGGGGCCGGGGAGGCCCTCAGCGTGGCGCAGGCAGCCGACACGGCGCGAATTTTCGCCTCCACGCCACTCAATGGGGACGGCGTCATCCCGGCCGGCGCGGCGGGCGACGACGAGACGAAGCTCCTTATCACCGACATCATCGCCTGCCTCGGGGGTGCGGAGAGGCGCTCAGGGGAGGTCGGTGTCACCGCCGAGAAGATCGACGCTTTCTTCACGCAGTTGGCGGCCTACGGGGCCTGGTCCGAGCAGAAGGCCGCGATAGAGGTCTCGCTCCTCGGGGCCGAGACGGAGTCGGCCTTCGACGCGATCAAGGCCGTGCGCGCCAAGGTCGACGACTACTTCGCGAGGTGCCAGCTGGCCGGATTCGACCCGCGGGCGACGGGCGCCCTCAACCGGGACGAGGCCGATTACAAGCCGATCGCCTCCCACGAACTCAAACTCTCGGGCGACGAGCTGGCGGGCTTCCCCCTGTCCCACGTCGAGGCCGGCCGGCCCCTCCCCCTCCTTGACGGGGTGAACCCGGCGTGGGCCGAGGCCCTCGCCGGCCTCCATGCGAAGGTTGTCTCCCCCCTTCTTGGCGCGGGGCGCACCTTCCTTTCCGTCGAGGAGTGGAAGGCGCTCGTCCTCAAGTTCGCGGCCTACGAGGCCTGGATGGGCAGCAACGGCGGCCGGGCCGTCGAAAAGATCGGCCTGGCTAGGACGAGGGATATCCTGGCGGGCAAGGGGCGGGAGGCGCTTGCAGAGCTGGTCGCAAGGGACAAGGCGCTTGAGCCGCAGTTCAAGGCGGTGACGGACGTCGAGCGGCTCACCCGCTACTACCGCGACCTTCGGGCCTTGCTCCACAACTTCGTCAACTTTGCCGACTTCTACTCGAGGGACCGGTACGCGGCCTTCCAGGCCGGCACGCTCTTCCTCGACAGCCGCTCGACGGAACTCTGCCTGAGGGTGGACGGGATCAGCCCTCTCGCCGCGATGAGCAAGTTCTACATCGTCTACTGCACCTGCACGCGCGCCGGCGGCGGGGCGACGATGACGATAGCGGCCTGCTTCACCCAGGGCGCCAGCGACTACCTCTTCGTCGGACGCAATGGCGTGTTCTATGACCGCAAGGGCGCGCTCTGGTACGCCGTCGTGACGAGCATCGTCGACAACCCCATCAGCATTAGGCAGGCGTTCTGGTCCCCGTACAAGAAATTCATCCGGTTCATCGAGGAGCAGATTGCCAAGCGCGCGGCGGCATCGGACGCCGACGCGGGGGCCCGCCTCTCGACGGCGGCGCAGGCGATTGCCGCCGACCAGCCCAAGCCCGAGCCGAAGAAGTTCGACCTGGCACTCATCACGGGCATTGGCGTCGCCATCGGCTCGATCGGCACGTTCTGCGCGGCCGTGTTCGCGAAGTTCGTCGAGCTCCCGAGCTGGCAGGTGCCCGTGATCCTCGTCGGGCTCATGCTCGTCGTCTCGCTCCCCTCGATGTTCATCGCCGCCCTGAAGCTCCGCCAGCGGACGCTCGGCCCGATCCTGGAGGGCAACGGCTGGGCGATCAACGGGCGGGTGAAGATCAACATCCCGTTCGGCGCCGCGCTCACGAAGGTGGCCGCGCTGCCCTCAAACGCCAGGCGCTCGCTTGAGGATCCCTATGAGGACAAGGAGGCCAAGAGCCGCAGCCGCCGGATCGTGGTCGCGATCGTCGTGCTTGCGGCGGCGGCGATCTGGATCCGCGTGAACCACAACCGCAATGGGCGCTACTTCTGGGAGGAGGCCAGGGTGAAGACCCCCGCCGCCGAGCCCTCCAAGTAGCCGAGCCGCGCGGGAACACGGGGCCACATGCTCCACCCATGAAGACGACCGAAGCCGGCGACGCCCTGAAGGCGGACCTGCCCCAGAATCTCTGGGGGAAGGTCTTCGCAGCCACCCCGATCGTGATGACGGTGATGGCCACAATCCTCGCGGGCCTTTCTTCAAGCGAGATGACTCGGGCGCAGTACGAGCGGGCCTTCGCGGCCCAGATGCAGTCGAAGGCTGGCGACCAGTGGGGCCTTTTCCAGGCGAAGCGGGTGAGGAGCGCGGTCGAGAGGAGCACGCTCGACCTCCTGTCGGCCTCGTTCGAGCTCAGCGACGTCGGAGCCGCGGCGGAATCGAGCGCGGCTTTTAGGCAGGTCGCCGAGACCGACCGCTTCAGGGACGCGCTCCGGGCGGCGGGCACGCCCGCCCCAACCGCGGCGTCCGCGGACCGGGACGCCGACCCGGCGGTCGCAGCAGCGATCACCGCCCTTGAGTCCTCGGCTTCCGAGGCGGACATGTCCGCGCTTGTCGCCAAGCTCGACAAGACGGCGCTCGACTCGGCGCTTGAGCGGGCGCTTGGCCGCGTCCGCGAGTTCGAGAAGGCCGCGGCACCGGGCGAGGAGGCGATCGCCTACCTCGACTCCGCGCTCTCCGGCCGCGGGGCCGACCTCGGCGTAATCCGGGACATGACGGCGCTACGCCTGAGGTCCGAGGCGCTTCGCTACGACCAGGAGGCGCGCCTGAACCGCGCCGTCGCCAACGCCTACGAGCTTCTGGTGCGCAAAGGGAACCTGTCGGCCGAGCGGCACCACCTCCGCAGCGAGCGCTTCTTCTACGGCATGCTCGGGGCCCAGCTCGCGGTCATTGTCGCGACCTTCGCCATGGCCGCCCGCCAGCGGAACCTCCTGTGGTCGTTCGCGGCGACGGCGGGCCTGGCGGCCGTGGGCTTCGCGCTCTACGTCTACCTGAACGTCTAGACCCCTTCCGCGCTCGCTTCTTTACATGCGCGGCGGCCGGGGATTGCCTCGGGGTGAGCCCCAGCCGATGTCCACACCCGTCCAGCACCTCCCCCTCCTTGTCGCCGACCGGTGGAGGGATTTCCAGCTGGTGGACTGCGGCGAGGGGATGAAGCAGGAGAAGTGGGGCCCCTACACGCTCGTGCGCCCCGACCCCCAGGTCCTCTGGCCACGCCAGGGCGTCCCCGCCGGCTCGCGCTGGGAGCACTGGGACGGATTCTACCACAGGAGCGAAGCCGGGGGGGGCCGGTGGGAGTTCAGGCGGCCGCTTCCCGAGCACTGGGAGATCCGCTACGACGCCCTGGGCCTGACCTTCAAGATCCGTCCCACCTCCTTCAAACACACCGGTCTCTTCCCGGAGCAGGCGGTGAACTGGGACTGGGTCCACGCGCTGATCTCCAGGGCGGGCAGGCCTGTGAACGTGCTGAACCTCTTCGGCTACACCGGCGCCGCAACCTGCGCGGCGGCCGCGGCGGGCGCCTCGGTCTGCCACGTGGACGCGGCGGAGGGCATGGTAAAGTGGTGCCGCGAGAACGCGGCGCTCAGCGGCCTCCAGGACAAGCCGATCCGCTTCATCGCGGACGACTGCCTGAAGTTCGTCCGAAGGGAGGCCAAGCGAGGCAAGCGCTACGACGCCGTCATCATGGACCCGCCGACCTACGGCAGGGGCAGCACGGGGGAACTCTGGAAGCTTGAGGACCACCTCTGGGACCTGCTTCAAGAGTGCCGCTCCATCCTCTCGGAGAAGCCGCTCTTCTTCCTGATCAACGCCTACACGGCGCGGCTCTCCCCGACCGTGGTCGCGAACCTGCTCTCGCAGCTTTTCCACGGGCACGGGGGCAGCATCTCGTCCGGCGAGGTCGGGCTCCCCATCCACCGCGACGGCAAGGTGCTGCCGTGCGGCATCTACGGAAGGTGGGAGGCGTCCGCGTGAGGCGGAAACCCAAGATTCACCCATGCCCTCAATAGCAGACACCTACTACGACCGCGCCGCCGGGCTCCTCGCCCGCGCACGGGAGACCAACGCGCCGGTGATCGCCCGGCTCGCCCCGCTGATCGGCCAGTCGGTGGCCCGAGGAGGCGTCGTCCACACCTTTGGCAGCGGCCACAGCGAGGTGATCGCCCGCGAGATCATCGGGCGGGCCGGGGGCCTGGTGTGCATCACCGGCATCATCGACCCGACGGGGGGCTTCATCGAGAACCTGCCAGGATATGGGACGAAGCTGGTCGAGCGCTACGACCGGCAGTACCAGCTCCTGCCCGGGGAGACGGTGATCGTGATCTCCAACTCGGGCAAGAACACCTCCCCGATCGACGTCGCCCTCTATGCGAAGTCCAAGGGGCTGAACGTCGTCGCACTCACGTGCATGGCGATGTCCCGGGAGACGGCTTCCCAGCACCCTTCCGGCAGGAAGCTCTTCGAGGTCGCAGACCATGTCCTGGACAACGGGGGCGTCCCAGGGGACGCGATCGTGGAGGTGGCCGCGGGAGTAAACGCCGGGCCGACCTCGACCCTGATCGGCTGCTCCGTCCTGAACTGGCTCATGCTGTCGGTCATGGAGTGGCTGTCGGCGAACGGGCACCCCCTTCCGGTACTCCGGAGCCAGAACCTGCCGGGCGCCATTGAGCACAACCGCGAGGTCGGCGCGCGCTACAAGGCGCGCATGAGCCGGCAGCTCGCCTGAGCCATGGCCTGGAAGATCGGCGTCGACGGGGGCGGGACAAAGACCGAGTGCATCCTCGTCGACCCCTCCGGCGCCGTCGCCGCCCGCCACACCGGGCCCGGCTGCAGCCCGAGCCTGGTGGGCGCGGCCCGCGCCCGCGAGATCGCCGCCGCAGCCCTGGGCGCGCTCCGCTCCGGGCACCCCGAGGTGGAGGTCTCCTCGACGCTGCTCTGCATGGCGGGCAGCCGCGCCTTCTGGAGGGACTTCGGGGCGGGCCTCTCCGGGTTCGGGAGCACCTCGACCGTGGACGACTCGGTGCCGGTCCTTGAGCTGGCGACCCGCGGCTCGCCGGGGCTGGTGCTCCACGCGGGCACCGGATCCTTTGTCGCGGCGAGGACCCCGGACGGCGAGGTCCACTACGCTGGAGGGATCGGCTGGCGCTTCGGGGACGAGGGAAGCGGCTACGACCTCGGCAGGCGCGCCATCGCGCGCGCCCTGCTCGAGCTTCAGGGCTGGTCGGAGGCCTCAGGCCTCGGGAACCTGGTGCGAGTGAGGACCGGCCACGACACGGCGGCTGCGGTGGCGGGCTTCTTCTACGCGGACCCCGCGACCAACAACGGGGTCGCGGCACTGGCCCCCGACGTCCTGCGCCTGGCGTCTGAGGGAGATCCGGCCGCCGCGGAGGCTGTCTCCGCGTCGGTCCTGGCGCTCCTCGCCCTAGCCTCGAGGGTCGCGGAAAGGCTGTTTCCCGGAACCCTTCCCGCTTCCTTCCGCGCGGGCGTGAGCGGCCACATCCTCAACCACCCCTCCGCGTTCGCGGTCCTCTCGGCCAAGGCGCCGTTCCCGCTTGAGCGGGTCACCGAGCCCCCGATCGAGGGTGTGAGGCTCCTGCTCGCCAGGACGGGGCCCTAAGGGAACAGCCGCGCCGGGTAGGCGCCGGAGGCGACCAGGGCGGCGATTGTCGCGGTCACGTGCGGCCTGTCCTCGCGGTAGGTGACCCCAAACCAGGCATCTTCGCTAGAGAGCACCTGCACCGATGCCGCCTTGGCCTGGATAAGGTCCGACACCGCGGAGGGGAGGTAGAACTCGGCCTTCGAGTCGCCGCTGCGCGCGGCGAGGAATGACCTGAGTCCGGCGTCCAGCCCTCCGAAAAGCGCGGGGGTGAAGCCCCAGAAGTTCATGGAGACGATCTCCTGCCCGGAGAACCTGCGGCCGGGGCCGACGTCCGCCGCACTGATCCCCGTCTCCTCCACGATCGAGGAGAGAAGCCCGTGCTCCTCCCTGCAGATGCCTCGCGAGACCGCGCCGTTCTCCGAGAGCGTGCGGCCCAGGCGAAAGCCGACGATCGCGAACCGCCCCCCGGTGGCGCCCCCGAGGAATTCCGCGAGCCTGGCGAACGCGCCCGCGCCGTAGAAGTCATCGGCGTTGATGACGGCGAAGGGCCCCGTGACGGCCTCGCGGGCGCACCACACCGCGTGGCCCGTCCCCCAGGGTTTCTCGCGGCCCGCCGGCAGGGGGACCCCCCCCGGCAGGTCGTCGGCCGACTGGAAGACGAAGCCCACCTCGATCCTCCCCGCGTACTTGGACGTGATCGCCGTCCGGAACGCCTCCTCGAACTCCCGGCGTATCACGAAGACGACCCTGCCGAAGCCCGCCCTGATCGCATCATAGACGCCGTAATCGAGGACGGTCTCGCCCGAGGGACCGACGGGGTCGATCTGCTTGAGGCCGCCGTAGCGGGAACCCATGCCGGCGGCGAGGACGAGGAGCGTGGGGGCCAT
>CAISPT010000371.1 GCA_903887455.1 uncultured Opitutaceae bacterium | reverse complement strand
CTGCCGGGGCAGGGACCGGCCTTTTCTTCCTGCGAATAAAGAGCTTCCAAAACTTCATGAAGAGGCTTGGACTTTCGGCAGTGATGCCGGGAAGGGGTGGGTATCCCTCCCGGCACCCGTAATGACCACCCTCCTTCGCAGGCCCCTCGGCCTCCTGTTCGTCTCCCTTTTCGTGTCGCTCGGGGCGGCGCCGAGGGCCGGCGCCGTGGCACCCGTGATCACGAGCGCGCTCTCGGCCACCGGCACCGTGGGATCGGCATTCAGCTACAAGATCTCGGCGAGCAATTCGCCGACCTCCTACTCGGCGAGCCCGCTTCCCTCGGGGCTTAGTGTCTCCGGCTCGACCGGCTACATCACGGGAACGCCCGCGGCCGCGGGTACGACCAGTGTCACGATTGCCGCCACCAATGCGGCGGGCTCCGGCACGGCGACCCTGACACTCACGGTTGCCAACCCCCCCGCACCGGTGATCACCAGCACGGCTTATCCGACGGGCCAGGTCGGCGTCGCGTTCTCCTACCTGATCACTGCGAGCAACTCACCCACGAGCTTTGGAAACCCGGGCGGTGGGCTGCCGGGCGGCCTCTCCCTTTACCCGGCCAGCGGCTATATTATCGGGACGCCGACATCGAGCGGATCCACGACGGTGACGGTCTCCGCGACGAACGCGGGGGGCACCGGCACCCAGAAGCTGTTCTTCACGATATCGCCCGCCCTGACGCCGACTCCGACCCCGACCCCGACGCCGACGCCGACCCATACTCCGACGCCCACGCCGACCCCGACCCCCACGACCTCGGTGACGCCTACGCCGACTCCGAGCGGCTCGCCGACTCCGACCCCAACCCCAACCTCCACCCCGACTCCGACCCCCACTCACACCCCGACACCGAGCCCGACGCCGAACCCCGCCTTTGCTCCGGCCTTCACGACGCAGCCGGTTTCCGTCACGGTGGCCGGCGGATCGGTCGCCTTGAACGCGGTGGCGACCAACTCGCCATCCTACCAGTGGTGGCTGAACGGCACCACACCGGTGCCCGGCGCGTCCTCTCACCTGTTGGTCCTCCCTAATGCCGCTGCGGCGGCCGGCCGCTACTCCTGCGTCGCCACCAACGCCTCGGGCTCGGTGACGAGCGCCGCGGCCACGGTATCGGTCGCGCCGACGCTGGACGCCGGGCGCCTGGTCAACATCTCCTGCCGCGCCCTTGTGGGAACCGGCGGGGACATCATCTTCACGGGATTCGTGGTGGGAGGCGACGGCACTAGCGGGAGCCAGAGGCTGCTGATACGGGGATCCGGGCCCGCGCTCTCCCTTGTGCCCTTCAACGTCCCCGGGGTCCTGCCAGACCCGGTACTGACGCTCAATAGCCTCGGGACCGGGGCGGTCGTTGACTCCAACAGCGGATGGGGTGGGGCGGCGCAGATCCAGGCAGTCTCAAGCGCCGTGGGGGCGTTTCCATGGGGCAGCCCGGACAGCCGCGATGCCGCGCTCCTTGAGACCCTGCCCGCGGGCAACTACACGGCGGAGATCTCGGGCTCCAAAGGGGACACCGGGATTGCGCTCGCCGAGGTGTACGACGCGACGCCCGCCGGGACCTACCTGCCGTCCGCGCCCCGTCTCATCAACCTCTCGGCGCGGGTGCAGGTCGGCACCGGCGCGAACGTGGTCGTCGCGGGCTTCACGGTTGGCGGGACCTCGGCCGAGACCGTCCTTGTCCGTGTCTCCGGACCCACACTAGGGCAGGCGCCCTTCAACGTCCCCGGAGCCCTCGCAGACCCGAAGGTGACGCTCAGCGCCATCGGCGCCGTGCCCGGAGCAGTCTACGCCGCCAACTCCGGATGGGGCGGCGATCCCGCGATCATTTCGGCAGCGGCGCGCGTCGGGGCTTTCCCCTGGAGCTCTTCCAGCGGCGACTCGGCCGTCTTGATCACGCTGCCGCCGGGAAACTACACAGCGACCGTCTCGGGTGCCTCCCTCGACACGGGCGTCGCCCTGATCGAGGTCTACGAGGTGCCGTAACGGGCCAAGGGCCCGCCTCCCTAGGCGTCCTTTGCCATCGCCGACCTGACGGTTTCGAAGAGCTGCTCCCTGGAGAACGGCTTGGCGAGGTACCCGGTGACCTTGAGCGCCGACGACTGCGACAGGCTCGGGTCATTGAAATACCCCGACATGTACATGACAGGCACTCCGGGATATTGCTTCTGGATTTGCAG
>CAISPT010000370.1 GCA_903887455.1 uncultured Opitutaceae bacterium | reverse complement strand
ATCGCCAGAAGGCTCTCCTTCAGGCGGTTCATCTCTTCGGTGTAATGGGTCATGTCTTGGGTCGTTTGGGGCTGTTCAGCCGAACCTACCCGATACGTAGGCCTCCGTCTGAGGGTTCGCGGGGTTCGTGAAGATGTTACGGGTGTCGCCGAACTCGATCAGGCGTCCCATGTAGAAGAAGGCGGTGCGGTCCGAGCAGCGGGCCGCCTGCTGCATGTTGTGGGTGACGATGACGACGGTGTACTCCTGGCGTAGCGTCTGGATGAGTTCCTCGATCTTGGCGGTCGCCAGGGGATCGAGGGCCGAGCAGGGCTCGTCCATCAGGAGCGTCTCAGGCTGCACCGCGAGGGAGCGGGCGATGCACAGGCGCTGCTGCTGCCCACCTGAGAGGCTTGTTCCGGGCCTGTTCAGGTGCTCCTTCACCTCTTCCCAGAGGGCCGCCATGCGCAGGGACTTCTCGAGGCGCTCCTGGAGGATGGCCTTGTCCCTGACCCCGTTCAGCCGGAGGCCGACGAGAACGTTCTCCGCGATGGACATCGTGGGGAATGGGTTCGACTTCTGGAAGACCATCCCGACCCGCCGGCGTATTGAGACCGCCTCGATGCCCGGTCCGTAAAGGTCGCTTCCAAAATGCTTGAGAGAGCCTTCGAGCCGGGTTCCTGGGGTCAGCTCGTGCATCCGGTTCAGGGCCCTAAGGAACGTCGACTTGCCGCAGCCGCTCGGCCCGATGATGGCCGTCACCTTGCGCGCCGGAATCTTGATCGAAACGTCATTGAGAGCCTGGCGCTGGCCGTACCATAGGCTGAAGTTGCGAATGTCGAAGGCGACCTCTTCGGACTCTACGGGAAGGCCCGCGGTCGGAGCCTGTTGGGGCGTCTGCAAGGTCCTTGCCTGATCGGACGCCACACGTACCGACGGAGTTTCAGGGAGGGTGGACATGACGTTCAATGGTTGTGCTTCCGATCGCGGGAGAGTACCCGGACCGTGATGTTGAGGGCGAGGATCAATCCCATGAGCACGAGGGCACCGGCCCATGCCTGCCTGTGCCAGTCGTCGTAGGGCGAGATGGCGTAGGCGAAGATCTGCAGGGGAAGGGCGGCGATCGGCTCCTTCAGGTTGTGGTTCCAGAAGTTATTGCCGAGGGCGGTGAAGAGGAGCGGTGCGGTCTCGCCCGCGATCCTGGCGAGCGCGACGATGACGCCGGTCGCGATTCCCTTAAGCGCCGTGCGCACCACGATCACCATGATCACCTTCCACCTTGCGACACCGAGCGCGAGCGCCGCCTCGCGGTAGCTCTGCGGGACGAGGATCAGCACCTCCTCGGTCGTGCGCATGACCAGGGGCACCATCATCAGGCCGAGGGCGACGCCCCCCGCGTAGGCCGAGAACGTCTTGAAGGGAACGACAAGGATCAGGTAGACGACCATTCCCCAGACGATCGAGGGCACACCATTGAGGACGTCGGCAGCGAAACGCAGCCAGTCGTTGGCGCGGTCGGAACCGTATTCTGCGAGATAGATGCCGCCGAGGACACCCAGGGGAACGCCCACGATTGAGGCCATGGCGAGGAGCGCCATGGTCCCGACGATCGCGTTCGCCATCCCGCCGCCGTTCTCGCCCGTGGGCTTCGGCAGCTGCGTGAAGAAGTTCCAGTCGATGGAGCTCGATCCATGGACGAGCAGGAAATAGATCACCAGAAAGAGCGGGGCAATGACCGCCAGCGCGCACACCACGAGCACCGCCGTGACCGCCGAGCTCTTGAACTTGCGCCAGCGCGCGAATTTCTCGGTGGGAAGGTAGGGTGAAGTCGCCACGGGTTCAGTTCACCTTGATCGGGCCCGAGCCCGTCATGCTCTTGAGCATGATCTGGGCGGCAATGTTCACCAGGATGGCCACGCCCATCAGCACGAGGCCGAGCTCAAATAGGGAGTTCAGGTACAGGTCGCTTGTCGCCTCAGTGAACTCGTTGGCGATCACGCTCGCCAGGGTGTACCCCGGGGCAAACAGGGACGCGCTGATCTGCGGCCTGTTGCCGATGACCATGGTAACCGCCATCGTCTCGCCCAGGGCCCGACCAAGGCCAAGGACCGCCGCGCCAAAGAGGCCGCGCCTGGCGTAGTTCAGAACGGCGATCTTCAGGACCTCCCAGCGTGTCGCACCGAGGGCGTAGGCCGCCTCTCTCTGCAGGTTCGGCACCGAACGCAGGATCTCGCGCGAGATCGAGGTGATGATCGGCAGGATCATGATCGCCACCACGATTCCCGCGGCGAGCATGCTGACGCCGTAAATCGGACCCTGGAAGAGTGGCAGGAACCCGAAATAGTGCTTGAGCCAGACAAACAGGTAGTCCCTGAGCCACGGGATCAGCACGAATATGCCCCAGAGCCCGAAGATCACGCTCGGCACGGCCGCGAGCATCTCGATTGCCATGACGATCGGCTGGCGAAGTTTGATTGGGGCGAGCTCGGTCAGGAAGACCGCTGTGGCAACCCCGAGGGGCACCGCGATCAGGAGCGCGAGCAGGGACGAGACCAGGGTCCCGAAGATAAAGGGAAGGGCTCCGTACTTGTCCTGGACGGGGTCCCATTGCGAGCTCCACAGAAACGAGGGGCCAAACTGACTGATCGCCATCCTCGATCCCGCGTAGAGCTGCCATCCAACAAGGACAATCAGCAGCACAATCATTCCCGCGGCGAACGCTGCCACCCACTTGAAGGCGAGGTCGGGCCCCTTGGAGCTCGGCGCGGGCAACGGATCGGGGCTAGACGGCGTCTGGCTCATCAGGACGTGGGTAGCGGGCGTGAGCATGACTCACGCCCGCTCAACCAGCGGCTTGTTAGTACTTGATGGTCTGGACGCGTTCAAGGGCGCGCTTCACCACGGAATCGGGAAGCGGCGCGTAGTCCAGGCCGGCGGCGTATTTCTCACCGTCGGAGTAGGCCCACTTCAGAAACTGGACGAGCTTCTCGCCCTTGGCGTGGTCCTTCTGCTCAGCGTAGACCAGCAGCCAGGTGGCGCCGCAGATCGGGTAAGCCGTCGTGCCCGGGGAGTTGACCATCGAGAAGCGGAAGTCCTCGGGGATCGTCGCCGAGGCCAGGGCGGCCGTCACCGAGTCAATCGTGGCCGACATGTAGATGCCCGCGGCGTTCTTCATCGTCGCGAAGGGCAGCTTGTTCTGGTGGGCGTAGGCGAGCTCGACATAGCCGATGGCGCCCGGGGTCTGCTTGACCTGCCCGGCGACGCCGGCATTGCCTTTGCCGCCAAGTCCTACCGGCCAGCTGACCGAGGTGCCCTTGCCGACCTTCTGCTTCCATTCGGGGCTCACGTTGCTCAGGTAATCCGTGAAGATGAAGCTCGTGCCGCTGCCGTCGGAACGGTGGACCACGATGATGTCGGAGGCCGGAAGCTTCACGCCCGGGTTCTGGGAGGCGATCGCCGGGTCGTTCCACTTCGAGATCGTGCCAAGGAAGATCGCGGCAAGCGTCGGGCCGTCCAGGTTGACCTGGGGGTTGCCCTCGAGATTGTAGCTGACAACCACGGCTCCGGCGACCGTCGGGATGTGCCAGAGCGTGCGCGGGGCCTTGGCGAGGTTCTCGTCGGACATCGGGCCGTCGGAGGCTCCGAAATCAACGGTCTCAGCCAGGATCTGCTTCTGTCCGCCGCCGGAACCGATGCCCTGGTAGTTGAACCTGACCGATCCGTCGATTTTCTGGTACTCGTCGAACCACTTGGTGTAAATCTGCTGCGGGAAGGTGGCTCCAGCGCCATTGATGAGCATCTGAGCCGATGAAACAGAGGCGCAGGCAACGGCGAGGGCCGTCAGGAGCGCAAGTCGGGTGCTTTTGTGGGATAGCATGAGGAGTGTGCGGACAGGATTTTTATTTGATGGTTTGAACCGCCGCCATGGTAGATCGTCGATGTTACAGATGCGTGACGGCCCAGTGACACTCCCGTTAAACGACCCTACTGACGGGGGAGCGCGGAAAAGTTCGCGCTTGCGCGCGCGAACGGCCGATAGGAGACCTACCCAATGGACAGTGTGACGGAGCTCACCGAGGAAGTGGCCGCGATGGGCCAGCACATGTTCCGTGTGCGCCTGCCCTTCGTCGGCGAGCTGAGGGACTATTCATGGGAGAAGTTCAAGGCGGACCTGCTGGCGGGGGCCACGGTGACCCTGGTCTCCATCCCCCAGGCGATCGGCTTCTCCCTCATCCTCAACCTGCCCCCCTCCCCCGTGATCGCTTCGGTGGTGATCGGTGGCCTTGTGGGCTCGCTCTTCTTCTCGTCCAAGCACCACGTTTTCGGCCCGACCAGTTCAATTAGCCTGATCGTCGCTGCCACCATCGCCGCGAACTCGGCGACGGGTCTCCACCCGCTTGAGCTTGCCGTCTACCTCGCCTTCCTGATCGGAGTGATCCAGCTGCTGTCCGGGCTCCTCAACTTCGGCGAGATCACAAAATTTATATCCCGCTCCGTGGTAGTTGGTTACAGCACTGGGATAGGCATCCTGCTGATCGCTAGCCAGCTCCACAATGTCCTGGGGTACGCCGTCGAGGCGGGCCAGAATTTCTCGACCAACGTGCTTCAGGCGCTCTTCGACCTGGGAACGGCCCACGTCCATCCCTGGTCGATCGGCATAGCGGTCCTGACCTTCGCCATCTTCTGGGCCGTCCAGCGAGTCCGTCCCTCCTGGCCGGAGGCGCTGATCGGACTGGCGCTGCTCGGGCTCGGGGCGAAGGTCTACACCCTCTACAGCGCGGCGGCACCCTTCGTTCTGGTGCGGGACGAGGGTGCCCTCACCGCCATTATCCCGTCCTTCGCGGGCTATCCGTTCGGACCGAAGCGGCTTCACCTGCTCCCGGAGCTCGCGGGGACGGCGATCGCCATCTCGATCCTCGGGATGCTGGAGGCCGCCTCGATCACCAAGGGCCTGGCCGCCAAGAGCGGCCAGAAGATTGAGCCGAACCAGGAGCTGATCGGCATGGGGGCCGCAAACATCGCCTGCGCCTTCTTCGGAGCCGTGCCGGGCTCATCGTCGTTCGCCCGCTCCGCGGTGAACTACCAGAGCGGCGCGCGCACCCAGGTCTCCTCGATGCTCAGCAGCGCCGTGGTCCTGCTCGTCCTGATGTTCGGGACCTCTGTGTTCAACTTCATCCCGGTGGCCGCCCTTGCCGCGCACCTCATCCGGGTCGGCTTCAAGATGATCAACTGGCACCAGATACGCATCTCGTGCCGTTCCACGCCCTCTGACCTGGTCGTGTTCGTCGTCACCCTGGGGTCCTGCCTCTTTCTGAAGCTGGACACGGCAATCTACGTGGGCATCGGCGTCTCCCTAGCCCTCTTCCTGAAGAAGACGAGCACCCCCACCCTGGTAGAGTACGCCATCAACGATGAGGGCAACCTCGCCGAGCTCAGGGACCCGAACCAGCGCCCGCACCCCCAGATCTCGATCATCCACGTCGAAGGGGAGCTCTTCTTCGGGGCGGCCGACCTGTTCCAGGAGCAGGTGCGGCGCTTGGCCGAGAACCAGAACATCCGGGTCTTCATCCTGAGGATGAAGAACGCGCGGCACCTGGACGCCTCGACCGTGATGGCGATGGAGAGCCTCCACGACTACCTCAGGGGCACCGGGCGCTACCTCCTGATCAGCGGCAGCAATCCCGAGGTCACGCATGTCCTGGAAAACAGCGGCCTCCTGCAGCAGATCGGCCGCGAGAATATCTTTCCGGCCGAGGACAACGCCACGATGGCGACCCGCAACGCCCTGAAGCGGGCGAAGGAGCTCCTCCCGGGCGAGTCGGTCAACCTCCGGGTGTTCTACGACACGAAAAAACCCTAGTAGGTCCCCAGGCGGACCCGCAGGGCGACCGGGGTGCGCCCGAAGTTGAGCCCCCAGTCGGTCTGGTCCCCGTTCCAGATCCGGGACGCCCGGAAGGTGCCGTTGTAGTAGGCGCCCTCCTCGACCCTCAGGTACTCGCGCTGTTCCTTGGAGGCGGGATCGGAAGGGAGGAAATCGACCCGGCACAGGTGCCCGGTCACGAGGAACTCGTTGTCCCCGAGCTGCGCCACGACGGCGCGACCGTCCTCGTCGGGATTGCCCTTGGGCTCCCGTCCCGCACCGAAGGCCGGGACGCCGTAAGTGACGACCGCCCTCCATCGCCCGAATGGCAGGGTCGCGGTGCGCTCCGGCGACTCCTCGGCCACGGCTTGGACCCGGCCCTCGTAGTTGAGGCGCGCGACCTCCCTGGCGATGGGACCGACCATGTGGTAGTTGAGCGCCACGGCGGCAAGGGGGTCGTCGTCGGGCCGGGCACCCGTCATCGGCACATAGCCGTCAGACGCTCGGTCGATCCCGAAGGGCGCCCACCCCACGGCCCCCTTGGCGAGTGCCGCGAAGAACATCCGCGCGAAGGCCGGGGATCCGCCGTTCTCGGGGACAAGCAGCGGGTTGTCGGGCCGCGAGTAGAGTTCGAGCACCCTGCGGTACTTCGCACTCTCGGGCAGGTAGATGTCCGGGGCCAGCGCGTCGAGCGCCGGCGCCGCGGCCTTCCAGATCCCGAGCACGTTGTCGGTGGGCCCCCCGCTTTCGTAGGTGCCGGCAGGCCCGGGAGCTATCGGGTCCCTGAGCGCCGCGTTGGTGTACATCGGCAGGTCGTACTCGCTCTTTCCGGCGGCCGCGACCTGGCCCACGAAGCGTGCCACGGACCAGGCGTGAAAGTATTCGTCGGCGTCCTTGCCAAAGACCTCCGCCCAGTCGCCGCGCCTCTTGCCGGCGAGGCCTAGGGCGACGAGCAGGTCCTTCGGGACCGGCTTCTCAAAGAGCGCCTGCGCCGCGGCCGAGTAGTCCCTCACCGAGTTCCAGGCCCCCGACTCGTTCTCGACCTGGACCATGATCACCGTGTGCGCGGCGTCAGAGGCCTTCAGGTGGCGCATCAGCGCGGCAAAGGCGCGGCTGTCGGCCTCTAGCGCCGCGGCGCTGTGCGGCGACGGCGAATCTACCGGAGCCCCGTTCTTGCCTATGACCTTCGGGCAGATCGCGGGGTTGCTCTTCACCCAGGCGGGGACGTAGTGGGAGCTGCCGTTCTTCCAGGTGCCGAACCACAGCAACACCAGGCGGACCCTGTGCTCGCGCGCCTGGCGCACCAGCATGTCAACGAGCGTCGTGTCGAAGTGGCCCTGGTCGGGCTCGAACTGCTCCCAGTACACGGGCGCCTCGAGCGTGTTAGCCCCCATCCGGTCGACCGCCGACCACACCCCGGGCAGGGTCGAGGCCCAGGCGCTCGAGTTGTTGCACTGGCCCCCAAGGATCAGGAAAGGGGCCCCGTCGACGACGAGCGCGTGGCGCCCGCCGCGGGATTCGAAATGAGGCAGCGGGTTTGGCGCCGGGTCCGGCGCGGCGGATCTGAGGGGCGTGGCGAGAAGCGAGAGCGCGAGGGCTAACGGCAGGGCGCGGGTTCCGGTAAGGTCCATTTCGGGAGGGGTTGAGGGCCGATCCTACGCGCCCAAGGCCGCGAATCCAAGCCGCGATCCGCCCCAATTCGGCGCCCTAGTTGGGCGGCGACAGGGGCTCCGCGATCACGGTCCTTGCCCTGGCGAGCGCGTCGTCAAAATGGGCACAGATGTTCCTGCGGCCGATCTTCTCGATGAAGCCCGCCTTGGCCAGCATCTGCAGCGGCTGGCGGTGGGTCCCGCTAAGGATCAGCGTCCCACCGGCCCTCTGGATCCGCTCGGAGATACTCTCAAGGGCGTTCAGGGCGGTGGCGTCCATCGCGGTCACCAGCTGGAGCCTGAGGATCAGGACCCGCGGGAGGGTGTCCACCCGCTCGAGCGCGTCCTCCATCTTCTCGGCGGCGCCGAAGAAGAACGGGCCGAAGATCCGGTAGACGAGAACCCCCTTGGGTATATCCTTGCCGTGGGCAAGCTGCTCCGAGGTCTCGAGCTCATCGTGCGTCGTGACAAGCGAGACCTCGGTCGTCTCGGCGATCCGCTTGATGAAGAGAAACGCCGCCATGACCATCCCCACCTCGACCGCGATCACCAGGTCGAAGACGACGGTGAGGAGCATCGTCGTCACGAGCACCACGGCGTCGCTGAGCGGCATCTGCTTCACGCGCCCTAGCTCGTGCCACTCGCCCATGCGGATCGCGACCATCACGAGCACGGCCGCAATCGCGGCCATGGGAACGAACTGAGCGTAGCGGGAGAACATCAGGACAATCGCCAGGAGCGTCACCGAGTGGACGATGCCCGCCATCGCCGTGGACCCTCCGCTCCTCACGTTGGCGGAGGTCCGTGCGATGGCCCCGGTCGCTGGCAGGCCGCAGAAGAAGGGGCAGACGATGTTGGCTAGGCCCTGGGCGATCAGCTCCGTGTTGGCGTCGTGCCGGTCGTTGATGAGGCCGTCGGCCACGACCGCGGAGAGCAGCGACTCTATCGCTCCGAGCATCGCTATGGTGAACGCCGGGGCGATCAGCCCGCGGATGCGCTCCATCGTGACGACCGGCCAGGTGAGGGGCGGGAAGCTTGAGGGGACGGCGTCAGGGCCGAACCGCGAGCCCACGGTAGCCAGGCTGAAGGAATGGGGCCATCCGAGGAGTGTCACGGCGACGCTCGCCACCACGATGGCGACGATTATCCCCGGGATTCGCTTCCACCCGAATCGGGGCCACCAATAGATCAGCAGGGCACTGCCGAGGCCGGTGAGCGCGGCAAGCGGGTTGATATCGCGCAGGTGCTCCCATAGCCAGGGAAGCTTCGCTAGAAACTCGCGGGGGGCCGGTGCGCTTGCCTTTATGCCGAGGAAGTCGGAGAGCTGGCTGACCATGATCGTGACAGCGATGCCGGTGGTGAAGCCGCTCGTGACCGGATAGGGGATGAACTTGATCACGGCCCCCATCCGGGCGAGGCCCATGATGACTAGGATGGCGCCCCCCATGATGGTCGCCAGCAGCAGCCCGTCGTAGCCGTACTTCTCGATGATCAGCAGAATGATCGGCATGAACGCGGCCGTGGGGCCTGCGATCTGAACGCGGCTTCCCCCGAGCGTTGAGACAATGAATCCGGCGATGATCGCGGTGAAAATGCCGACCGCCGGGGCAGGAAACGGCGTGGGCACGCCCACGGGCACGCTTGCCACGCCGAGTGCCAGGGCCAGAGGAAGGGCGATCAGCCCCACTGTTATGCCCGCCAGGCAGTCCGCTACGAGCCGCTCGCGGTTGTAGCGGCCGTCCAGGAGCTCCAGACTCCTTGGCCTGAAAAGACCCTTTATTAAGGTCTTCATTTATATAAACTTAAATATTTCCTTGAGCGCATAGAAAGGGGGCACGGTCACCGCATGCCCCTCGGGCCTCGGCGCCGCACGAGGGTTCCAGTGTTGCACCCAGCACCCCGAGCGCCGAGAAAGAAATTGTTGAAGGACTTTGAACGTAGGCGGTGTTATGCCGGGTGCCCCTCCTCTTGATCGAACCGCGATGAATCCCAGTCCCGATCCCCTTGACCCCCTACTCGACCGCTGGAGGCATACGGAGGCCGAGACACCGAGCCTGGCGCCCGAGGTATGGCGGCGCATCGGTGTGGAGGAGAGAAAGAAGGGGGCACTCGCCTCCTTCTGGGAGGACCTTGACATGTGGCTGTCGCGGCCGCCCTTCGCAGCCCTATTCGTGGCGTGCTGCGCCCTCCTGGGGCTCTTCCTCGCCGAGGTGCGCGTGAACCGCCACGAGCGCCAGCAGAGCGCGCTTCTGGCTAAGAGCTACCTGCAGCTGATTGACCCCCTCCTGAAGGAGGACGTGGTCGCGAAGACACCGTGAACCGGGGCCGCAAGATCCTTCTCCTCGGGCTCGTTGTCGGGCTGGCGACCCACTTCGTGTCGTACACCGTCCGCCGGACCTACGACCCTTCTAGCCTCGACGGGCAGCTCGCCTGGATGAAGTCGGAGCTCCAGCTCTCGGACGCACAGTTCGCCCGGATCCGCGAGCTCCACGAGGCCTCCAGCCCCCGCCTTCGCGCCCTCGCGTCGCGTGTCGCACAGATGCAGGCCGAGTTTGTCGCTTTCGAGAACACCCGCCGCCAGTCCGACCGGGTCGACTTCATCGAGTTCGCCCACTTTGTGGAGACCCGGCGCGCGATCAGCCGCGAGTGCCTGGACTCGACGCGACAGCTCGTGCTGGAGTCGGCCAGCCAGATGACCCCGGCGCAAAGGGCCCACTATTTAGGCATCGTCGCCCCAGCCTCACCCGAAGCCAGAGCCGTGGTACGCTAGAGCGCAGCCCCGCGCCGTGCCCACCGATTCCGCCACCGACCTGGAGAACCTGCGCGACCTTCAGCGTGGCGAGGCGGCCGCCCTGGACCGGCTGGTCAATCGGTGGCAGAGGCCGCTACTGGCGTTCGCCTACCGCTACGTGCAGAACTCCGCCGACGCCCAGGACCTGGTGGCCGAGACTTTTGTGAGGCTCTACCAGCGGCGCATGGGACTGCGGCCCGACACCAACCTTCCCGCGTGGCTCTTCACCGCGCTCTCCAATCTCTGCCACAACCTCCACCGCTGGAAGCGGCGGCATCCGACGGTCTCCCTCGGCGCGCCGCAGGCGGGTGGTGAGGCGCCGCTTGATCCGGAGAGCGCCGAGGACAGCCCGGGGGCGGCGATGATAAGGGACGAGGCCGTCTCGGCCCTCAGGGAGGCCGTCGACGCGCTGCCCCACGACCTGAAGGTGACCGTGCTCCTCCACCACTACGAGCATCTCCCCTACCGCCAGATCGGCGAGGTCGTCGGATGCTCCGAGAGAGGGGTCGAGACCCGCCTCTACCGGGCGCGCCAGCTCCTGAGGACGGAACTGGCCCGCTTCGTCGGTGAGGCCGCCCCACGCTAGGCCCCGTTCAGGGCTTCGCGGGCTTGAAGTCGAAGTCCTGCTCGGCCCGGACCAGCACCGGCAGGCCCTTGCAAGTTGGAGGCTCAAACTCCCACTGGCCGACGGTCGTGACCGCGATCGAGGCCAGCTCCTCGTTGGCTTCGTCGGTCTCGCGGCTCACAGACGGCATCCT
>CAISPT010000369.1 GCA_903887455.1 uncultured Opitutaceae bacterium | reverse complement strand
GAGGCCTCTCCGGCAAGGGCTGGACCGAAGGGACGCAGGCCCGGCTCGGCTACCTGCCCCGGTCGGTGGCGCACAATGATTTTATCTTCTCGGTCATCGCCGAGGAAAAAGGATTTCTGGGAAGCATTACGGTTCTCAGCCTGTTTGGTCTGTTGCTGTTCAACGGCATCCGCATCGCCGGCCTCTCACGGGACCGGTTCGGCACCCTGCTCGCCCTAGGCGTCACGGTGCTGTTCATGGTGCATGTGTTCGTGAACATCGCCATGACCATCGGGCTCGTGCCCATCACGGGCATACCGCTTCCCTTTATAAGCTACGGTGGCACCTTCGTGCTCAGTTGCTGCTTGTTGCAAGGACTGGTCCAGAGCGTCTATCGCTTCCGGAAGGAGTTCGCATGACCATGCGCCCGACCCGCGATAACGACCGTTCTGCCGGAATTTCCTGCGCCGCAACCCGCGCCCGAGGAGGCCCCGTTCACAACCACGACAGAGCCCCCAATGAGCGAAACATCCCAGCCCAACTCCGGAGTCACCCCGGACATCGCACAGAAATATGATTCCGAGCTCGCAAGCCCCCCGATCCAGCGCGAGGTCGCGTCGGTCAGCCCCGGCGAGCTGAAAGCCGGCGCAGCCGAGCGCGCCCAGCAGCGGCCGCTGCTCCAGAAGATCCTGGCCGCATTCAAGAAGGAGAAGGGTTCGTACCGCGAACTCATCATCAACTCCGAGCCCCTGGAGAAGCGCGTCGCGCTCCTGGTGGACGGCCGACTCGAGAAATACGAGATCGAGCGCGAGTCCGACGACCGCATGGTCGGCGGCATCTACAAGGGCCGCATCAAGAACCTGGACCCAGGCCTTAAGGCGGCGTTCGTCGACATCGGCTACGCCAAGAACGCCTTCCTCCACTACTGGGACATGCTGCCGGCTGCCGCCGACAGCTCGGTCGAGGTTGTGCGCGTCAACAAGAAGCGCGACTCCGCCCCCAAGGGCGAGGTCACCGTGAAGGACATCCCCGGCCTGTACCCGCCGGGCTCCGACATTGTGATCCAGGTCACCAAGGGGCCGATCGGCACCAAGGGCCCCCGGACGACCACCAACCTCTCGATTCCGGGACGCTACCTGATCCTGACGCCGTACAGCGACGGCTGCGGCATCTCGCGCAAGATCGAGGACATCCAGGAGCGCAAGCGCCTGAAGCAGCTCATCAACGAGCTCACGATCCCCGAGGGCATGGGCGTTATCGTCCGCACCGCCGGCGAGGGCAAGAAGCCCCGCTACTTCGTGCGGGACCTGCACCTCCTGCTGAAGAAGTGGGAGGAGATCAGCCGCAAGATGCAGAGCGAGCGCTCGCCGTGCAACCTGTACATGGAGCCCGACCTGGTGGAGCGCACCGTCCGCGACTTTCTCACCGAGGACGTGGACCGTGTGCTGATCGACAACAAGGCCGACTACGACCGCACCCAGGACCTTGTGGGTCTCATCTCCAAGCGCTCGCGCTCCAAGATCGCCTTCTACACGGACAGCATCCCGATCTTCGAGCGCTTCAACATCGAGCGCCAGATCGAGCAGACCGGCCAGCGCAAGGTCCCCCTGCCCTCGGGCGGCGAGATCGTGATCGACGAAACCGAGGCCCTTATAGCGATCGACGTTAACACCGGCTCCCACAAGAACCGCTCGGGCGAGGAGAAGAACACGCTCTACGCCGTCAACCTCGAGGCGGCCCAGGAGGCGGCGCGACAGATCAAGCTCAGGAACCTGGGCGGCCTCATCATCCTCGACTTCATCGACATGAAGGAGCGGCGCCACCGGAACGCCGTCTACGAGAAGATGGTGGAGCTGATGGCCGGCGACAAGGCGAAGAACCACATCCTTCCGATCTCGCAGCTCGGCATCATGCAAATGACCCGCCAGCGCCAGCAAGAGTCGCTCTCGTCGAACCTCTACACCGACTGCCCGTACTGCCGCGGCCGGGGCATCGTGAAGAGCGACACGACCATGTCCGTCGAGCTCCAGAGGCGTCTCTCGTCGGTGGCCCGCAGGCTCCAGGCCCGCAAGGACGGGAAGACCTACTCGCTGCGCGTGCTCGTCCACCCCTCGGTGCTCGAGCGCTTGAGGAGCGAGGACGCGGGTCTTCTGGTCCGCATGGAGAAGACCTACGGCGTCCAGCTCGCGTTCCGGGCGGACCCGAACTACCACATCGAGAACTTCAAGATCATCAACGCCCAGACGGGCGAGGAATACCGCTAGGCTGGCCACGCATTAGAGAGCTTGGGATACGGCCCGGCCCCTAAGGGGCCGGGCTTTTTGCATTTCACTGTCCCAAGGGAGCTTAGAGCGCCGGTAGAGATGAAGGCCTACGGCTGCATGCTGGCCCCCCTTCGTCTGCTGCCCTCAAGACAAGGCCAAAAACCGCACAATTATGGCAAGAAACGCGCAGCGGACTCTTGCCTCTAAGGTCTAGTATCGGAGGGCGATTAGCTGCATCCCTCCTCGGAAGGGGATGGCAATGGTGGGCTAGCCCTAGCCATGAAGATATTTAACCCCATTCGAAGAGCGGCGGCCGTCACATCGTGTTTGTCTGCTGGGCTCGGGATATTCGCGCTGGCGTCTTGGATGACGGGTCATTGGAAACTGGCGGCTTGGGGCGGCGCAGGGATTCCAATGGCACCGATCCCAGCGGCTCTCTTTGTCACCCTGGGCATCGGTTGCGGCGCGAGGCAATTGCTTTCACCCTCAGGAGCCCGACGGTTGCTCGTCATGGCCTGCAGTTTCCTCGCAACAGCCGCGGGTGCCGTTGAACTCCTACGCACTGTCACCGAGTTTTCAGCTCCCTGGGACCTGTGGGAAGTATCGATAGACACCACCCACGGCACCTTTGAAGGAGGGCGCATGGCGCCCCTCACGGCGTGCGCCTTCATCCTTACCGCTGCGGCAGTGGCGCTGCCGGAGCTGCACCGAACAACTCGAGGCAATGCTATTAGGCTCCTCTCCGTGTTGGCTGGGGCGGTTGCGTTGTTTATAGCCTCCTTTGTCCTTCTAGGCTATCTCGCCCAAAGCCCGGTTGGATTTAGCACCCTATCGATTCCGATGGCATGCTTGTCCGGAGTCGGGTTTTTCATTTTTAACCTCGGCACCGTCCTTTCGAATTGGTGCACCGAGTTTGCCGGATCCCACCCACAGGAGGATTCAATTTCCGCACCAAGTATCAACGCCGCGCCGCGCACTCAAGCTATAGGATTCACGGTATTCGGGGTAGTCGGGATACTCATCGTCTTCTTCTTCTTGAGAGCGGAGCAAACCCGCATCCGCAACACCCTGAGCGGTGAATTGAGGGCAATTCCTGAGATTAAGGTTCAAGAGATAACGAATTGGCGCCAGGGCAGGATCGGAGATGCTATGGCTCTCGCATCAAACCCAAGCATAGCGGGATTCATCGCATCGACACCGGGAGGAGGCCCCGACGCGGCTGAAATCGACCGCTATTTGGCCAAGGTTCTAAAGGCATACCATTACCGCAGGATCGTCCTCTTCGACAAGAACTACAGGGCCGTCTGGGGGACGCCCAAAGGGGCAGGCTGGGAGACCCCGCCCAGCCAAGCCACTCAAACTACCATTGCCACCACGAATGCCGTGGCCACCGAGGATCTCCACAGGTCTGAAGACGGCCGCGTCGAAATGCATTTTGTGGCACCCATCGACGACGCGGAAGCACGGGCGCGAGTAGGCGTCGTCATGCTCACGGTCGACGCCGAATCCCAGCTATTTGTTAAGTTGGGAAAGCGACCATCTGAACAAACAACAGCCGAGGAACTTCTCGTCCGACGCGAAGGCGACGCGCTGCTCTATTTGAACGAGCTTCGCCTGGGCGCAATTCCCGCCTTCACCCTGCGAAAACCCCTCGCTGATCCCAAGCTCCTTGCCGCGATCGCGATGAGATCCGACACGCGCGGCCTCATCGAAGCGCTAGATTACCGCGGTGTACCCACCTTTGGCTATGCGATGCACGTC
This sequence comes from uncultured Opitutaceae bacterium, assembly GCA_903887455.1. Taxonomy (GTDB): domain Bacteria; phylum Verrucomicrobiota; class Verrucomicrobiia; order Opitutales; family Opitutaceae; genus Palsa-1447. Next base: position 32,311 of record CAISPT010000369.1, on the reverse strand, counting down.
CCCGATTCGCCTTGGGTCCTAATTGCAAAGGTCGATCAGGCTGAGGCCTTCGCACCTGCTCGCCAATTTACAGGCGCACTTTTGCTTACATTCATCCTCGTAGCATTTCTCACCATTCTGATCGTCCGGAGTTGGCAGGACGCGAATACGAAACGACAGCTAGAGGCCAGCCTCAAGTCAGAGAGATTGCTCCGAGCAGCCACCGAACGCCTAGCGATGATTATGCGCTACGCTCGGGATGCCATCATCGTCTTCGACTCGGACAAGCGCGTCACCGACGCCAACAATAGCGCACTAAAGACGTACGGCTACTCACTTGAGGAATTTCGGCAACTCTCTGCTAACGATCTCCGGGCTGTTCAATCCCACGATTTGGTCAACAAGCAATTCTTACAAGCCACAGACAAAGATGGCGTTTCATTCGAGTCCGCTCACTGCAAAAAAGACGGTTCGGCCTTCAAAGTGGAGGTCAGTGCCAAGTCGATCGTTCTAGCGGGCAAGGTCCACGTGCTTTCCATCATTCGCGATGTTTCCGAGCGCAAGGCTGCTGAGGAGGCCCTCAGAGCAAGTGAGCACAAATTCGCGAGCGTTCTCGAATCGATGGCTGAAGGCGTCGTGGTGCAGGATGCGGAAGGAAAGATCGTCTCTGCAAACAAGGCGGCCCAAGAATTTCTGGGACGTACCGCGAAAGAATTGGTTGGCCGCAGCTCGTTGGAGCCCATTTGGGGAGCCGTGCACGATGACGGCAGCCTCTTCCCCGGTGAAACACATCCAATGGTCCAAACCCTCAGTACTGGAGTACCTGCCAGTCATGTAGTGATGGGCATCGTTAGACCTGACGGATCCCGGAGATGGCTCTCGATCAATACCCAACCCATCGAGGGGAATCCAAAATCGAAGCCGGCTTGGGTAATAGCAACCTTCCGGGATTTCACCGCGACGCGCGCTAACAGACAGGAGATCACACGACTAAACAAGGTTTACACCACAATTTCCCGCGTGAATAACGCGATGATACACATACGGGACAGGCACAAGCTGTTGACGGAAGTTTGCCGTATTCTCGTCAGAGAAGGTGGCTACATGCTCGCATGGGTGGGGTTGCGAGATCCTGTCACCAATCGTATTTGCCCCGACGCAGTTGAAGGGGACTGCGTAGACTATATTTCTAAAGTCGAGATTTCCACAGATCCGAAATCGCCTTTTGGAGGAGGGCCCACAGGAAGGTGTTTCCAATCAGGGGTGACCTGCATCTGCAACGACTTCTTATCGGACCCGACCACTTTAGCCTGGCACTCGCACGCCATCAACGCAGGAATTCGCTCAAGTATCGCCCTACCCTTGCGCTCCGGCGGGTCAATCGCGGGGGTCCTCACGGTATATTCATCGGTAAAGGACTTCTTCCAACCTGCGGAGTCCGCTCTACTCAACGAGACCGCCGCCGACTTGTCGTTTGCGCTCGAGGTCATCGAAGGCCAGTCTCTCAGGTACAAAAGCGAGGAGATGCTTAAGAACGTTCTTAACACGGCCCCGCAGGCCGTGTTTTGGAAGGACTTGGACGGGAGGTATCTGGGTTGCAATAAAACCTACGCCCGATTCGTAGGCCTCCGCTTGCCGGAAGAATTGATCGGTTTGACCGACCTCGACCTTCCCATGCCAAGGTCCGAGGCTGAGAGATACCGCGAAGACGACAAGGCCGTGATCCGTCGGCAAGAGGCTATGCTTCATTACGTGGAGGAAGTCCATTTAGCGAACTCAGAGACGAGGTGGGTGAACACCTCCGAAGTACCGCTGAGGGACGGGCGGGGTGAGGTGTACGGCGTCCTCGGCGTCTTCGAAGACGTGACCCTTCGCGTCAAAACCGAGGCGGAGAATCGCAAGAATGAACAAAGAATCCGGTTGCAGAGCGCTGCTCTTGAAGCGGCGGTCAACAACGTGATGATCACCGATGCAAAAGGCGCCATCGAGTGGGTGAATCCTGCTTTCTCGCGAACGACGGGTTATCGGCTGGAAGAGGTCCAGGGCAAGAACCCTAGGGTGCTAAAGTCAGGGCGCACCCCGGCCGCAGTGTACACAGAAATGTGGGCTTACTTGCGAGCAGGCCAAAGCTGGTCCGGCGAATTCGTCAACGTGCGCAAGGACGGAACGTTCTACACCCAAGAGTCAACTATCACGCCGGTATTCGACTCGTCCGGCGTCCTCACCCATTTTGTGGCCGTCACGCTGGACGTAACAGAACAGCGTATGCTGCAAGCGCAGCTCAATGAGACTCAGCGACTCGAAGGCATTGGTTTGCTCGCAAGCGGCATAGCGCACGATCTGAACAACATCCTCTCCGCCATAATGCTCTCGATGGAGCTCCTTCGCACCAGGTACCCCGCAGAGGAGCGGGTCCTCGCGATAGTCCACCAATGCGCTCAGCGCGGCAGCGAAATCGTCAAGCAAGTGCTCGCCTTTTCCCGTGGATTGGAAGGGCCGCACACGCCCATCAGCATTGGACGGCTTGTGAAGGAGATGGTTCGCCTAATGTCCGAGACTTTCCCGCGAAACATCGCCATATCCTGCAGCGTGGAACGGGCGATGGACACGGTCCTGGCGGACCCGACCCAGATCCACCAGGTCCTCCTTAACCTCGCGGTGAATGCACGCGACGCTATGCCCAACGGCGGCAAGCTCACCTTCGAGCTCAGCAACGAAAAGGCCCCCAGCCGGTTGGTCGGCCCCGAGCCAGGGGGAGGCCAGGCGGATTTCGTGGTCATAGCGATCTCCGACACGGGCGCAGGTATACCGCCGGACGTGCTGCCCCGCATCTTCGAACCCATCAACTCAACCAAGCCCCGGGGAAAGGGCACGGGACTTGGGCTATCGACAGTACACGGAATCGTAAAGTCTCACGGCGGGTTTATCCGCGTGGAGTCGCAGGTTGGAATCGGATCAGTCTTCCGCGTGTTCCTGCCCTTTGTCCATGGCAGGGAACCTGCGCCAACTGCGACTGAAACCTGCGTTCCAGTTGAGGGGAATGGCAAGATGGTGCTGATCGTGGACGACGAGCCTCTGGTCCTAGAGACTGCCAGGAGCGTGGTCGAGAAACATGGATTCAAGGCCGTCACCGCGGAGAACGGCGAAATGGCGATCAGCGCGTTCAGGGCCAACGCAGGCGATATCCGGTTCGTCCTACTGGACCGCATGATGCCGGATATGAACGGCGAGGCCGTGGCGTTGGTGATCCATGGGCTTGCACCCAACGTGCCCATTGTCCTTTCAACGGGGTTGGTCACGGAAATTGGCACCACAAGTTCGGAGTCGGTTTTCAAAGAAGCGGGTATACTTCACTTACTTCCCAAGCCTTACTCAGAGGACAAGCTGCTTGGTCTTCTACGGGAGCACACCTAAGGGGCCCTGCGGCCGGCTTCGGCACCGGCGCTTCCTAGAAGCAATTCTAGGCCTCGGCCACGAGCGCAAGCCGCAGCCTGCCACGCGCCCGGTACAGTCGGTTTTCGACCGCCTTCGGCGTGCACTCTAGCGCAGCAGCGATCTCTTCCATGGACTGGCCCTCGTACTCGAAGAGCACGAGCGCCGTCCTAAGGTCGAAGGGCAGCGAGGCTACGGCCGCCTGCACCTCCCCTATCCTTTCAGCCCGCATCGCCGACAGCGAGGCCGGCTGGCCCACGAGCGTCTCGTCCACGCCGTCGCCACCGAGGTTGGTCCACGAGGACAGCGAGACTTGCGGACGGTGGCGCCACCACCTGAGCCTGTTCTTCGCTTGGTTCGCGGCGATCGAGAAGCACCACGACGAGAACCTGGCTCCCTCGCGGTAGGTCGCCCGCTTCGTGAAGACCTTGGCGAAGACGTCCTGCGCGAGGTCCTCGGACTCGGCGACGCTCCCGACGATCCTGAAGATGAAGCGCTTCACCGGGACCTCCCATCGCTGCATGAGCGGGGCAAGCGCGGCCTCATCGCCCCCTTTTAGGCGGGCCATCAGTTCCTCGTCACTCGGGCCGGAGCCGGCCTCAGGTTCCATGGGCTTAGGACGAGGAGTTCAGGCGCAGGTCGGGCGCCCCTTTGTGGTCGAATTTTGAGATCTTTGGGAGAACAAGGGCGAGGTAGCGTTTCGCGTCCTCGGGCGCCATGAGCGCGGCCACTTTCTGCACGTGGACCCGGATCGCGCCCTCGCACATTGCGCGCATCCGCTGGATCCGCTCGTTGGCCGCGGCGATGGAGGCAGGGTCCCCGTGGGCGGCCTCGAGCGCCTGGCGAGCCTGCGTAGCCTCCTGGATCATCCTGCAGTGCTCGTCGCAGGTCCCGGAATATGAGTCGTGGAGCCTGCGGACGGCTGCCAGCTGCTCTGCGCTCAAGTGGAAGTCGGTCCTCAGCCACTCCATCGTGTCGCCTTTGGCGACCGCCTCGTGGAGCGCCGGGTCGCTGTTGGCGCGGAATCCCAGGTACGCGGCGACGCAGGCGAGCGCGGCGATAAGCCCTGCGGAGATCAGCAGATTCCTCATGGCTTCTGGGCTGCCTGGACACGCGGATCGATGTCGACCAGGTAGGTCATCACTATGGCCTCCCGGTCGGCGCGAACCCTGGAGCGTGCGATCACGCCACCGCCCACGGCGGCGGCGCCTAGAGCAAGGACCGAGACGAGGGAGAGCGCGGCCGCATGCGCCCGCAGGTAGTCGGTCCAGGGCGTGTCCGGGCGCTTCCGGATGCGTTCCCAGACGTGGCTCCGGAACGCGGGATCGGACGTCGGCGCGACGCGCCAGCTCGCGAGGGTGTCGCTCAGGGTTTCTCGGGAGGAATTCATGGTGCTTGTTGGAAGGTTATACACCGGCGCCGCGAAAATCCCTCATCCCAAGATAATAGAGGAAAGGGGTGAGGGAAAGGCGCCGGCCGGGTGTATGACCTATAAGACAACCCGACGCCGGTCGTCGAACCTCCTTCCACACCCGCAATCCGTCCTCCCAGTCCCCCTCCCTCCCCAGGCTCACTCATGTGCCGCAAGCCCCTCTCCGCTTCCCTGCTCCTCCTGCTCGCCGCAGGGCTTGCCGGCTGCGCGGGCACGGCCCAACGGACCGAAGCCTCGGCCCGCCGGCAGATGCAGCAGACAGGCGCCTCGCTCCTGGCAAGGGAAGGCCGCCCGCCCCTGCCCGTCCTCCGCGCGGATAGCCCGCAGGAGGCGTTCGTCCTCTATGCCGTTCTCAACCACCCCTCCGTGGCCGCCGCCTACTACGACTGGAGGGCCGGCGTCGAGGACGTCGTCCAGGCGCGCTCGCTTCCCGACCCCCAGTTCGTCTTCCAGGCCGACATCACCCGCACGCTCTCCAGCCTGATGCCAGGCCTCATGTTCGCCTTCCCAGGCTCCGGAAAGAGGCAGGCGATGGGCGAGGTGGCACTCGCAGAGGCCTCGGTCTCCCGCCGAGCCTACGAGGAGGCGGTCACTTCCGCGGCCGCCGAGGCCCGAAAGGCGTGGATCGAGCTCGCCTACATCGGGGAGGCCATCCGCCTTAAGGCGGAGTCCGAGGGGATCATCGCGCGCGAGCTCTCGATCGCCGCAGCCGGCTACGAGACCGGCTCTGCCATGGGCTCCCTTTCGATCCAGATCCGCCTGAAGAATGACCTAGCCCAGGCGGAGAGCGAGAAGTTCGACCTCGAGCACCGCCGGCTGGAGGCCAGGTCCCGCCTCAAGTACGCGCTAGGGATCGGGCCCTCGGAGCCCGACCCCGCGTGGCCGGACGCCGCCCTCGCCTTAACTCCCGTGCCCGCCGAGGACGCCCTCTGGCGCCGGATCACGGCCTCCAACCCGGGCCTGGCGCGCATGCGCGAGATGGTCGAAATGGCGGAGGCGGGCATTGCGTCCGCACGGCGCGCCGGCAAGCCCGATTTCGCGCTGGGGGCCATGGTCGACGTGCGCTCAAACCCCACGCTCTTCAGGCCCGTGGCGACCGTGGATCTCCCCGTCTGGAGGGACAAGATCGCGTCGCTGGTGGCCGCGGCCCAGGCCAGGCGCGACGCAAGCGCCGCCCGGTACAGCGCAGGGGAGCTCGAGGTGGCCGCGGAACTGGCCCGCATGATCCACATGGTCCACGAGTCGGACCGGATGATCGCCTTCATCGACCGGGACGGACTGCCGAACCTCGCCCAGGCGCTCGCCTCGGCCGAGGCCTCCGCAGAATCGGGCCCGTCCGGCGCAGCGATGATTCCCGAGACGCAGGCCATGGCCAACGCGATGAGGGCCGAACGCGCCTCGGCCCTCCGCGACCGCGAGGCCGCAGTCACGGACCTGCTGCTGCTCACCGCGGAGGCCGCCCCCGCCGGGGCGCCCCTTCCCCTGAATCCCGCGAACTCCTGATCCCTTCCCCTCTCAATGAACGCCGTCCTCCGCCCCATTCTAGCCGCCCTAGGCCTGTTGCTGTACACCGGCCTCACCGCAGCCGACCAGCTCTACACCTGCGGAATGCACCCCCAGGTGATCAGCCGGGAGCCTGGCAACTGCCCGATCTGCGGAATGACGCTTGTTCCCGTGCGGGCCAATGGAGCCCCCACCGGCAGGCACGCCCACGAGGTGAAGTACTACAAGTCCTCGATGAACCCAGGCGAGGTGAGCCCGAAGCCGGGCAAGGACTCGATGGGGATGGACATGATCCCCGTCTACGGCGAGGAGGAGGAACAGACGGAGGCCATCTCGATCGACTCGGCCACCGTCCAGCGGATGAACCTAAAGACGGAGCGGGTCACTCGCGGCCCGGTCCTGCGCGAGCTCCGCGCAGTCGGCTCGGTCGCCTTTGACGAACGCGGCCTGCGCGACGTCACCACCAAGTACGACGGATGGGTTGAGCACCTCGAAGTCGACGCGACCTGGACCACGGTCAGGCGCGGCGACCCCCTGCTTGAGATCTATTCGCCGGACTTGAGGAATGCGGAACTCAACTATCTCGTCGCCCTCAGATCCGAGGGCCCCGCAGGGGGGCCGCTGACCCGCTCAACCCGCTCGCGCCTGGAACTCCTGGACGTTCCCGCCGCGGACATCGACGCGGTGGCGCGCACCGGTGAGGCCCCCCGCTCGCTCGTCCTTCGCGCGACGTCCGACGGGACCGTGATCGAGAAGATGGCCGTGGCCGGGCAAATGGCGAAGGCCGGAGAGACCCTCTACAAGATGGCGGACCTAACAACGGTCTGGGTGGTCGCCCAGGTCTACGAGCAGGACCTTCCCTTCGTGAAGGCGGGCCAGGCGGCAACGGTCCGGGTGACCTACGGCCCAGAGCGTCTGATCGAGGGCCGGGTGGAAGCGGTCCTGCCCCGGGTCGAGGAGGACACCCGGACGGCTACGGCGCGGATCGTGATCCCGAACCCCGACGGGAGCCTGCGGCCGGGGATGTTCGTCGACGTGCGCTTCGTGGCGAAGCTGGCCGACTCCGCGGTTCTTGTTCCGGACCTCGCCGTCCTTAGGACTGGCGAACGCAACACAGTCTTCATCGCCCGACCCGACGGCACCTTCCTGCCGCGGGAGATCGCCCTGGGGGTACGCTCCCAGGGTAACCTCTACCAGGTCCTCACCGGGCTCGCCGGGGGCGAGAATGTCGTCGTATCGGGGCAGTTCATGCTCGATTCCGAGAGCCAGCTCAGGGACGCCATCCAGAAGATGCTCGCCCGCACTCAGGCCCCCGCGGAGCAGATCGAGCACAGGTAGAGACGCACACCCCGATGCTCGCCCGCCTCATCGACTTTTCTCTCAGGAACAGGTTCCTGGTCATTATCGGTGCCGTGGCGCTCGCCGCCGGCGGCGTCTACGCCCTGAAGCGGACCCCCCTCGACGCGATTCCCGACCTGTCGGACACCCAGGTGATCATCTACACGGAGTGGCCGGGGCAGGCCCCCCAGATCGTGCAGGACCAGGTGACCTACCCGATCACGACGAAGATGCTTTCAGTCCCCTCGGCAAAGGTCGTCCGCGGGTACTCCTTCTACGGGTTCTCGTTCGTCTACGTGATCTTCGCGGACGGGACCGACCCCTACTGGGCGAGGAGCCGGGTGCTCGAGTACTTGAGCGGTCTCTCCTCGGCTCTTCCAAGGGAGGCGACCCCTCGGCTAGGCCCCGACGCCACAGGCGTCGGCTGGGCCTTCATGTACTCCCTCAACTCGAAGAGCCGGGACCTCGCGGAGCTCCGGTCGATGCAGGACTGGTTCCTGCGCTACCAGCTTTCGGGGATCGAGGGCGTCGCCGAGGTCGCGTCGGTCGGGGGCTACGCCAAGCAGTACCAGATCACGGTAGACCCCCACCGTCTCCACGCCTACAACCTGTCGATCAGCGACATCGCCATGGCGGTGCAGAAGAGCAACGGCGAGGTTGGCGGGCGGTCGGTCGAGATGGGCGAGAAGGAGTTTATTCTCCGGGTTCTCGGCTACGCGAAAGGGGTCGAGGATTTTCGAAAGATCGCGGTCGGCCGCGGTCCCGCCGGCACGCCGATCCTCCTCGGGGAGGTGGCCAACGTTCAACTGGGCCCCGACATGAGGCGCGGCGTCGCCGAACTCAACGGGGACGGCGAGACCGTCGGGGGAATCGTGGTCGTGCGCTACGGCGTCGACACCCGCCAGGTGATCGGGGCCGTCAAGGCCCGGCTCGACCAGGCGATGAAGAGCCTGCCGAGCGACGTGAGCTACACGGTGGTCTATGACAGGACAGCCCTCATCGACCGCGCCGTCGACACGCTCAGGGGAAAGCTGATCGAGGAGAGCCTCGTCGTCGCGGCCATCTGCCTGGTCTTTCTCCTCCACTTCCGAAGCGCTCTGGTCGCTGTCGTCATCCTGCCCATGGCGGTCCTGATGTCGTTCATCGTGATGAACGCGCAGGGCCTGAGCTCGAACATCATGTCGCTTGGCGGCATCGCCATCGCGGTGGGCGCGATGGTCGACGCCGTGATCATCATGATCGAGAACGCCCACAAGCACCTGGAGCGGGACGGAGGGAAGAAGCCGCACTGGGACATCATCCGCGACGCATCCATCGAGGTTGGGCCGACGCTCTTCTACTCGCTGCTCGTAATCACGGTCTCGTTCCTGCCCGTGTTCACGCTCCAGGCGCAGGAGGGCCGCATGTTCAAGCCGCTCGCCTTCACGAAGACCTACTCGATGGCGGCCTCGGCGATCCTGTCAGTCACCCTGGCCCCCGTGCTCATGGGCTTGGTAATCCGCGGGAGGATCCCCGCCGAAGAGAGGAACCCCATCAACCGCCTGCTCACCTGGGCCTACCACCCGCTGATCGACCTGGTGATCCGCTTCAGGTGGGCCGTCGTGATCAGCGCAGCGGCTATCGTGGCGTGGGTTTTCTTCCCTTGGAACGCCCTCGTGGTGTCGCGCCTGCCCGAAGGGCCCGCGAGGACCGTGGCCGCGAAGATGGGCAGGGCCTTCCCGTACCAGAGCCTCGGCTCGGAATTCATGCCGCCCCTCTACGAGGGGGACCTCCTGTACATGCCTACCACCTTCCCTGGAATCTCGCCAACGAAGGCCAGGGAGGTCCTGCAGCAGACCGACCGCGTGATCCGAGCGTTTCCCGAGGTGAGCACTGTTTTCGGGAAGATGGGTCGCGCCGAGACGGCGACTGACCCAGCCCCGATGGACATGATCGAGACCACGATCATGCTCAGGCCCGAGGCCGAGTGGCCCGAGGTCGACGTGAGGGGGCCGGGCGGGACCGTGGTGGCCCACAGGCGAAGGACGCTCGACGAGCTGGTCGCCGCTCTCAATGGCGCTGTGCAGTTTCCGGGCCTGACGAATGCCTGGACCATGCCGATAAGGACCCGCATCGACATGCTCGCCACCGGCATCAAGACGCCCGTGGGCATAAAGGTCGCGGGACCCGATCTGGCGCAGCTCGAGCGAATCGCCGGCCAGATCGAGGCCGTGATGCACCGGGTGCCGGGGACCGCGAGCGTCTTCGCCGAGCGCGTGAGGGGGGGCAACTACATCGAGTTCGACATCGATCGGGACGCGATCGCCCGCTACGGACTCACGGTCGGGGACGTGCAGGAGGTGCTCCAGGTCGCCCTGGGGGGAATGCCGCTGACAACCACGGTCGAGGGGCTGGAGCGCTACGGCGTTGTCCTTCGCTATGACAGGGACTACCGCGAGAACCTAGAGGCGCTCCGCGAAATCGTGATACCGGTGAAGACCTTGGGTGCCTCGGCGGCCATGGCGGGAGCCCCGCAGAGGATGGCCCAGGTGCCGCTCGGCGAACTGGCGAGGCTGCGGGTGGTGGCTGCCCCCATGGGGGTCAAGAGCGAGGGCGCCGTCCCGAACGCATGGATCTACGTCGACGTTCAGGACCCCGACATCGGGGGCTACGTCGCCCGGGCGCAGAAGGTGGTCGGCGACGCGCTCGCCCGCGGGGAGGTCCAGGTGCCTCCCGGCTACAGTATATACTGGAGCGGCCAGTTCGAGTACCTCCAGCGCGCCCAGCAGCGCCTGCTGGTGGTGATCCCCCTCACCCTCCTGATCATCGTCTTCATCATCTACCTCAACACGAAGTCGTGGGTGAAGACCTCGATCGTGCTCCTAGCCGTGCCCTTCTCCCTTGTCGGGGCCTTCTGGATGGTACACCTCTTTGGCTACAACATGAGCGTCGCGGTCTGGGTGGGCATCATCGCCCTAGCGGGCCTGGATGCCGAAACTGGTGTCGTCATGCTCCTGTACCTGGACCTGGCCTACGCCGAGTGGAGGGATTCCGGGCGTATGAGGACCGTCATGGACCTCAGGGACGCGATCTACCACGGAGCGGTCAAGCGGGTGCGGCCGAAGGCGATGACGGCCGCCGTGATCGTCGCTGGTCTGCTCCCCATACTCTGGAGCCACGGGGCCGGGGCCGACGTCATGAAGCGCATCGCGACACCCATGGTCGGCGGAGTCGTCACGTCGACCCTGATGGAGCTCCTCGTCTATCCGGCCATCTTCTATTTCTGGCGCAGCCGGTCGGTTACGGCCGCAGGCGGGGCACCTCTATCCGCCTAGATCTGGGTCTGCTCGCCGTGGAAGGTGGCGTTGGGGTCCACCCTCTTCTTGTGAAGGTGGCTCAGGGGATAGTGCTCCTCAAGGTACTCGCAAAGGTCCTCGGCTGACTCCTCCGAGCGCATCGCCACCCTCAGGGCGATCGACCAGTGGGTCTCGATCTTGCCCTTCCCCGCGGCGGCCCAGGCCTCCTCGGAGGTGCAGAGCAGTCCCCTCGACTTGGCCGCCTCGGCCTCCTGCCTTGCGAGTGCCTTGGCGGATTCAGATAGCATGGCGGGGGATGCAGCATGCGGGGTACATGTGGAAATTATCGGCTCCTTTGGGCCGGCCTTTAGCGGAATCGCGCGGCACAGCGCGGCACCCGGAAGCCTCAGCGCTTCGGGCTCTGCCAGACCCGGACGTAGTCGACCTTGTACTCGGCCGGGAAGATCGTGTCGTCGACGCCTTTCGTGCCGCCCCAGTCCCCGCCGAGCGCGAGGTTGATGATCAAGTATTCCGGAGCATCAAAGGGCCAGTGATCGACCCCCTGGCCGTCGTTCGTGAATTCCGAGATTTTTTCGCCGTCGAGGAAGAATTCGATGCGCTCGTGCGTCCAGATGATCCCATAGCGGTGGAAGTCCTCCCATGGCCGGTCGCGGACAACCGCCGTCGACTTCTGGGTACCTGCCGCCCCGTTGAACGCTCCGGTGTGGACCGTGAAGTGAAGCTTTGACGGGTCGAAGCCGACGTTCTCCATGATATCGATCTCCCCGCACCGCGGCCACCCGACCTTGGAGGTTTCACCCAGGAGCCAGGCCGCCGGCCACGTGCCCCTGCCCGTCGGGATCTTGGCCCGGATTTCCACCTTCCCGTAAGTGAACTCAAACTTGCCCGCCGTGTTCAGGCTCGCGGACGTGTAGCGGGAGCCGTGGTAGTCCTCGCGCCGGCCGGTGATGACGAGCGACCCACCGCTGATCCTGGCGTTCTCGGCCCGTGCCTTCGTGTAGTACTGCAGCTCGTTGTTGCGGATGAGACCCTCCTCGTAGCCCCATTTCTCCGGCGAGGGCATCACACCCGAGTCAAACTCGTCGTTCCACACCATCACCCAGTCTCCCTGTTCGTAGCGTTGCGCGGCCTCGGCTTGGGCCGTCTGGATCGGAGTCTCGGCCCGGACACCGGTCCAAAGGAGGACCAAGAGGCCCATGGCGAGTTGCAATCCGGGACGCCGGTTGAGGTTCATCGGATTGGTGATACCCGTCCGCGCAAGTGACTGGAAGGCCAATCCCTCGTCCGATCACCCCCATCGTCACATCGCCCGCGGGAGTTGCGATTGACCTCCAAGTCGCGGCGGCGATGAGATCCCGGCGACCTACGGGCGTTGCATTCCCAGGCCAGCAACCTTTAACGGCACCCGGTCCGGGCGTCGCCCCACCTTTACTCCCGCGGCTTATGTCCGCGCCGATTGCGACTTATGGGACAACCGGACACACCCGTCCCCCGAGGGGCCCACGGGGTATTTTCCCCTCGGCCCGGCGGTGTGCGCACGAGGGAAAGGGCGCGGGCGCCACGGGGGGCGGGCCATTGCGCATTGACACAGGCGCCGTCGAACCCGCCTTGTTTTCACCCAAAGCCCAACCCCACGCACGACCCCATGCAAGAGCCCGAACCCAGCGCGCCCGACCAAACGACCCAAAAGGGAGACCGCCTTCCGCTCTCCGAGAAGATCGGCTTCGGCCTTGGCTCCTTCCACGACATGTGGGGCCACTGGCTTTACTCGGGGATGGCGTACCTGGTCTTCAACATCTACCTGGGCGTCTCGCCGAAGTGGATCGCCCGGGCCCTTCTCTTCAAGCTGCTCTTCGAGGCGGTGTGGGACTCCGTCTTCGGCTGGTGGTCCGACAACGCGCGGACCAAGTTCGGGCGCAGGCGGCCGTTCATCCTGGCCGGCGGACTCTTGGCGGGCCTGATCTTGCCCATGCTCTTCCAGACCCGGGCGGGATGGACCGACCTCCAGTACTTCGGGTTCATGGTCTCGTCGCTCGCGCTCCTGGTGCCGATCATGAGCTGCTTTTACATGCCCTACCAGAGCCTGGGGGCCGAGCTCACCCCCGACTACCACGAGCGCACCGCCGTCCAGGCCGCCAGGAACGCCATCCAGAAATTCCCGGAGCTGGCGATGTTCGCGGCGGGTGCCTTCTGCACAGCCGGCGTCTGGGTGTCGGCAACCTGGAGCGAGGCACCAAGGAGGCTCCTCACGCTTTTCAGTCAGACCCTCGGCTGGTTCATGAACATCGGCGCGAGCCTGGTCTCCCTGGATTTCGCCCGGTTTGGCTTCCTGATGAAGACGATCTTCGGATGGGCCCCGGCCGTCGAGGGCGCGAAGCCGAACATCCTTATCGGCGCCCAGGTCTTCACCACGGTTCTGGGCACGATCCTGGTGGTTGCCGCGGTTCTGATGTTCGCGCTCACCCGCGAGCGCTACTACGGCAAGCTGGTGGCCGGACACCAGGGCAAGATCTCGATCAAGGACACGCTGTGGAAGGCGCTCTCCTGCGGGCCGTTCCGCGCAAACCTCTCGGTCGCGATCGCCTACGGGATCGGCACCAGCATGATCAGCACGCTCGGCTACTACTGCACCATCTTCTACGTGTGCAAGGGCAACGTGGCCGCCGGCACTAGCTGGAACTTCTGGATGGGGCTCTCCGGGATGCTCTTCGGGTTCTGCGGCATCCCGGTGTACTCCAAGCTCTCGCACCTGCTAGGGAAGAAGCGGGCCATGATGGCCGTGCAGATCTGCGCGATCGCGGGAAGCCTGGCCTCGTGGTGGCTCTACAACCCCGCGATCGAGTGGCTCCAGGTCATCAGCTGCGGCCTCACCGCCTTCACCGGAGCGGGGTTCTGGATCCTCTACGGGTCGATGACCGCCGATGTCGTCGACTACGACGAGCTGGCCACGCACCAGAGGCGCGAGGGAGCCTTCTCAGCCTGCGGATCCTGGATCCTGAAGCTGGGCAACGCGATCGGCAGCTGGGCCTCGGGGGAGATCCTCGCGCGGACGGGCTTCGACGCCACGCTCGGCGGCAACCAGTCGCCACACGCGATCTTCTCGATGAGGATCCTCTTCGCCACGATACCGGTGATCGGATCCGTTGTGGCGCTCCTTCTCCTCTTTAAGTTCCCGCTGACTCCGGCCCGCATGGACGATATCCGGAAGCAGCTCGAGGCGCGACGGGGGCGGGTCTAGGAGTCTTCCACGCCGCCCGTACCGCAATAGGCCCGCCCATCACGTTCCTGCTGACGCCGGTGGCGGCCCGGGGATGATGGGGCCATGAATCGGACGAATTCTCCCGCGCTCCGCGAAGGGGCCCGCCCCCTTCTTCGCTCGCTGTGGCTCGAGTGGGTAGCGCCTCTCGCGCTCATGCTGGCCGTCGTCTCGCCGCTTAAGTCATCGATCATCGACTGGAACTGGGTTCCCACGGGCTCGATGGAGCCCACCATCATGGTCGGAGACCTGCTCCTGGTGAACAAGCTGGCCTATGACTTGAAGGTTCCGTTCACGACCATCCACGTCACCGCCTGGTCCGACCCAGGCCGCGGCGACATTGCCGTATTCTTCTCTCCCGCTGATGGGTCCCGGCTCGTGAAGCGGGTCGTGGGCCTGCCCGGCGACACCGTGGAACTCCGAAATGATATCCTCTTCGTCAATGGCCGCCCGCAGTCCTACGCGCTCGAGGACCCGTCACCGTACCGCCGGGAGCTCCCCGAGGATCCGAACCCGCTTGTGATCCGAGAGGACCTGGGCGGCCGCAGCCACCTGATCGCCGTCCTACCTTCAAAGGCCGCTCGCCGGAGCTTCGGGCCGGTCCTGGTGCCGCAACGGCACTACTTCATGATGGGCGACAGCAGGGACAACAGCTTCGACTCGAGGTACTTTGGCCCGGTCGCGAGGGACCGGATTGTCGGGAGGGCGACCGCTGTCATCGCCTCGTTCGACCCTTCGCGCCTCCTTCTTCCCAGGCTCTCCCGGTTTTTCACGAGCCTCGGGTCCGCCGCGCCTACCGCCCCCGCGTCCTAGAAGGAGACGTCGACGTGCTCGGTCACGAGGAGCACCGACTGGTCGTGGGTCTGGGCCTTGAAGGCGACGCAGACGGCGTCGATCGCAGCCCGGTTGGACTCGTTGTCCTCATAGAGGATCACCAGGACCTTCGAGCGGAGCCGGACGGGCGTCTCGGCCCCCTTCCTGCGCCACTGGCCGTAGGCGTCGAAGACCGTAAGCCCGTCGGGGAAGCGGGGCGTCACCTCGCGGTCCAGGAACGCCTGCCAGCGCATCTCGTGCAGCCCCTCGTCGGGGTCGTCGACCTGGCCCACGGCGAAATAGAGCTCGCTGCGAAGCCAGTGGGCGACTGCCGGCCTGGCGGCGTCCCCGGCCAGGGTGGCCGAGGGCGCGGGGTCGGAACCGGCGCGGGCTCCGGCGGCGAGGACAAGGGCGGCGAGGGCTGCCGCGATTAGGAGGGAGCGGAGCTTCATGGGAGGGAGGGCTGGAGTGCGGGCGGAGCCTAGCCCCGCCGCGACCTGCGGGCTGTGATGATCTCGGTGTTCATTCCTGCGAAATGCAGACCGCCGTGGTAGCGCCCGTGCTCCATCTTTACGCAGCGGTCGACCACGACGTCGAGTCCCGCCTCCGCCGCCAGCTCCGCGGCCTCGATTTTCACCAGCCTTAGCTGGAGCCAGAGGGCCTTTGCGCGGGCGGCCACGGCCTGCCGGGCGACGGCCAGGCACTCCGAGGCGGGTCTGAAGACGTCGACCAGGTCCACGGGCTCGGGGATGCTCGCAAGGTCCGGATAGCATTTCTCGCCGAGGATCTCCGCCGCCTTCGGGTTTACGGGGATTACCCGGTACCCGGCATTCTGGAGGTAGCTGGCGACAAACCAGCTCGCCCGCTGCGGGTCGGTGGACAGGCCCACGACGGCCACGGTGCGCGCGCCCCGAAGCAGCCTCTGGATCACCAGCGGGTCCTGGAACCTCCGCTGCTGCTCGGGCGTGAGCGCCGAGTTAAGGGTTACAGCGCAAGCAACGCCTGGTCCAGGTCCCATAGGAGGTCCTCCACGTTTTCGAGGCCAATCGAGAGGCGTATGAGCTCGGGGCTCACCCCGCCCCGGGAAAGCTCCTCGTCGGAGAGCTGCTGGTGGGTGGTCGAGGCCGGATGGATGACCAGGCTCCGCACGTCCCCGATGTTGGCCAAGTGGGAGAAGAGCTGGAGCCCCTCGATGAACTTGCGGCCCCGGGCGCGGCCCTCGGGGCCGGACGCCGCCTTGATCCCGAACGAGAACACGGCTCCCGCGCCGCCCGGCAGGTACTTCTTTGCGAGAGCGTGGTCGGGATGGCTCGGAAGGCCAGCGTAGGCGACCCAGGCGACCTCCCTGTGCGCCTCCAGGTGCCTGGCAACCCTGAGCGCGGACGCGGACTGCCGCTCCATCCTCAGGGAGAGTGTCTCGAGCCCCTGGATCAGGAGGAAGGCGTTGAACGGGGAGAGGCAGGCACCGGTGTCGCGGAGCGTCTCAGCCCGCGCCTTCATGAGGAAGCCGTAGTGCCCGAAGGTGTCGAAGAACCTCAGGTCGTGGTAGGCGGGCGATGGCGCCGCGATGCTCGGGTACCTGCTGAAGTCAAACTTGCCCGAGTCGAGCAGCACCCCGCCGAGCGCGGTCCCATGCCCGCCAATGAACTTGGTCGCCGAGTGGACCACGAGCGTCGCGCCATGCTCGATCGGCCTGCAGAGCGCCGGCGTCGCCATGGTGTTGTCGACAATGAGCGGGATGCCCTTCGACGCCGCGAGGGCCGCCACACGGGCGATGTCGAGCACGGCGCCCCGGGGGTTGCCGATCGTCTCGCCGTAGAGCGCCTTGGTTTGGGGCGTGATGGCGGCCTCCCACTCGTCCTGCTTGGTGGGGTCGACGAACCGGACGCCAATCGAGAACTTCTTCAGCGTATGGACAAGCTGCGTTATCGAACCCCCGTAGAGCTGGGAGCTCGCGACGATCTCGTCGCCCGGGACGAGGAGCGTGAGGAAGGTCACCAGCTGGGCGGCCATGCCGCTAGCCGTCGCGAGGGCCCCCGTGGCGCACTCGAGAGACGCGAGCCTCTCCTCAAGGACCGCGGTCGTCGGGTTGCTGATTCGCGAGTAGATGTTGCCGTACTGCTTCAGCTCGAAGAGCTGCGCCGCCTGCTCGGCGTCGTCGAAGACAAAGGAGGTGGTTTGGTAGATCGGCACCGCCCTCGCCCCCGTCTCGGCGTCCGGGATGTGCCCGGCGTGCACCATGCGGGTCTCGAATCCGAATTTGCGGGGGTCGTTTGCGCTGCGCACAACGCGCAATGCCATAGGCGGGGGAGGCAACCATTGCAAAGTATCAATCGGTCATAACCTCCCTTTCTGCTTCCGGCAGAAGCGGCTGCGTGTAGCGTGGACCGAAATGACGGAAGGACACATCGAGGTGGATTACCGGCTGCAAAGCCCCGAGGGGGCTCTCGCCGGCCGGGTGGAGGCGCTTCTGCTGGAGCAAACCGTCGAGTTGCCGAGGTCGGCCCTCCGCTCGAGCTTCGTCCGGGACCGGCTGGTCGGCAGGGTGCTCGGCACCGAGGCGGTGGGACCCGGGGACTTTCGCGTCACGCTGGCCCAGCCGGAGCTGGCGACGGGTGACGACCCCGCCCAGCTCCTTAACGTGCTCTTTGGCAACTGCTCCCTGCAGCCCGACGTCCAGCTGGAGGACGTGAGACTCTCGCCGCGCATCAGGCAAGCGCTCGGGGGGCCCCGGTTCGGGATCGCCGGGATCCGCCGGCTGGTGGGCGCCACGGGACGGGCCCTCACGTGCTCGGTCCTTAAGCCCATCGGCCTCACCAACCAGGAGTCCGCGCAGTTGTGCCTCAACCTTTCCCTTGGGGGGCTCGACATCGTCAAGGACGACCATGGCCATGCGGACCACTCCTTCGGTCCTTTCGGCGAGCGGGTGCGACTCTGCCTCAAGGCGACCGAGGAGGCCGCAGAGAGCACCGGAAGGCGGACGCTCTACGTCCCCAACCTGACCGGCTCTCCTGCCACGGTCCTGCTGCAGGCCAGGCTGGCCCGCGAGGCCGGTGTCGGAGCTGTCATGGTGTCCCCGATGCTGATCGGGCTCCCGTTCCTGGTGGACCTGGCCTCCGAACTTGGGATGCCGATCCTCGCCCATCCTGCATTCGGCGGCGCCCAGCGCGTTTCCCCGCTCGCGCTTCTTGGACGGCTGTTCCCGGCCTTCGGCGCTGACGCCGTTATCTTCCCGAGCTATGGCGGGCGATTCAGCTACAGCCGCGCGGAATGCGGGTTGATAGCGGGTGCGCTCACGGCCCCGGCAGGCGGCTCGCCGCCCTGCTTCCCGGTCCCCGCCGGCGGGATGAAGGTGGCGAACATGGGGGAGGCTCTCGGGTTCTACGGCATGGAGACCATCCTTCTGATCGGCGGCAGCTTGCTAGACGCGCCGGATGCGGGCAGCCTGATTTCCCGCGCCAGGCAGTTCGTCGACGCCGTCGCGCGGCACCCGTACACGCGATGAGCGAGAAGACCCACATCCCGCAGACTGACCCCTTCAGATGGGAGGGAGTCCCGCTCCTCGCCTACAAGGAGGAGAGCGGGAGCCACTTCAAGGCGATCACCCGGCAGGTCCTCTTCGACGACGGGGAGCACTTCGACACCCAGCTCAGGTACTTCGAGATCGCCCCCGGCGGCCACTCGACCCTCGAGCGCCACGACCACGCCCATTCGGTCATGGTGATCCGCGGGGCCGGGAGCGCCCTGGTCGGGGGCGAGGTCTTCGAGCTGGGGATGAGGGACCTGGTCCGCGTGCCGCCCGCCACCTGGCACCAGTTCCGGGCCACCGCCGGCGAACCCCTCGGATTCCTGTGCCTGGTGAGGCGCGAGAGGGACAAGCCCAGGGTGCCCACGCCTTCCGAGCTTGCCCAGCTCCAGGCTGATCCGAAGGTCGGCGGCTTCATCCGCGCCTGACACCAAAATCCACTATGAGCCTGCCCCACCGCGTCAGCCCGTCCACCGCAGCCGCGCAGGCCCTCGGCTTCACCGATCCCCAGACCGGGGCGTTCGTCCCTCCGATCCACCCGGCGACCACCTATGAGCGCGACGACTCAAACCGGTTGATCTCCGGGCGCCTTTACTCCCGCGCCGACAACCCCACCTATGACCAGCCCGAGGCGCTGATCACCCACCTTGAGGGCGGAGCGGCCACGGCCGTCTTCAGCTCGGGGATGAGCGCCGCCACCGCCGTCTTCACGGCGCTAAAGCCCGGCGACCACGTGCTCGTCCCGAACGTGACCTACTGGGCCCTCAGGGGCTGGCTGCGCGGGTGGGCCACCTCCTGGGGACTCGACGTCGAGTTTGTCGACATGTCGGACACGGGCCTGGTAGAGGCCTCCGTGAGGCCCGGAAAGACCAGGCTCATCTGGGCGGAAACCCCGGCCAACCCCACCCTGGACATCTGCGACATCGCCGCTTTGGCGGAGGTCGCCCACCGCGCGGGCGCCGTTCTTGCCGTCGACTCCACCTTTGCGACCCCGGTGCACACGCAGCCCCTCTCGCTCGGCGCCGACCTGGTGATGCATTCCGCGACGAAGTACCTGAACGGGCACTCGGACGTGATCGCCGGCTCGGTGACGACTAAGGCTGAGGATGGCCTGTGGGCGTCGATCAGGACGGTGCGAAACCAGTCCGGAACTGTCCTGGGGCCTTTCGAGGCGTGGCTGCTCCTGAGGGGGATGCGCACCCTCTTTGTCAGGGTGGCCGCTCAGAGCCGGAGCGCCCAGCGGATCGCCGAGCACTTCAGCGGTCATCCCGGGCTCGAGGCGGTCCTCTACCCCGGGCTCGCCTCTTTCAGGGGCCACGCCGTCGCGGCCCGGCAGATGCAGGGGGGCTTCGGCGGGATGATTTCCCTCCGGGCAAAGGGCGGCGCCCCCGGGGCGCTCCGCTTCATCAGCCGGCTACGCATCTGGAAGCGCGCCACCTCCCTCGGCGGCGTTGAGAGCCTGGTCGAGCACCGGGCGAGCGTCGAGGGGCCGGAATCGGCCACGCCACCCGACCTGCTCCGGATGTCGGTGGGCCTCGAGGACACCGCGGACCTGATCTCCGACATCGAACAGGCGCTCGCCTGAGTCCGCCTTGGCCCGCTACTGGGCGATGTTGCCCGGGTCTATGCCGCGGCCGAGCTCGAAGCTGGCCCCGACGGCGCCGACCACGGCATGGGCCCGATCGAGCGAGAGGAGGCGTCGAAAGCTGTAGACCGTCTCGATTCCCGTGCAGTGGGCCCCGATGAAGTAGTCGAGACCCGACTCGCCGAGCTTGTCGGCCGTCCATTTGACCGTTCGGTCCGGCGCCTCGAACAAGTGGACCCCGCCGATGATCGCGTGAATGCGGGCCGGGCGGACCACCGTGCGGGAGTAGTCGACGATGTTGGCGATCCCCGCATGCCCGCATCCGGTCACCACGATAAGCCCCCGGTCCGTGTCGAGCACAAGCGACATGTCCTCGGGGACATTGTCCTCCACCGTTCCGGCGGGCCCCGTCACGCGGCCGCTTCCGCTCCAGTTCCTCTCCGGGTACCTGCGCGGCACCGGTCCCGTGAGCCACACGCCGGGATGAATCTGGACGGGGCCGGAGTGCTCGACAAAAACACCCCCGGTGGCCTCGTACTGCGTCCTGATGAGGGTCATCGTGTTGGCGTCCACCCCCGGGATCGGACCGACGCGCGGATAGAAAATGCCAAGGCCCACGTGGGCAAGGCCCAGCGCTGCAGGTGACCCCTGCATCGCCGCCCGGCGAAGCGTCAAGAGCCCGCCCACGTGGTCGTGGTGGTTGTGGCTGAGGACAACCTCGGGGACGGACCCGAGGTCGATGCCCAGCCCGCGGGCGTTCTTGAGCACGACGTCGGAGTGCATCCCGGTGTCGAAGAGGATCCGGTGGCCGTCGGCGATGACCAGGGCGGAGAATCCCCATTCACCGAGTTCGCCGTTGTCGGCGAGCATCGTGGAGAGGAGGGTGATCTTAGCAGCGTGAACACGGCCTGCCGCTGCCGGCTCCCCGCTGGCGGCGGGCAGTCCCAAAGAGAGAAGCGCGGCCGCCAAAGGGGCCATGGCCCGGAGGGATAGCATCGGCCGATCGTGCGCGCGGGAGGGAAAAGGGGAAACCCCAATTTTCCCCGGCACGAGCCGCCGGCCTACTCAAGGAGCTTGCGCAGCTCGGACACCTGCCGGGCGAGGTCCGAGACCTCCGCCCTTAGGGCCGCGGCCTCGCGCTCGAGCCGGCCCAGCCTGTCGTTCGCATCGGGGGCCGGATCGGCGGAGGGTGTCCGCGTCGCACCGGGCGCCTCCATCTCCACCGGCCCGCACATGAGGTGCGCGAACCGCTGTTCCTTCATGCCCGACATGCGCGGAAGGCGGGCGACCAGGGGCTCGCCCGGCCTTGAAGCGAGCGCCCCGAGGCACGCCTCGGTCTCCTCTAGGCTCGTGAACTCGTGCATGCGCCCGGTTCTCGTGCGCACCTCGCCCACGGTCTGCGGCCCGCGCAGCAGGAGCACGCACAATACTGCGGTCTCCGGGATGGAGAGAGCGAGCGACTCCACAAGCCGGTGCCCGTAGCGCGCGACACGGCTGTCCGCCCCTTGGAACTGGAAGGCCAGCTTCTTCTCCCTGAGGCCGTCGAGGGCCTCGGTCACCTGGCCCTCGGAGTACGAGACCACCGGGTCCCTGCTCGAGGTCTGGTTGCAGGCGTTCGTCAGGGCGTTGAGGGAGAGCGGGTAGTAGTCGGGAGTTGTGAGGCCCTTCTCGGCAAGGGCCCCGAGGACCCTCGCCTCCGCGAGGCTTAGGAGTATCGGCATCGGTGGGGGGAGCGTCTGCTCAGGGCAGGCTCGGCTCCGACGCGGCCTCGAGGGCTCGGACTGCGGAGGATGCCGGACGCAGGCCCTCGGAGGCGGCCTTAAGCTCGATCGTCCCTGTACCACCCGTCGATTGCACGATGACCTCGGCCAGACCGTTAAACGCGCTCCTCGACCAAGCGACGGGCAGCGGGTCGTCCTGCAGGCGGAGCGTGACGCCCTTGGTGATCCCCGCTCCGTCCTGGCCGTAGTTCTCGACGGGGACCGCGATCACGTTCTCGCCCGGTTGGAGGATCGCCTTCACGTCGAACACGGCGGCGGACCGGTCGGAGGTCTCGCCGCCCACCTTCTTGCCGTTCACGAAGACGCCCTGGCCCCCGGAGATTCTCGAGAAGACGATCTCGACGGCCGCCGACCTGAGCTGCTCGGCGGTGACCTGGAAGCGGGTGCGGTAGTATGCCTTCGCCCTGAGGCCGACGGGGCCCGTGTCCGGGCGGACGTCCACGGGGTCCCAGGTCGAGTCGTCAAAGGCCGCGGTGTATTCAGGGGCGGCGTCGCGGTCGACTGTCGTCGCCCGCTTCAGGCGCCAGCCGTCGATCGGCACCGTCCGGGAGGGGGCCGATGGGACCACGGTGTCGGCCTCATGGCAGCTCGGATCCCCGTTGCCCACCCCGATGATCCGGCCCGGTCCCTCGACCGAGAACGCGATCGGGTTGGAGGCTACCGGGACGACCCGCCCCTCGGCGTCCGTCACGGAGACCGTGTAGACGGCGGCGTCCCGGCGGTCGGCCCAGATCGCCGACCGGTCCGGCTTGAGCTGCACGGACGCGGGCGCGCCCGTAGTCTCGACCCTGGTCTCCGCGGCCTGCCGGCCGCCTTTGTAGGCGCGGGCGGAAAGCGTCCCAGGCACATAGGCCACCTTCCAGCGGGCCTCGGAGTTGCGCTTCACGGGCTGGCGGCCGAGGCTGCGGCCGTTCAGGAAGAGCTCGACCTCGTCGCAGTTGCTCTGGGCACGGACGTCGATCTCCTGGCCCTCCCTTCCCGGCCAGTTCCAGTGGGGCAGCACGTGCACCATCGGGGCGTCGGTCCACGCCGCCTGGTAGAACCAGAAGTTGTCCTTGGGAAAGCCGCACGTGTCCAGGATCCCGAAATGGGAGCTGATGCAGGGCCAGCCGTACGGCGTGGGTTCACCCCTGTAGTCGAAGCCCGTCCACACGAATCCACCCGACATCCACGGCCTGGTCGAGAAGTAGGTGAGCCACGTCTCCGCGGTTTGCGCCCACTCCGGTGCATTGTCATCGTAGGCGCTCACGTAGCCCTTCACCGGGTCGTTGGCGTAGATTCCGCGGGTCGAGACCGTGCTGCCCTGCTCGCTGCCGACGTTCGGCTGGAGCGGGTGCTCACGATGGTACGCATCCATGTCCCCGCCGACGTGGTAGCTCCAGCCCCTCACTTCCACGGCCTCGTTCACCCCCTTGTAGTCATTGCCAACCGCAGCGTTGCAGGTCACCGGCCGCGTCGGGTCCAGGTGCTTGACCTGCTCCTGCATCGTCGTGACGGTCCGGCGCCCCGCGTCGGTGTCCTGGACGGTGAATTCCTCGTTGCCGAGCGACCAGATGCCGACGCTCGCGTGGTTGCGGTCGCGCCTGACGTGGTCGGCGAGCAGTGCCAGGTGGGTGGAGTCGCTCCCAAGGAGGCGGTTCTCGTCCATCACGATCATGCCGAGACGGTCGCATGCGTCCAGGAGCTCGGGGGTCGGCGGATTGTGGGAGCTCCGGTAGGCGTTGCAGCCCATCTCCTTCAGCCTGGCGATCCTGAAGTACTGGAGCGCGTCCGGCAGCGCCGCACCGACGCCCGCGTGGTCCTGGTGGTTGGACGTCCCCTTCAGGGTGTAGGGCTCGCCGTTGAGAAGGAACCCGCGGTTCGTGTCGAAGGCGAAGGTCCGGAAGCCGAACGCGGTCTCGATCCTGTCGACGGTCTTGCCGCCCACGGCGACGGTCGTCACGAGCTTGTAGAGGGTCGGGGTCTCCGGCGACCACAGGCCCGGCTGGGGCACCACGACCGTGATGGCCGCTTCGGACTCGGCCTTGGCTGCCAGGGCCTGCCGCTGCTCGATCCGGGCCACGGACTGGCCGGAGGGCGACAGGATCTCCCATGACACCGTCGCGTCCGCGGCCGAGGCGAGGGCGTTCGAGAGGGTCGCCTGCAGGTGCACCTCGGCGGGGCCCTTCGGAACGTCGCCCTTGAACTTGCTGTAGACGAACACCCCGTCCGGGGCGATCGACACCGGGGCGGTCTTCACTAGCCACGCGTGGCGGTAGATCCCCGCGCCCTCGTAGAACCATCCCTCGAAAAGCGAGGCGTCGACGCGCACCGAGACCACATTGCGGCCTCCGCAGTTGGCCACGTCCGTGATGTCATAGCGGAAGCCGTTGTAGCCGCCCTCGTGGTGGCCGACGAACCAGCCGTTCACGATCACCGTGCAGTCGCGGTAGACGCCGTCAAACTCGAGCCACAGGCGCTTGCCCTGGTCCGAGGCCGGCAGGTCGAACGTGCGCCGGTACCAACCGGTGCTGTTCTGGGGGAAGCCCTCGCCGATCGCCCTGAACCCGTGGGAGCCGTCCGCCGTCTTGTCGAAGGGCAGCTCGATCGCCCAGTCGTGGGGAAGGTTGACGACCCGCCAGCTTGCGTCGCTGTACGACGCGCTGCCGGGCCCGTAGCCCGTTCCGGCCTTGTTGAGCCCGTATCCCGTCCCCCAGTCGTTGCCCAGGTGGAATCGCCACCCGAAATCCATCGAGAGCCTCTCGCGCCCCGGGGTGTCGGCGCGAGCGGTTGGAGTGAGGGCCAGCATGGACAAGACCATGATGAGCCCGGTAAACAAGCGGGGGCCTTTGTTCATAGGGATGGGGTAACCAAAGGGTGACACCCGCCCCGGCCGGCGGCAAGCAGCCACGCAGGCCCCCTGCAGGGTTCAAGCGCGCCTGATGGCCCCCTTAGGGCGGGCTCTAGTCCGCCGAGAAGGCGAGGACTGTCGAGGAGCGGTAGGTCTGACCCGCCCT
This sequence comes from uncultured Opitutaceae bacterium, assembly GCA_903887455.1. Lineage (GTDB taxonomy): Bacteria > Verrucomicrobiota > Verrucomicrobiia > Opitutales > Opitutaceae > Palsa-1447. The sequence continues at coordinate 7,374 of CAISPT010000369.1, read as the reverse complement.
GACGACATAGGACGGGAAGTTGGGGTGGTTCACCGAGTCCGGGAAATGCTGGGTCTCAAGGCACAGGCCCGAGTACTGCTTGTAGACCACGCCCTTCTTGCCGGTGAGACTGCCGTCCAGGAAGTTGCCGGTGTAGAACTGGACCCCGGGCTCGGTGCTCGAAACGGTCAGGGTGCGCCCGGATCTCGGGTCGTGGACCCTCGCAACCAGGGAAAGGCCGTCCCCAGTCCTGTTCACGACATAGTTGTGGTCGTAGCCGACGGGGCTGCCTCCCACCTCCTGCAGGTGGGTGCCGACCGGCGTCGCCTTCCGGAAGTCCATCGGGGTTCCCGCGACCTCCTTCAGCTCGCCCGTCGGTATGAGCGTCGAGTCGACCGGCGTGTAGCGGTCGGCGTTCAGCATGACCTCGTGGCCGAGGATGCCCCCGTTGGCCACCCCGCCCAGGTTGAAATAGCTGTGGTTGGTCACGTTGGCCGGGGTGTCCTTGTCGGTTGTGACCGTGTAGTCGATCCTCAGCTCGTTTGCCGGGGTGACTGTGAAGACAACCGACACCGAGCAGTTGCCGGGGTACCCCTCCTCCCCGTCGGCGCTCACGTAGCTGAACCTGACGGAGTCCTCAGCGCCCGGGACCACCTCGGCGCTCCAGATCCGTTTGTCGAAACCCTTCACGCCCCCGTGGAGGTGGTTTGCCCCGTCGTTGGTCGCCAACTTGTAGGTTTGCCCGTTGAGCGTGAAGGCGCCCTTGGCGATCCGGTTTCCCACCCGGCCCACCGTCGCACCGAAAAAGGGTTCCTTGCCGAGGTAGCCCTCAAGGCTGTCGAATCCGAGGACGACGTCCCCTAGGGCCCCCTGACGGTCCCTCGTGTCGATTTCTGTGATGGTCGCCCCGTAGGTGGCGACCTTCACAGTCATTCCCGCGGCGTTGGAGAGGACGTAGAGCTCGACGGGCTTCCCGCCGGCCTGGCCGAAGGGGAGCTTCTCCACCGTCGCCGATGCCATCCCTCCCGAGAGGATCAGGGCGGCGAGTGCGACGCAGAGGCGGTGGGGCGACGATGTCTTCATAGTTGGAAGGGTTGCCGGTCGGGCCCGCCGGCACAGGTCTCGGGATTAGCCCGAGAAGTAGACGTAGGCCGCGATGATGCAGCCCATGATGAAGCACGAGAACACGACGTCCTTGGCCTCCCAGCTCGAGCGGGTCCTCGCGCGGTCCTCGTCGGAGGCCGTCGCGAAGGTGAGGCTCTTCATGCGCACGTAGTCGGGGGTCGCCGTCATGTAGCTGACGACCACCATGACGATGGCCGAGACCACCGTGATCAGGACGCTGAAGTACTGGAAGTTGATGCTGTTCACGATCCAGAAGAACGACCCGTGCTGGTACCCGTTCTCCAGGCCGGGAACCTTCATGGTCTTCAGCGTATCGACGGTCATCCGGAAGCCCCCGATCACAAAGCCGACGACCATGGCCCACAGGCATCCCTGGGCGTTGAGCCGCTTCCAGAAGACGCCGAAGAAGAACACGACGAATATCGGCGGGGCCAGGTAGCCCTGGACCGACTGGAGGTAGTCGTAGAGGCCGTGCGCCCCCTGGATCACCGGGATCCATGCGAGCGCGACCACGATCATGGCCCCGGTGGCGATGCGGCCCATGCGCACGAGCTCGTGCTGGGAGGCCAGAGGCCGGAGCTTCTGGTAGATGTCCACCGTGAAGAGGGTCGAGCAGGCGTTGAAGACGCCCGCGAGCGACCCCATGAGCGCCGAGAGGAGGCCCGCCACGACAACGCCCCTGAGCCCTGGGGGCAGGAGGTACTTCACCATCAGCGGGAAGGCGGCTTGCGCCTCGCTCGGAACGGGCTTGCCGTCCGCACCCACGAGGGCCGAGAGCTCCGGGATCTTGCCGCTTTTGGCGAGCGCGAAGCAGATGAGCCCAGGGATGATGAACAGGTAGACGGGAAAGAGCTTGAGGAACGCAGCGAAAATGCTGCCGCGGCGGGCGATCGTCTCGTTCGGTGCGCCAAGGGCGCGCTGCACGATGTACTGGTCCGTGCACCAGTACCACAGGCCGATGATCGGGGCGCATATCAGCATCCCGGGCCAAGGGAACCGGTCGTTGAAGTACCAAGCCTGCTTCACGATGGCGCCCGAGGCGTTGGTCTCCAAGATCGGGGCCCATGTGGACTGGACGCCTGCCGGGGTGATCGGCTTCCACAGGTTGAACATCTCCGACCCGCAGAAGTGGCGCAGCTCTCCCCAGCCGCCGAGGCGGTGGAGCCCGTAGAAGGTCAGGCAGGCCGAGCCCCCTATCAGGACGACGACCTGGACGGCGTCGTTGTAGACCACCGCCCGCATGCCGCCGATCATCGTGTAGAGGCCCGTCAGGAGGATCACGGAGACGCTGCCTATCCAGAAGCTGTTGATCGTGGAGCCCCCGATGGTGAGGTGGACCTCGGGGAGCAGCGTGGCGAAGACAACGCCGCCGGCGAAGATGCCCACGGCGATCTTCGAGACGATGAATGTGATGATCGACACGACCGAAAGGACGTAGCGCGAGCCCGGGCTGAAGCGCCGCTCCAGGAACTCGGGCATGGTGAAGACGAGCGCGCGCGAGTAGAACGGGACGAACACCCAGGCGAGAACAAGCAGGCACCACGCGTGGAGCTCGTAGTGGGCGAGCGCCACCCCGTCGGAGGCGCCCGATCCAGCAAGGCCCACGATGTGCTCGCTGCCGATGTTGGACGCAAAGATCGACGCGCCGATCACCCACCAGCCCAGGTTCCGGCCCGCCAGGAAGTAGTCGGCGGCGGTGTCCTTGTTCTTTCGGACGACCCAGGTGGCCACTCCAAGGAGGAGGCCGAAGTACAGGGCGATCGCCAGCCAGTCGAGGGGTGTGAGCGTTGCGGAGGACGGGGCCATAGCTTGTGGGCTGCGAGCGGGGTTGGGGTTGCCTGCGAAAAACCGGGCGAACCGTACGGTTCGCCGGGCGAGCGTGGCGACCTTCGGTTCACTTTACCGTCCAGTCAACACAGGATCGTGTAGCACGGTCGGCGGCCTACCGTCGCCACTACCCCAAAGGATACCATGTCTTTCACCCTAGGCATCGACTTCGGAACGAACTCAGCGCGCGCCCTGGTGGTGCGCACCCGCGACGGCGCGGAGCTCGGGAGCGCCGTGGCCAACTACCGGAGCGGCCGCCAGGGAGTGCTCCTCGACCCCAAGGATGCGCATCTCGCCCGCCAGTACCCAGGCGACTACCTTGAGGCGATGAGGGAGTGCGTCTCTGCGGCGCTTGCAAAGGCGCGGCGCACCCGAGGCTTCACACCGGGGGCGGTGGTCGGGATCGGGGTCGACACGACCGGCTCGAGCCCGATACCCGTCGACAGGCGGAACCGCCCCCTGGCGATGAGCCCCAAGTGGCGCCGGAACCTCGCCGCGCAGTGCTGGCTCTGGAAGGACCACACGAGCTGGCGGGAGGCCGCGCTCATCACGGACAAGGCGGCCAAAACTAGACCCAACTACATCGCGAAGTGCGGCAACCGCTACTCCTCGGAATGGTTCTGGTCTAAGATCTGGCGCTGCCTCTCGGTTTCCCCCGAGGTCTTTGACGCCGCCTACTCCTGGGTCGAGCTCTCCGACTGGATCCCGGCCACGCTGGCCGGCGTCACCGACCCGACCCAAGTGGTGCGGGGCATCTGCGCGGCGGGCCACAAGGCCCTGTACAGCGACGAGTGGGGCGGGCTTCCCGACAAGAAGTTCCTCTCCTCCCTCGATCCGAAGCTGGCCGGCCTCAGGGACAGGCTCTACGACCGGGCGCACGACGCGACGACGGCGGCGGGATCCCTCTGCTCTGAGTGGGCGGGGCTTCTCGGCCTGCCCGCGGGCATTCCGGTGGCCATCGGCGAGTTCGACGTGCACTACGGCGCCATCGCCTGCGGGGTAAGGGAGGGGACGCTGGTGAAGGTCATCGGGACGTCCACGTGCGACTGCGCGGTCGTGTCGGCGAAGAAGCGGGTGCCCGACATCCCGGGGATTTGCGGAATCGTGCCCGGAGCCATCCTGCCCGGCTACTACGGGATCGAGGCCGGGCAGTCGGCCGTGGGGGACATCTTCAGCTGGTGGACGGAGACGCTCTGTGGGGGCGACAAGGGCCTCCACGCAAAGCTCACGCTAGAAGCGTCGCGCCTCGAGCCGGCGGAGTCCGGCCTGCTCGCCCTCGACTGGCACAACGGCAACCGGACGATCCTCGTCGACCCGCGCCTCACGGGACTGCTGGTGGGCTGCACCCTCCACACCACGCAGGCCGAGGTCTACCGCGCGCTCATCGAGGCCACCGCCTTCGGGGCGCGAAGGATCGTCGAGCGGATTCGGGAGTACGGCGTGCCCATTCGCAGGATCGTCTGCGCCGGGGGAATCGCCGAGAAGAACCCGCTTCTCATGCAGATCTACGCGGACGTGACCGGATGCACGCTCCACGTTGCGGGCTCAAGCCAGGCCTGCGCGCTCGGTTCGGCCATCAGCGCGGCAGTGCTCGCCGGGGAGCACCGCAGTTTTGCGGCGGCCCAGCGTGCGATGACGCGGCTTGGGACGGCAACGTACAGGCCTGATGCGCGCCGCCGGCGCACCTACAGCCAACTCTACGCCCTCTACTGCACGCTCCACGACGCCTTCGGAGGCGTCAGCAAGTCCTCGGACATGTCCGCCGTGATGAAGCGCCTCCTCGAGCTGAGGGCCGTCGCGAGCCGGCGGTGATGCCCCCCGATTTTATGAAGAAACCCCAGAGGCAAGTGGTATGGCTGGTCACCGGCTCGCAGGAGCTCTACGGACCCGGCCCCCTCAAACAGGTCGCCGCGAACTCGCGGGTGATCGCGAGGTCCCTGAACGGCACCAAGGGGATCCCGATGCCGATAGAATTCAAGTCGCTCCTGACGACCTCGGAGGGCGTGAGGGCCCTCTGCCTCGAGGCGAACCAGGACCCGGAGTGCGCGGGTCTTGTGCTGTGGATGCACACCTTCTCGCCCTCCCGGATGTGGATCGGGGGCCTCTCGCTGCTGCGCAAGCCCTTCGCCCACCTCCACACGCAGTTTAACAGGGACCTGCCGTGGTCGGAGATCGACATGGACTTCATGAACCTCAACCAGGCCGCCCACGGCGACCGCGAGGCGGGCTTCATCCATGCCAGGATGCGCCTTCCCCGGAAGATCATCGTCGGTCACTGGCAGGACCCGGAGGTGAGGGACCGGCTCTGCTCGTGGATGAGGGTCGTCCGCGGTTGGCACGACGCGCAGGGCGCCAGGTTCGCACGGTTTGGCGACAACATGCGCAGGGTGGCCGTGACGGAGGGCAACAAGGTCTCGGCCGAGGTGCTGTTCGGCTACCAGGTCGACGGCTACGGGGTTGGCGACCTGGTGAAGGCCGTCGACTCGGTCTCCGATTCAGAGGTCGACCGGCTCTGCGCCGAGTACGCCGAGCTCTACGACGTCGCCCCGTCCCTCCGACGCGGGGCCAGGCGGCACCGGTCCCTCAAGGACGCCGCCCGGATCGAGCTCGGCCTTCGCGCGTTCCTCGAGGCGGGCGGGTTCAAGGGCTTCACGACGACCTTCGAGGACCTCCACGGGCTCCGCCAGCTGCCGGGGCTGGCCGTCCAGCGGCTGATGGCCGAGGGCTACGGCTTCGGGGCCGAGGGCGACTGGAAGACATGCGCGCTCCTGCGCATGATGAAGGTGGTCGGCCAGGGCCTTCCGGGGGGGACGTCGTTCATGGAGGACTACACCTACCACCTTCACCCGTCGGGAAGCCTCGTGCTCGGGGCCCACATGCTTGAGATCTGCGAGTCGATCGCGGCAGGGAAGCCCTCGCTCGAGGTCCACCCCCTAGGGATCGGGGGCAAGGAGGACCCGGCGCGCCTCGTGTTCAACGCACCGGCTGGAGCCGCCCTCAACGCCTCGCTCGTGGACCTCGGCAACAGGTTCCGGCTGATCGTGAACGAGGTCGACGTGGTCGAGCCCCCTGCCCCTCTGCCGAAGCTGCCGGTGGCTCGGGCGGTCTGGAAGTGCCGACCGGACTTCAAGACCGCATGCGGCGCCTGGATCCGCGCAGGCGGAGCCCACCACACCGCCTTCAGCTACTCCGTCACCGCCGAGCATCTTCGCGACTTTGCCGAGATCGCCGGCATCGAGATGCTGCTCATCGACCGCGAGACGAGGCTTGCCGAGTTCGAGAAGGAGATACGCTGGAACGAGGCCTATTATCACCTTGCGCCCATCGGCAGGGCCTGACTCCCAATAGCAGCAGCACACCCGTCATGCTGACCGAACTCAAACGCGAGGCCTTCGAGGCGAACCTCCTCCTGCCGTCCCACGGCTTGGTTCACCTCAACTTCGGCAACGCGAGCGCGATCGACAGGGGCCGGGGCATCCTGGCGATCAAGCCGAGCGGGGTCGGCTACGACGTCCTGAAGGCCTCCGACATGGTGCTCGTGGACCTTGAGGGTGAAATCGTGGAGGGCCGCCTCAGGCCGTCGTCGGACACGCCGACCCACGTCGTGCTCTACACGGCGTTCACCCGAATCGGGGGGGTCGTCCACACCCACTCGGTCCACGCGACCTCCTTCGCCCAGGCCTGCGCGCCGATCCCCGTGCTCGGCACGACCCACGCCGATTATTTCAACGGCCCGGTACCGGTGACGCGCGACATGAGGGGCCTCGAGATCCGGGGTCCCTACGAGGTGGAGACCGGCAGAGTCATCGTGGAGCGCTTTGCGCGCCTGGACCCCGGCCAGATCCCGGCCGTCCTTGTCGCCCGGCACGGACCCTTCACCTGGGGAGAGACCGCGGCCAAGGCCGTCGAGAACGCGGTGGCGCTAGAGCTCTGCGCGCACCTGGCCTCGGAGACCCTAGCCCTCGGGGCGCGGGGCGGGAAGTTCCCGTCGGCGCTCCTCGACCGGCACTTCAACAGGAAGCACGGGAGCTCCGCCTACTACGGGCAGAAGAAGTAGCCTTCGGGGCTACCGGCGCGCCCAATGGGCACCCGGCTTACCCCTAGGATGCGGCGCGCTCGGTCGTCCCTGGCGGCCGCCGCCCCCTCCCCCGCCGCCTCCACCGCCGCCCCTGCGCTGCTGCTGGGCAGGCCTCGGAGGAAAGTCGGAGGCGGACTTGTAGCCGAAGCCCTCGAGCTTGAGCCTGGGAATCTCCTGGCCGATGAAACGCTCTATGGCCCTGACGTCTGAGTTGTTCTCCGGGGTCGCCAGCGTGAAGGCGTCGCCCACGGCCTGGGCCCTGCCCGTGCGGCCGATGCGATGGACGTAGTCCTCGGGATTCTCGGGCACGTCGTAGTTGATCACGTGCGTCACTCCCGCCACGTCGATACCGCGAGCCGCGATGT
>CAISPT010000368.1 GCA_903887455.1 uncultured Opitutaceae bacterium | reverse complement strand
TTCGAATCCCCCTCTCTCCGCCATTTTGAATCTAGCACTTCCAACACCAGGCGAGGCGCAAGGGTCGGGGGGTCTACGCCAAAGTTACGAAGCCAGAGCCCCGAAGTATGGCTCACGCTCAAACCCTCTGGAGGAGCCTAGGGTCGGTAAAGCCGGGTGATGACGAACCTTGTTGCAAGGGAGACAGCGAACGCGATGCCGAAGCTCATCAGCGTCCCAATGGTGATGTATTCGGCCTCCTTCCGGTTATGGCTGTTAGTGAGTTCGCCGAACCGAAAGATGGATTTCGCAGTGACCAGGAATCCGACTGCGCTAGGTATATTGACCATAACAAAAAGAAATATCAGCCCCCGTTCCCATTGTCCTATCGTGCGCCCCCCATTCTCGAGGCCCCTGCTTTCGTTGCCTTTCATCTGGTCAAGGTAAGCTTGGACCCGAAGACCGATCATCACAGACGCGGACTGGACGCATAAAATGGCTCCCGACAGGAGAACGAAGAGGCAAAGAACGCGGTTCCCAAACATCGATTGCCAAGAGCACGGGCCCTCAATGCGCACGAAGATGAGAGCGAGCGCTGCAATGGATGCGACGTGTGCGCCCTGATCGGCGACGAAAGCCGGCAGGGAGGGCCGACCCGCACCCCGGTCATACAAGAGTTTGCTGCAGTCTATGTACTTAAATTTGATTGCTTGCGTTTCGCGAGAGTTAGACTAGTCGTAAGACCAGTCTAAAATATCAAAAATGACCACCGCATTGCTCAAGTCGGCAAAAACTGTCGGGGCCTATGAGGCCAAGACCAAACTCTGCGAGCTCCTTGATCTGGTGGAGCGCGGTCGCGAGATAACGATCACGCGGCATGCGAAGGATGTTGCGCGCCTCGTTCCTGCGGGCGGCAGTGCGATAGACCGAACGGTCTATGCCCGCATCCGCGCGCTCCGATCCCGGATTTCCCTTGAAAAGGGGGAATCGGTGCGGGATCTGATCAGCGAGGGTCGGCGGATCTGACGCATGAAGGCGCTTGTGGTCGACGGTTCCACGGCTCTCGGCTTTGTGCTGAGGGACGAACGAGGTGCGGATGCCTTGAAGGCCCTTGATGCAATCGAGAGCGGCGTTGCCACGTTTGTACCGGCGCACTGGAGCGTCGAGGTCGCCAACGGTTTGATCATGGCCGAAAGGCGAAAACGTGCGTCGCAGGCCGAAATCACCGAGGCCTTGAACCTGATCTCGGCGCTTCCCGTTATAGTCGACGATGAGACCGCGCTGCGCGTAGGTCGGGACACGGCCGCCCTGGCCCGCCAATATGGGCTTACTGTCTATGATGCAGCTTATCTGGAGTTGGCGATGCGACGCGGAGCGGCTCTCGCCACAACGGATAGAGCGCTCGCCCAGGCTGCGAAGGCCGCGGGGGTGCCAGGCTTTCCATAGCTACCCGGGCCGGACCGGCCCCCCCAGATAGGTGGCAACGATGCTGAGTCGGTGCATTCGGCTTCGGGATCACACCATCGGCGGAGTGGGGACTTTAGTCGGCAAGGGAGGAAGCGGGACGGAACTTAAGCTTGCCGGATCTGAGAAGCTTCAGCTGACGATTGAAGTTGGCATCGGCGAGCAACTCCATCGTCTCGAGAATACCGCCCAGGCGCGTGGCGGATATAATATGTGCCACGGGACGGTCGTGTCGTGTCAAAGTAACAAGCGCTCCGCTCTCTGCGGCGTTGATGGCCGATGCAGTCTCCCTTTGGAGATCCTTGATGCTGTATGTATCTTTCATCGTAAAAAGATATATTTACTGGTTTCGCGCGTTAACCACTTGGAGTTGCATTTGATCGAAAAGCTTTGGTTCTGGACAAATCAGGAGGTGTCAGGGAAAGCCTGAAAATCGTCGCCTATGGGGCGCTTATCCTCGAACCTCCGGAGGCCGCGCAAGTGTGTGCCATTTTGAACTCGATGGAGTGGAGCCGTTGCCGCTCCGACGTCGAACATCCAAACCCAATCCCAATCATGGAACCTTCATCCCGCAGAACCTTTCTCCAGCAGGCGGCCGCGGGACTCGGGACCCTGTCGCTGGCATCGGCCGGGCTTGGGGCGGGAGAGCTTGGTGGCGTGAAGCCGCTTAGGGTCGCTTGCGTGGGCGGCCACCCGGGTGACCCCGAGGCTGGCCCAGGGGGCACCCTGGCGCTTTTCGCAGCCGCCGGGCATTCGGTCTCTAACATCTACTTCAACCGCGGGGAAGCCGGGGTTGAAGGAAAGACCTACGACGAGGCGGCGGGAATCCGCACGGCCGAGGCGGTCGCCGCCTGCAAGGTCCTCGGCGCAAGGCCGGTCTTCGTGGGACAGATCGATGGATCGGCAGTCGTCGACAATGCCTGGGTGTTGAAAATGGAGGAGCTTCTGGCAGGGGAGAGGCCCGACATTGTATTCACCCACTGGCCGATCGACTCGCACAAGGACCACCAGTGCGCGAGCCTGCTGACGATCCAGGTCTGGATGCGGGCGAAGGTGAAGTTCGAGCTCTATTTCTTCGAGGTCGGCTCCGGGGTCGAGACGATGAACTTCCACCCGACGGACTTGGTCGACATCACTGCTGTTCGCGAACTTAAGCGCAGGGCAGTCGAATGCCACGTGAGCCAGAGGCCTGCGGAGATCTACGGCCCTGGGATTCCGGGCAATCAGGCGATCATGGAGGAGTACCGCGGGATGCAGCTCGGCGTGAAGGCTGCCGAGGCCTTTGTGAAGATGGTCGGCCTCCGGCAGGGCAACACCATCGCCGGCCTTGGGGATTGAGCCCGGCGGGATTTCGTGGCTAGCGTCCGGTATGAAGATGCACCGCAGGGCGTTCATTCGGACTTCTCTCATGGGAACCGCGGCCCTCATGGCGGGCGGCAGGAGGCTCCTCGCGGGCCCGGAGCCCACTGCCTCCAACGTGAGCAAGAGGGACAGGATGCTCGCCTGGCTCGAGGGGAAG
>CAISPT010000367.1 GCA_903887455.1 uncultured Opitutaceae bacterium | reverse complement strand
GGGACGAAGTCCTTTGTCGCGGGGGTGCCCCTGTTCGGAACCCTGATCGGCCTCCTTCACAACGGGGAGCCCGTCCTCGGCTGCATCCACCAGCCTATCTTGGGGCAGCTCCTAATGGGCGACAACGTGACGGCGACACTGAATGGGCGGGTGGTCAGGTCCAGGACGGTCGCGCGGATCGAGGAAGCCACGGTCCTCACGAGCGACCCGTCGCTCATCAACACGCTTCCGCAGTGCCGCGGGTTTGCGGGGATCATGGGCAGGGCGGCCGTTGCCCGCTCGTGGGGCGACTGCTACGGTTACCTTCTTGTCGCCACGGGCAGGGCCGACGTCATGTACGACCCCCTGATGCACCTCTGGGACATCGCGGCCCTTGTGCCCGTGATCCGGGGCGCAGGGGGCGTGATCACCGACTCCAAGGGCGGACCCGCCTACCCGGCCGATTCGATCGTGGCGGCGGCCACGCCCGACCTGCACCGCCAGGTGATCGAGGCCCTTGGGGCCTAGTTAGCGGGCGCCCCTGAGGTCACCCAGGCCGCGATCACCGCGCGCTCCTCGTCGGTGATCTGCGTCGCGTTTCCAAGCGGCATGATGCGGGTCACTACCACCTGTTGGTAGATGCGCTGGGCGTTCTGGACGATCCCCGACGGGAGCGTGAGGACGACGCCCGCCGGTGGCTGGGTGATGCCGGGAAAGGTGGGGGTCTGCGAGTGGCACGCCACGCAGCGCTGGCCCACGATCGTCCTTACCCGGTTGAACGTGACCGGTCCGCTCACCGGGGGAAGCGCCTGGACGTGCGGGGCCGTCCACACGGCGACGACCGCAATTAGCGCACCGCCGGCCACCAGATATCCGTAGGGGTGGGCGCCCTTGTGCTCGCGATTGAAGTAGTGGCGGATCAGCACGCCGGCGCCGCAAATGAGCGCGAGGATGGCCCAGGCCTGCGGGTGGCTGTAGGTCGCCGCGTAGTGGTTGCTGATCATGATGAACACGACCGGCAGGGTGAAATAGTTGTTGTGGACGCTCCGCTGCTTGCCGCGGATGCCGTCAATCGGGTTCGGCTTCTGGCCGGCGCGCATCGCCGCCACCATCCGGCGCTGTCCCGGGATGATCAGGAAGAAGACGTTGGCAGCCATGATCGTGCCGATGGCGGCCCCGACGTGGATGAACGCGGCCCTTCCCCCGAGGAGCCGGGTGAGCTCCCAGGCGAGGAGAGTCAGGAGCCCGTAGACGACGACGGCGACGATCCCGTCGTGGCGGCCGAGGGGCGAGCGGCAGAGGAGGTCGTAGACGAACCACGAGACCACCATGCTCCCGAAGCCGATGGCGATCGCCTGGTGGGTCGTGAGTTCGGCAATCGACGGGTCCACCATCATCGACCTGGCGTTCAGCCAGTAGACGAGGACCAGGAGCGCCGTGCCGGTCAGCCACGTCGTGTAGGCCTCCCACATGAACCAGTGGAGCTTCTGCGGGAGCTTCGCCGGGGCCACGGCATACTTCTGCGGGTTGTAGAACCCGCCTCCGTGGACCGCCCAGAGCTCGCCCGAGACGCCCTTCTTTGCCTCGTCCGAATCGGGCTCCGGGGCGTCCAAGCTGTGGTCCAGCCAGACAAAGTAGAAGGAGCTGCCGATCCAGCAGACGCCGGCGATCACGTGAAGCCACCTGACCAACATTCCGAGAACTTCGATCAGGTGTGCTTCCATGGTAATTGGCGACTAGGTGGCTGTCTCCGTGTACCTGGACTCCCGGATCACGGTAATCTTGATGGTGCTCGGGTACTGGAGCTCGGCCTCGATGCGGCGACGGAGTTCCTTTGCAATCTCCCTGGCGCGGTCGTCGGTGACGCCCTGGGGCGACACCACCGCTCGGATCTCGCGCCCGGCCTGGATGGCGAAGGCCTGCTGGACGCCCTCGATCGACATCGCGAGCTCCTCCAGGCGCTTCAGGCGCTGGATGTAGCTCTCCATCGACTCGGCGCGCGCACCGGGGCGTGTCGCCGAGATCGTGTCGGCGAGGATCACGAGGCCGGCATAGATCGTCTCGGGCTTCACTTCCTCGTGGTGGGCCGCCACCGCGTTCACGACGATAGGGGTCTCCCCGTGCCTCTTGATGAACTCGGCGCCGATGCCGGCGTGGCTGCCCTCCATCTCCCCGGACACGGCCTTGCCGATGTCGTGGAGGAGCCCCGCCCTCTTGGCCAGGTTCGGGTCGAGCCCGATTTCGCTGGCGATGAGGGACGCAAGGAACGCCGTCTCGACCGAGTGGTCGAGCACGTTCTGGTTGTAGGAGAACCGGTAACGGAGCTTGCCGAGGAGCTTGATGATCTCGGGATGGAGTCCGTTCACGTTGAGCTTGTTGACCGCGTCCTCTCCGGCCTGAGTGGTTGCCAGGTCGATCTCATCCTGGGCCCGCTTCACGTACTCCTCGATGCTCGCCGGGTGGATGCGCCCGTCCTTCACGAGGGCCTCGAGCGCGTTGCGCGCGATCTCGCGGCGCACCGGGTCGAACGAGGAGAGAAGGACCAGCTGCGGGGACTCGTCGATAAGGAGGGTGACGCCGGTGGCCGCCTCAAAGGACTTGATGTTGCGGCCCTCGCGCCCGATCAGCCTGCCCTTCATGTCCTCGCTCGGGAGGTGGACCAGGGAGGCCGTGAGGTCGGTGTTCGGCTTGCTGGCAAGCCGCTGCATCGAGGCGATCAGGATCCTTCGGGACTGGGTCTGGAGCTCCTGCTCGCTCTTCTCGAGCATGTCGCGGCGCATCGCCCTAAGCTCGTCCTGGCACTCGAGGAGGACCTCCTCGCGCAGCTGCTTCCTCACCTCCTCGCCGTCGAGCTGCGAGACGCCCTCCAAGCGCTTGCGCACGTTCTTCGAGAGGTCTCGGATCGCGTCGCGGGCCTGCCGGATCGCCGCGTTTTCGCGGTTCAGGCGCTCCTGGCGCTGCTCAAGCTGGAAGTCGAGGAGGGCGAGCGACTCCTCGTGGGCCTTGATTTCCCTGAGCCTGACGTCGGACTCGATCTCACGGCGGTCGAATTCACGGTTCAGCTCGGCCCGCTTCTCCTGAATCTCGGATTCGGCCTTCTGCTGGACCTCACCGGCCGCAACGGCCGCTTCGCGCCTAGCCACCTCGATCAGCTCCGCCGCCTGCTCATGCGCGGCCCTTCGGGTGTAACG
>CAISPT010000366.1 GCA_903887455.1 uncultured Opitutaceae bacterium | reverse complement strand
GGCTATCTCCTGATCCTCGGCCTATTCCTTGGCCCGGTAAGGGGATTCCTCCCCCCAGAGGCGGCGCAGGGCGGAGGTAACCCGGCCCATACGGCCGCCGAGCGCGTATTGCTTCTCTACCTGTTCCTAAGCCTCCTCGCCTACACGGGGGCTCTCGCGATTCTCCGGCGCTACCGGTGCTCCATTGCCGAGAACCTCAGGCTGATCGCGCTTGGCGTAGCCTGGGTCTTCCTCATGCGGCCGTTCTTCACGATCGTCCTGCAGGGTACCCCGGACGCCCTCTGGTACGGTACCATGCTGGCGGACATGATCGAGCAGGTGCGAAAGGGTGTCTTCCCCGTTTTTGTGGGCCAGAGCCCCTACCAGTTTAACGGTGCAATCTATCCCCTTCGCGTGGCCCCCGCCTTCCATTATCTCGGGGCCCTGGTCGACACGCTCACGTTCCGGACGCTCGGCGGCTTCGCCGTGCAGAACCTGCTGCTCAGCCTCCAGGCGCTTGCGGCGATCGCCATCTGCTATGCCTCCCTGTCGGCCCTGATCCCCGGCCGCCGGTGGCTCGCCTGCGGGCTTGCCCTTCTTTTCGCAAGCTGCCCGGGCGTCCTCGGGATGGTGTACAACACCGACCTCTACATGTCGTGGATGACCGTGCCGTTTCTGCCGGTTGCCCTCTACGGCCTCGCGCGTGCCCACCGCAAGGCAGACCTGACGTCGCTCCTCCTCACTGGCGGCGCCCTTGGGGCCATGTGGTGGGGGCACACCCCCATCGCTCTCTGGTGCACGCTCCTTGTGGGGATCTCGTACCTCTACATCTTTCTCCTCCAGCGGCCAGGGATTGTTGGGGCGAGGCGCGCGGTGCTGGCGGCGGCTGTCTTCGGCGCCATTGCCGCCTACCCCGTGGTCTCGGTCCTGTTTTTCCCGCCCAAGGCGGGCGTCAAGTCCGCGAGCTTCCAGGAAGCCACGGCCGGGACTGTCATGTATTTCCTGAATCAGGCCTTTCCCAATACCCTCCTGCCGCTTAGCCACGACGGCCGCTCGCTTTCTGATTTCCAGGCCGGCTATTCGCTCTGGCTCCTATTCGCGCTCGCGGCCTGGGCGGTCACCCGCACCCAGCGGCGCGACCTTAGGGTTCTGCTGACCATGGCCTGCCTCTTGATCGCCCTGGTGACACCTATCCCTGGCCTTACCGGGGCCCTCTGGCGTGCCGTCCCGGCCTTCGTCCGCAACACCACAGGCAACTGGGTCATGAACCGACTCTACCTCCCACTCGCAGGTTCGCTGGTCTTTGCGGGCGCCCTCGCGGTACCGCTACTCGTCCCAAAGCGCCGCGGGCAGGCACTCATTATGGGGCTTCTCTGCTCATGGAGCCTTTTGCAGGCGCACCGCTTCGCCGTGGGTTCGGAGAACCGCCGCACCCTCGAGAGCGCCACAACGCCGCTCCGGTCCGAGAACGTGATGGTGACTCAGTTCGCGTACCTCGTCTTCCCGCGGAGGCCGGACACCTTCACCCACGGGGTAGCTGACCCCTACCTCGAGAACCGCCTCCTCGACCGGGCCACACAGGCTGAGATATCGAGCAACACCGCCTCGATTCCGATTAATCCCGCGGACGGCCCCACCCATTCCTTCGAGGTCGACTACGAGAAATATGCGGGAAAGGCATGGAAGGTCCGCGAGCCCATCGTTCTGGAGCCGGGTCGGCGGTACATCGCCGAGTTTGAGTTCGATCATCCGGGAGCGGACGCCGGCGTCCTCCAGATATCCGGGCCCTCCTTCCTGCGCGAATACCAACTACCGGATTTCGGGGGCCCTCTCGCGTTCGGGAGCGGGGCCTCCCACTCCCGTCGGCTCTCCCTTTGGACGAGCGGAGCAACAAACGAGGCGCTCTCGGTGCACTTCTTTCCGGCCGTCCCTCGTCCGCTCGAGCCGTCGGATTCGTTCGGCCGTATCCGCGTCGAGGAGTACCGCCTTTCCGACCTCCCCGTGAGGGTCGACAATTGGATCCCTTACGAGGCCCGGGTCCTTGCCCCGTCCGTAAGCTGGCTGGAGACCCCCAGGATGTACCAGACTTGGTACCGGGCCCTAGTGAACGGTGCCCCGGGCCAGGTGCGGGAGTCCCCCCTTGGGCTTGTCATGGTCGGCGTGCCGGCGGGCGAATCCCGCGTCGTCCTGACGTTTGAGGCGCCATTCGGGCTCAAGGCCGCATTCTACCTCTCGCTGGCGGCGGCCTTCGGCTGGGTTGCTTGGGTCATCCAGAGATTCGCTCGCGCGGTCCCCGGATTGCTGGATTCAGAGGCCGAATAGGTTGCTCGTAACCCAACTCCCGGACCTACTTCAGGTCCAGGAGTTCCGTCTCGCTCTCCTCCTTGCGGTCACCGACGGCCTTGTGGACCGCGGCAACCTCATCGGCGGTGATCGGTCCGGCCTTGTTGCCCCATTCCTGGCGCACGTAGGTGAGGACCGCGGCGATCTTCTCGTCATTCCAATTGTAGGCGCTTCCGGCCACCTGGCCGAAGACCGGCATCGCGGCCGCCCCGTAGGCATGGCCCTCGACATTCACGGTGCCCTTGAGCCCGTAGAGGACGATCCGGATCACGCGGGCGGAGGGTCCGTTGACCCACTCGGAGCCCGCGAGTGGCGGGTAGATGCCGGCGATGCCCTGGCCGTTCGCCTGGTGGCAGGTGATGCAGACGGCGTTGAACTGGGTCTTCCCGAGCGCGATCGGGTCGGCCTTCACGGCGACCACGGCCCCCGTGGAGGGCTTGGCGTTCTCGTTAAAGATCCGGGCGCTGTAGTGGCCGGCGTACCGGTTCAGGTAGGTCCCGGCAAAGAGGATCAGGCCGCTTAAGGTGAAGAGGATGCCGATCGGGAGCAGCCGGTAGCGGGCGCCGTCGGCGGCGTGCTGGCGGCTGAGGGCCGTCTCGTGGGCGTCAAGGACGCTCCCGTCGCTTGCCTTGGCCTGGTCCAGGCGCGGATCGTTGGGCTGCTCGCTCATTTGGCCCCTCCGTTCTCACCCTCGGCCGCCGTCGGCGTGAAGGGCACGGCTTCGGGATAGGTGTAGGGATTCTTGAGGCTCAACAGGTAGGCGACGAGCGACTCGGCCTGGGGCGTCGGGACGACCTCGGTGCCGGCCTTGGGCTCAAGGGCGCCGACAAGCTTAAGGGCCTTCTCGGAAGCCTGGGCCCCGACGCCTAGCGTCCGCGTCTCGAAGAGGAAGCGGTAGGTCGGCATCCCGGGGGCGCCGGCGTAGAGCAGGTGGTAGAGGTCCGAGGCGTCGAGCGCCGTCGGCTTCCGGTCGGCCAGGTTCGCGAGGTCGGGGCCAATGCGGGAGAGCCCGAGCTGCGGGGCCGGCTGGTAGATGTAGTCGCGGGCGACACTCTGGCGGTCACCCCAGCCGCGCTCCTTGTCCACCCCGAACCCGGGGCGGCGGACCTGCTGGGTGTGGCAGGCGGCGCAGCCAAGGTCCCGGTAGACGAGCTGCCCCTGGGCAGCGACGCCCGGCAGGCGCTGCGGGAAGGCGGCGCCCTCGGAGTCGTCGTAGAACGGCGCGAGGGCGCCCAGCTGGGCGTTCGAGCCGAGGACGATCCCGGCCCACGAGATCGCGAGGGCAGAGACGAGGCCTAGGAAAAAGATGACGTTGTTCTTCACGACGCAGGGGTCTCCATGGCCGAGGACGGGCTGAACGTGGCCGGTTGCGAGATGTTCAGGATCTCGCAGGCCGTCCCGTAGAAGTTGGCGAGGAAGCAGATGTTGCCAAGGAGGAGGAGGAACTGGGCGGCTGTCACCCCAAGGAGCGAATCACGCGTGTGGGCCGTGATGGTCGCAAACGGGACCGAGGCGTCCAGGAGGTCGTGGCTCTGCGCTGCCCCCGCGGAGGCGAGTGACACCACGAGCAGCATGATCCCGAGGAGGGAGAGTACCAAGTGCGAGCGGACCAGGAGCGGGGAAAGCCAGGCCTTCCCCGTGATCCGGGGGACCGCGAAGTACGCGCCGCCAAAGAGGATCGAGGTGGCCGCCCCGTAGAGCGCCAGCTGTTTCTGGGCCTCGTCAAAGTACGTGAACTGCGTCTGCACCGCCACCGAGTGGAAGGAGGTCACCGTGTCGAAGACCGCGCCCAAAACATAGGCCGCGATCCCGAAGGCGATGAATTTCACAGCCACGCCCGGTGCCGTAAAGGCGCCCCGGAGGTTTAGGAGGACGACAAACGTGTGGAAGAAGAGGAGCGCGCAGGAGACGACCGCAAGCGACGAGATCCAGGCCGGGACCGGGCCCCCGACCAGGTGGCGGCCGCCGGTAAGGCCTCCGACAAAGATCAGGCACCAGAAGCCGAGCGAGGCGAACTCATAGCTCGGGAGGACCTTGCCGGTCACCTTTGGCACGACAAAGTACGCGATGCTGAGCGCCAGGGGCGCCAGGACGAGCGTCCAGACCGACTGGGCGTACCAGCCGGCGACGATCGGCTGCAGGACGCCCCGGACCGGCGCCGAGAAGAGCATCACGTGGGCGATCGAGAGGAGCCAGGGGAAGAGGAAGAGCGCAGCGGCCGCGTACCAGTGGGACGCGAAGGACACCCGACGGAGGCGACCCGACCAGGCGAGGAGCCCGGGGATCGCGATCGCGGCGTAGGAGAAGAAGAGGATCAGCTGCAGGTAGGACGGGAGCTGGAGGAGCTCGAAGCCCGAAAGATCGCCGAGGGAAAGGCCAATCACCGCCCCTAAGATCGAGAGGTTCCAGAAGGCCGTGCCCCCGAGGGCCCAGTTCTGGGCGCGGAGCGGCTCACCGGAGAGGCGCATGAGGACCCAGAGCGCGAGCGCCAGGCCCGCGTTGGCGAGCCAGCCGTAGACAAAGGCCGTCTCGGCGATCGCGACCGTCCGGCCGTAGGTAAAGATTGGGCACACCGCCATGAAGTCGGGCGAGTGCAGCTGGACCGAGGCGATGAGGCCAAAGATCCCGGCGAGGACGAGCCAGACCGCCCCCGAGATCAGGAGGAAGAGGATCGGCCAGCGGGACGCCTTGTCGGTGGGAGAGTATTCGCTCTTCATGGTCATTTGCCCTGGTGCTCCTGGACCACGAGTTCCATGGCGCGGTCGATCGGGAGCCGGACGATCCCGGCCTTCTGGTCCACCCAGCCGTAGCTTGCGGCCTGTTCGGCCTGCTTCGCGCGGAGGTCCGCGAGCGCCGCCTGACGCAATTCAGGCGTGGCCTTCCAGGCCAGGTCCTTGGACAGGTTCTCGGGCGCCTCGTTCTGGGGGGCCGCCGAGCGGTGGTGCGTGTAGACGCGCACCGTTACCAGCCCGAAGAGGGACAGGAGGACGAACAGGGCGACAATAGCCACCAGGGAGACAGGCCGCGGCGCGGGGATGTTCTGGTCACTCATTGTGGTTCAGGCATTCGGCGATGCGCGGGTCGCGGATCGGGATGAGCTTCGTGCTCGGGAGGCTGCGCAGGTACGCGGCGACCGCGATGCCGCCCACCCCGATGACGGAGGTGATGGCCCACACGAGGTTGATCGAGAGGAAGGGAAGCGGGTTGCCGTCCTTGTCCTGGAGGGCCGGAAGGATGTTGTAGCAGAGGTCGACGAACACGACGAAGAGGACGAAGTAGGCGATCCTGCGGATCGTCCGGTGCGTGACCTTGTAGCGGTACGAAAGAAGGAGCAGGAACGGGAGCAGGAAGTTCCCGAAGACCAGGAACAGGCTCACGTACCACCAGTCGCCGAACTCGCGGATGTTGTACCAGAAGGTCTCCTCGGGCACGTTGGCGTTCCAGATCAGGAAGTACTGCGAGAAGGAGACGTAGGCCCAGAACACCGTGAAGGTGAGCATCAACTGGCCGATCGCCCAGAGGTGGTCGGTCTTAAGGATCCCCTTAAAGTCGCCCCGGTTGTAGAGCCAGATCATGATCAGGACGCCCGAGGAGAGCGCCCCGCGCATGCAGTTGGCGAAGAACCACACGCCGTACATGGTCGAGAACCAGTGGTACTCGAGGCTCTTGAACCAGTAGATGGCGGCTCCGGTGAGAGTCAGGGCGACGATCGGGATGCCGAAGCCCGCGGTCTTCCCGCTCATCTTCGTCCAGCGGATGTCGCCGTCCGAGTCCTGGGTGAAGGAGGCCTTCCTCAGGCGCGCCGAGATCCAGATCCAGAGGCCGTAGAACCCGAAGGCCACGATCGTGAAGAGCGGCAGGTTCAGGAACGCGTGCTTCTTCACGTACAGGAGGTCGTCCTTCACCTGGTGCCCGCCGATGATCTGGTGGTCCGGGTTCATCCAGGGCCAGATCAAGTCGTGCTTGCCCAAGTACGAGGCGGCGACGAGCGGCAGGAACAGCAGGAGAAGCCACGGGAACGCGGCCACCCCGTGCTCATACTGCCGGCGGAGCACCGTCGACCAGCCCGCATCGAAGATGTGGTGGATCAGGATCATCATCAGCATCCCGATGGCGATCGCCGTCCAGAAGCCGACGCCGACCAGCCACGCGGTGGCGACGACGTGAGCTCCGGAGACCAGGAGGCCGAGCGCCGTGACGGCGATGCCGGCGATCCCGATCCAAAGGGCCTTGGATGAGTCGGGTTTGATCATTTGAGTCCGAGCTCCTTCCTCTGGTCGGCCGGGGCGTCCGCCGGCACGTCGGCCAGGGTCCCCTGCTGTGCCCGCTGCAGGGCCCTCACGTACGCGATGACCGCCCAGCGGTCGTCCGGCTTAAGCTTGTCCGAATAGGGGTTCATCTGGCCCTTGCCGTTCGTGATCGTGTTGAAGATCTCCCCTTCCGGCATGTTCCGGAGGCGGTCGTCGTGGTAGGTCGGGACGGCGCCCATGCCGTACTTCTTCGTGATCCCCATGCCGTCGCCCACGGCGCCGTGGCAGGGCTGGCAGTAGATCGTGAACCGGTCGCGGCCCCGTTCGAGGAGCTTCAGGTCGACCGCGATCGCCTTCGGGAAGCCGCGGCCAAAGGAGCCGTCGGGGAGCTTTCCCTGGTAGCGGAAGTCGTCGTCCCGGAGCGGCTGGCCGGCGGGGCCAAAGGAGGAGGCGACGGTGCCAGCCGGGGCCACCCTGTCGGAGCGGCCGTCGGCAAAGAAGGCGCTCTCTGTCTGCTGGGTGTGCTTCGGCTGGTACTTCATCCCGGGGAAGAGCCACTCCGGGAAGACGTCCATCGGCGGGTGCGTGAACGTCCTTCCCCGGAACCCGAGGATCGAGACCACGAGGACCACGACAAAGGCGGTGGAGAGATAAAGGGTGCGCATGGGCTTAGCTCTCGAGCTCCTTTATCTGCGTCCCGCCCACCTTCTCCAGGAGGGCGCGCGTGTTGGCGGCGTCGTACCGGGCGTCCGCCTTCTCGATCACGAGGAAGAACAGGTCGTCGGTGCCGCGGCGGATGTCCTCGTAGTTGAGGACCGGGTGGTAGTGCATCGGCAGGCCGTTCAGGAAGAACATGCCGCCGATGGTCGCAAAGGCCGTGAAGAGGATCGTGAGCTCGTAGGACACCGGGAAGGCGAAGAGCGGGCTGAAGAGCGGCTTGCCGCCGACCGTGATCGGGTAGTCGAAGCGGTCCATGAACCAGATCATGCTCATGCCCGTGCAGAAGCCGGTGATGCCCCCGGCGAGCGAAATCCTCGGCACCTTGCTGCGGCGGACCCCCATCGCCTTGTCCAGCCCGTGGACGGGGAACGGCGTGATGCAGTCCCACTTCGAGTACCCGGCGTCGCGCACCTGCTCGGCGGCGTGCATGAGCGCCCCCGGGGTGTCGAACGTCGCTATGAGACCGTAGGGTTTTTCAGCCATGGTCAGTGTGAGGAGTCGTGGCCCGCGTGCGGGTCGGCCTGGGGCGTCACGGCCTTCAGTTCCGCGATCGCCATGATCGGCAGGAAGCGGATGAACAGGAGGAAGAGGACCGAGAAGACGCCGAAGGTCCCGAAGAACGTGAAGATCTCGACGATCGAGGGGCTGTAGTAGCCCCAGCTGGAGGGCAGGAAGTCGCGGGCCAGGGAGGTGG
>CAISPT010000365.1 GCA_903887455.1 uncultured Opitutaceae bacterium | reverse complement strand
TAGTTTCAGCCTCTTTTCCCAATTTCCCACTCCTAACCGTCTCGTATGCCCACCATCAACCAGCTCGTTCGCAAAGGCCGGCGCAAAATGCGCATCAAGTCCAAGTCCCCGGCCTTGGAAGGTAACCCCTTTCGCCGCGGCGTGTGCGTGCAGGTCATGACCCGCACCCCCAAGAAGCCGAATTCGGCCATCCGTAAGGTCGCCAAGGTCAGGCTCACGAACGGCAACGAGGTCATTTCCTACATCCCTGACGAGGGCCACAACCTCCAGGAGCATTCGATCGTCCTGGTGCGCGGGGGACGCGTTAAGGATCTCCCCGGCGTCCGCTACCACATCGTGCGCGGCACGCTGGATGCGACGGGTGTCGAGAAACGCCGCCGCAGCAGGTCCAAGTACGGCGTCAAGCGCCCGAAAGAGGCCAAGAAGTAACCGGTTAAAGCACTCTAGACCATGTCACGCCGCCACAGAGCAGAGAAACGCAACGTCACCCCCGACATCCGGTACAACAGCCCGCTTGTCGCCCACCTGGTGAATGTCATCATGAAGAGCGGCAAGAAGAACCTTGCGCAGCGAATCGTGTACGGGGCCTTCGAGAAGGTCTCCGAGAAGCTCGAGAAGGGTGATCCCGTGGATCTCCTCCTGGGAGCGCTCGAGAACGCCCGCCCCCGCCTTGAGGTCAAGAGCCGCCGCGTCGGTGGCGCCACCTACCAGGTTCCGATTGAGATTTCGTTCGAGCGCCAGGAGAGCCTCGCGATCCGCTGGATCGTCGACGCCGCCGGCTCGCGCAAGGGCACGACGATGAAGGACGCCCTCGCCGCCGAGATCATCGATGCCTACAACAACACGGGCACGGTGGTGAAGAAGAAGGAAGACACGCACAAGATGGCCCAGGCGAACCGCGCCTTCGCCCATCTTCGCTGGTAACTCCAACACCTGTCTCCCATGTCCGCTGTCGAAGCTCCTGTCATCACTGTCGTCACAGACAAGGCCAAGGTCTCCGCGAAGAACGCGCCCGACCGTCCTTTCCCGCTCGAGTGGACGCGCAACATCGGTATCGCCGCGCACATTGATGCCGGCAAGACCACCACGACCGAGCGCATCCTCTTCTACTCGGGCGCCGTCCACAAGATGGGCGAGGTGCACGAGGGAACAACGGTGACCGACTGGATGGAGCAGGAGCGCGAGCGCGGGATCACGATCACCGCCGCCGCGATTTCCTGCGCATGGAACGCGTCCTGGGGCCCCTGGAAGGGCATCAAGCAGCGCATCAACATCATCGACACCCCCGGCCACGTGGACTTCACGGCCGAGGTGGAGCGCTCGCTCCGCGTCCTTGACGGTGCCGTCGCCGTATTCGACGCCGTCGCCGGCGTGCAGCCCCAGTCCGAGACGGTCTGGCGCCAGGCCAACAAGTACTCTGTCCCGAGGCTCGCCTTCATCAACAAGATGGACCGCGTGGGCGCCGACTTCTTCAAGTCGATCGACGACATCCGCGTGAAGCTCAAGGGCAACGCGCACGCGCTCTTCCTGCCGATCGGCGCAGAGGAGAATTTCACCGGCATGATCGATCTCGTGCAGATGATCGCCTACATCTTCGACGAGGACAAGGATCCGCTGGGGCTCAACCCGATCACGTCGCCCATCCCGGCCGACAAGCTCGAGGAGGCCAAGAAGTACCGCGACGCCCTGATCGAGGCCGTCTCCGACTTCGACGACGAGCTTGCCGAGAAGTACCTCGAGGGCGCGGAGATCCCGGTCGAGATGCTGATGCTCGCCATCCGCAAGGCCACGATCTCGCTCAAGTTCTTCGGCGTCATCCCCGGCTCGGCCTTCAAGAAGAAGGGCATTCAGCGCGTGCTGGACTGCGTCGTCAATTACCTGCCGAGCCCGATCGACGTGCCCCCGATGAAGGGCAAGGACAGCGACGGCACGGACGTGGAGGCCGTCGTCGACGACAAGGCGAAGGTCGCCGGACTCGCCTTCAAGCTCTGGACCGACCCGTTCGTCGGAAAGCTCGTTTTCTACAGGGTGTACACCGGCATGCTCAAGAAGGGCATGTCGCTCTACAACCCGCGCACCCGCAGGAGCGAGCGCGTCTCGCGCCTGGTCCTCATGCGCGCCATAGACCGCGAGGAAATCGACGTCGCCTACGCCGGCGACATCTGCGCTGTGGTCGGCGTCAAGGACGTCATCACGGGCGACACCCTCTGCGACGAGGACTTTGACATCCGCCTTGAGCCGCCGTCATTCCCGGAGCCGGTCATCTCGATGTCCATCGAGCCGAACTCCAAGGCCGACCAGGAGAAGATGGGCACCGCCCTCCAGCGCCTCGTGGCGGAGGACCCGACCCTCAAGGTGAAGACTGACGTCGACACCGGCCAGGTCATCCTCTCCGGCATGGGCGAGCTCCACCTGGAGATCATCCTCGACCGAATGAAGCGCGAGTTCAAGGTGGAGGCCACCTCGGGCAAGCCCCAGATCGCGTACCGCGAGACCGTCAAGAGCCGCGCCGAGGGCGAGGGCAAGTTCATCCGCCAGTCGGGCGGCAAGGGCCAGTACGGCCACGTCATCATCACGCTTGAGCCGAACGAGAAGGGCAAGGGCATCGAGATCTTGAACGAGACCGTTGGCGGCTCGATCCCGAAGGAGTTCATCAAGCCCGCGATCGACGGCATCAACGAGGGCTGTAACAACGGCGTCGTCGCAGGCCACCCGGTCGTCGACATCATCGTCAAGATCACGGACGGATCCTTCCACGAGGTCGACTCGTCGGAGCTCGCGTTCAAGATGGCCGGCATCTTCGCGTTCAAGGACGCGATGAAGAAGGCCACCCCGATCCTGCTCGAGCCCATCATGGGCGTCGAGGTGACGACTCCTGAGGACTACCAGGGCGACCTAATCGGCGACATCAACCGCCGCCGCGGGACGATCCTCGGCATGGAGAATAAGGCCGGCGCCTGCATCATCAGCTCGACCGTGCCACTCGAGACCCTCTTCGGCTACGTCACCGACATCCGCTCCCTCTCCAAGGGCCGCGCGAGCGCCTCGGTCACCCCGTCCCACTTCGAGCAGGTTCCGAACTCGCTCCTTCAGAAGATCGTGGAGTCCACCACGAGAGCCCCG
>CAISPT010000364.1 GCA_903887455.1 uncultured Opitutaceae bacterium | reverse complement strand
GTCCCCGGGATTTCACTACCTCCAACTCCGGCAGAAAACCGAGATGATCCGGAAAAAACCTTGATTGGCCCCAAAGCGTCAGGCCCTGAAACGCCGTGCCGAGGCCAACCAACACACTTATATAGAGAGAGCAGATAGATTCCGGCCAGCGCCGGCAGCGGTGTGCTCCGATCGCTGCCCCTCTCCAAGGATCCGCGCCCGCGTTCCGGGACTCAGCGCATCTGAGCCATGATTCTCTTAATGGCTGCCTCTATAGGGGCGGTGGCTGAGCCGTCGCCCTCGAATGCCGAGATTCGGCGGGCCTGCGCGAGGTGCTCAAGCGCTTCGGCTGCCCTTCCGGCACCTAGCAGCTTCCGGGCAAGGCTGATCTCGGCCCCAGTCGTGAAGGGACCCGCGCGCTCGGCTGCCAAGAGGCAACGCACCGACTCACTCTCGTCGTGGCGCCTGTCGAAAAGCACGGCCGCCCTCAGCAGGTTCGTCTGGTTGCGAGGCTGGGTCCTAGACCCGGAGATCGAAAGCTCCTCCGCCGGCGAGGTAGCGCCCGAAGCCCCGAGTAAACTGAGCAATTCCTCCAGGGCCTCCTGGTTGCCGGCGTCCGCGGCAAGGACCGACCGGTATTGCGCCTCGGCCGCGGGGTTGTTTCCCCCCACCCTCTCCAAGCGGGCAAGGACCATCCGCAGTTCCATGTCGCCGGGCCTCGCCTGAAGCAGCTTCTCCAGGTACCTGCGGCCCTCGTCAAAGCGTCTAGTGCGGGAAAAGAGGTCAGCGTAGGCTGGGGCCATGAGGGCAAGGTCCCGCTGGGTGCAGGTCGCTGCCGTCCTGTCGAGTATCGCCCTTGCCTCATCATAGCGCCCCAGTCTGGACCTTTTGATGGCCTCATCCGCGGCGAGCGCGTAGCTCAGGGGCTGAACCTCCTGCGCCCGAACGGAAAGCGCCAGGGCGGCGTTCAAATCGCCCTTCTGGTCCTCGATATCCTCAAGCTCCCTTATCAGGTCAGGGTTGGACGGGTCTTTATCCAGGGCGGCCCTGACGACCTTTTCCGCCGTGGCTACCCTGCCGGCATCCTCGCGGTCCGCTTTGGACCTCGCCAGATCCCGCACAAGGCGGGCCTCGTCCTCGCAGTAGGTAAGCTGGTTGGTGAACGGCGGGTTTTGGATGATGCCGGCAACCTTTTGCAGCACGGTGAAGCGCTCCCTCTCCGTGTAGCCCAGGGCGGCCGCGCAGGAATCCGACCCGAGCCATTCCGTCCCTTGGGCGGGCGCCTCCCCAAGGGCGCGGACACAGGCCTCGCCCATCGCCCGACCCACGGCGTAATTGCCAGGCCAGTCGAAGTGCACATGCTCGAAAAAGAGGCCCCGGCCGGCCGGGGGCGCCAATGACTCGGGGTCGGACCCGAGCTGAAGCGCGAGATCGACCAGTCCGGTCGAGGCACCCGAGTCCCGCGCGACCTTTCGGACAATTTGATTAATCCGCACATCCGGGCGAAACCGGAGCGCGTCCCAGTGCTCCGCTGCCAGAAAATGCCTCCTCGCCGCCGACAGGTCTCCCCGGTCCCGCTCCATCGAGCCTATCATAAATTCGCAGTCCGCGAAGTTGGGATCCATTCGTTCGGCCTCGGACAGGTCGGAATAGGCCCTGGTGACGTCCCCTCCCAACCATTCGATCCTGCCCCGCCTGTAGGTCTTCTCCCACCGGTTGAGGTCCTGCCCGGACAAGCCGGAACCGTGAAGCGATAGCAGGGGTGGGCAGTCGCTGATATTCGATGCCACGGTGCAAAGGACCGTCCTAGCCCCAGCGGTCCCCGCCGCTCGGACGATGTCGCGTAGGTTCGCCTCGAAATTTCTATAGACGGCCTCCAGGCGGGGGTCGTCGCCACGAACCGCGTTGTTGACGAACATGGACATCCCTCCCCAGTCCTCTCGGCCCCGGCTTCCCAGCAGGCTGGCCGCACGCCCAATCAGTTGGCCTATGCGCGTCGACCGGACGGCGACGCTAAGCCTGATGAACCAAAGGGGCGGCATCTGCGAAAGGTAGGCGCAGCCCGGTCCGTAAGGGCCCACAACCTCGTTGTTGCCCATGTAGACGACGAAAAGGTCCGGCGAGATGTCGGCGAGCTCTAAGGCAATCTTTCGGACCACGTGCGAGTTGATCGCGACGATACCGGAGTTGATCACCTCGACGCTGCGCCCCGGGTAGCGCGCCCGCAGTTGTGCGCGAAGCTGGGGCGCAAACCCGAACGCCGGGACAGGAATGCCCTGGGCTGCGGATTCTCCGAGAACGACGACCCGTAGCGTGTTGGCCGGCTTTTTCTTCTCCACCAGGAAATTTAGCGGGCGAAGATCGAAGCCGCCCGGAAGGAACGAACTGACGAACTCCGGATTGGACCGGAGGAAACCGGGCCTGGAATCCGGAATTAGTAACCTGACGGACTGGCCGAAACCGAATAGGCGCAGCCCGGCCTCAAGCCCAAGGAATAGGGCGGCCGGTAGGCCAACGGCCGCCAGCAGCCTGAAGAGCCAGATCCTGGCGGTGGCCCGCCCCCGTCGCGGGGCATTGTCCTTTGAGAGGGTAGCGTCGGCTCTCACGGCGGTGGGCCGAAACTGCGCCACCGATTCCGCGGCGTGTCAACCGATAGCAGGGCCAAGGGCTCCGCGGTTTTGTCCCGGTGCTCTATGAATTCTCGGGTCGCGATTTTTTGACTCCGCAGTGCAAGGGGCAAAGCTCCATTGCGTGCCCCGATCCGCGATCCCCAAAATGTCCAAAGTATCCCGTCCGGCATGGCAGGTCCTCCTCGGTCCGCTGGTTGCAGCAGTCGCTCTCGCAGTCCCCATATTGCACGGGGAGCCCGACCGGGCCGCTCCGGTGAGCGTACCCCGGTTCACCCACCCCGGCGCCGGACAGGTCTTCTATTTCGTGCTAACCGACCGCTTCGAGAACGGGACTCCTTCGAACGACTCCGGGGGCATATCGGGCGGGCCGGAGGCAAGCGGCTTCGACCCGAC
Organism: uncultured Opitutaceae bacterium; assembly: GCA_903887455.1. Lineage (GTDB taxonomy): Bacteria > Verrucomicrobiota > Verrucomicrobiia > Opitutales > Opitutaceae > Palsa-1447. Next base: position 2,896 of record CAISPT010000364.1, on the reverse strand, counting down.
TAACATAAACCACTTTCACGGGGGCGACCTCGCGGGCCTGACGTCGAAGCTGGACTACATCAAAGGTCTCGGGGCGACCGCAATCTGGATCACCCCGCCGTTCACAAACCAGGTGCTCATCAAGGGCTCGGCGGGATACCACGGGTACTGGATCCTGGATTTCACGCGTATTGACCCCCATCTCGGCACAGAGGCTGAGTTCCGTGCCTTTGTGGACCAGGCCCACGCCAGGGGCCTTAAGGTCTACCTGGACATCGTGATCAACCACACCGGAGACATCATCAAGAGCGCCGACGGCTCCGAAGCCTATCGCAGCCTGGCGGAGGCGCCCTACCGGGACGGCTCGGGACGGCCCTTCGACCCGCGGGCGGTTGCATACAACGGTGTGAACTCGGCCGAGGCGTTTCCCGCCCTTTCCGCCGAGGGGAGCTTCCCGCATCCGCCGGCACTCGCAACGGAGGACGCGCACGCCAAGGCCCCCGACTGGCTAAACGACGTCACCCTTTACCACAACCGGGGCAACAGCACCTTCAAGGGCGAGAGCTCCACGTTCGGAGACTTCGGTGGACTCGACGACGTCTTCACGGAGAGCCCGAGGGTCGTCAAGGGGTTCATCGACGTCTACAGCCGCTGGATCGAGAGGTTCGGCATCGACGGCTACAGGATAGACACGGTGCGCCATGTGAACATGGAGTTCTGGCAGGCATTCCTGCCCGCGGTCCGGGATCGCGCGGCTGCCGCGGGCAGGCCTGATTTCCTCATGTTCGGCGAGGTCGCCAACATGGACAAGAACGTGGAGCTGATGAGCGCGTTCACGACGACGGGGACCCTGGACGCCGCCCTCGACTTCGGATTCTACGTCGGGGCCCGGGACTTCGTCTCGAAGGGGCGCGGCGCAGGCGACCTCTACGCGCTCTTCTCCGAGGACGACCTCTACACCGGGCACGACGTCAGCGCCCAGAGCGCCACAACCTTCATCAGCAACCACGACGACGGGAGGTTCGGCTACTTCCTGAAGCTGGACAACCCCGGATCGAGCCCCGAGCGGATGGCGGCATTGGACCTCCTGGGGCAGGAACTCCTCCTCACCGTTCGGGGTCAACCGGTCATCTACTACGGCGACGAGCAGGGCATGGCGGGATCAGGCAATGACAATTCGGCCCGCCAGGACATGTTCCCGTCGAAGACCCCCCAGTTCGCGCAGGAGAGGCTCCTCGGCACGACGCGCACCGGAGCGGACGACAAGTTCGACAACGGGCATCCCTTTTACCGCGCGATCCGTTCGCTTTCGATCCTTCGCGAGTCGAGCCCGGGGCTCTCTCGAGGAGCCATGCTCCTGCGAGAGAGCCGCAACCCCCACGTCTTCGCCTTCTCCAGGATCGAGAGAGGCGAACGCACCGAGTACCTTGTGGCCGCGAACAATTCGCGGGACTTCCGCCAGACGGTGAGGCTGCAGACATGCCAGCCTGCCGCCCGGCGTTTCCACCTGGTGTTTGACTCGTCCTCGCCGGTCTCCCCCGGCCCTGGTGAGCTCGCGGTGGACAAAGCCGGGATTGCCGATATCGGACTGGCGCCGCTCCAGCTCGTCGTTTGGAAGGCGGATACCCCGCTCGACACCTCTCCTGGACCGATCGGCGTTCGCCTCACAGGGGTCAGCGAAGGGAAGAATCTCACCCTTTCGTCCAGGGAGCGGGACGGCCAGACCCTTCCAGCGCGCCTAGAGCTGGTGGCCGAGACCTCGGGCGGGGACGGCTTTGCCGAGGTGACCTTCGCCCTGGAGCGAGCCTCCCGGCCCGGCCAGCATGAGCTCATTGGAACGGCTGACCGTCCGCCTTTCCGCGTGTTTTGGAGGCCGCCTGCCGATCTGCTTGCCGGCGACATCCTGACTTTCACCGCCACGGCCGATGACCTCCGCGGGCACAGGTCAACGGACACGGTGGGCGGCTTGAGCGTCTCGCCCAGCTCGGCGCCGACCGGTATCAGGGGCGCCACGGTCCCCGTCATTTCCAAGCAGCCCCTACCCGAGTACGAGGTTCGGCAGGGCGACGCGTTCGCCGTCGAATTGGCCGCCACGGGCACAGCCCCCCTCACCTACGCCTGGTTCCACAACGGCCGCCCGGTTCCCGAGGCTCGCGGCCCCACGCTTAGAATTCCGGCGGCATCGGTCGCCGACGCCGGACTCTACGAAGCGACCGTCCATAACCGAGAGGGAACCGCCATCAGCCGCGAATTCGCGGTCAGGGTGAGCCCGCAGCCCTAGAGGGGTCCCCTGAGTCTCCGGCTATTGCGGGCGATCCACCGTCAACCCCTGGCACGAGCATGCTCAGGGACACTACCGCAACATTTGCGGCGAGGCCCACCAGGCCCGCGTTGATGCCACAAAACGGGTCGAGGTGCGCGAACACAAGGGCCCCCGTGACCGATAGGCCGGTCAGGAGGCCGACAAGGACGCCCCTTGCACCTACGCGGCTGGAATAGAGGCCCAGGAGGATGCCCGGGGCGAACTGGCCCACACCGGAATATGCAAGAAGCAGAAGCCCGACAAGGGTGGTCGAGCTGTGCACCGAAAGGTACAGGGCCAAGGCCGCGATGACCACGACCGCCACTCGGGCCACCCTCCCGACGGCTTCGTCCGACATTGAGGGCGACACCAGGGGCCGGTAGACGTTCTTGGCCAGAAGCGTCGACGCCGTCAGGATCTGAATCGCCGCGGGTACCATGGCCGTCAACGCCCCCGCCCCGCCTATAACCCCCAGGAGCCATGGCTGGAAGGTGGCGCGAACCGCGGTCAACAGCGCCAAATCGCCGTTCTTGAGGCCCGGCGCGACAAGGATGGCCGCGCACCCCGCGAATATGATCAGCGCAAGGGGAAGCATGTAGAGCGGCATCAGGATCG
>CAISPT010000363.1 GCA_903887455.1 uncultured Opitutaceae bacterium | reverse complement strand
GGGGGATGGCCCATCCCGCGGTTGAGACTCCGCGCGTGTCGCGGAAGGTTTTCGCCATGCTTGCCCGGGTCAGGAGCGAGCACCCGGTAGTCTGCTCGGACGCCTTGGGCTGGGGCATGGAGCCGCCGCAGGCGGGAGCCTCGGGATCCTTCGAGACGCTGATGCATTACGAGATGACGCCCGGTCTCTCGAAAATCGTGGACGGCGACGTTGCCGCCGTCGACGCGGCTTGGTCTGCTTTCACCGCGGCGGCGGAACTTGCCCGCGTCTGCTCGGGCGGGGCCGTCCAGACGGTCCTCTTTTTGGTCCCGGGTTTCGTCGCTGTTGCCTGCCTAGGCGGCCGGCGTTCCTTCAGAGCTTGGGTCGATCCCGTTCTGGAACGCGACTGGTCAGTGATCCTCAGCTCCCTCGGCATCCTGGAGCACGACTTGGGAGATCCCTCCCGCGAGGGCCGTGGCAAAGGCGGTGCCATCGCGGCCGTGGTCCAAGGGGATCCGGTGTGCGTATGCCCCCATTGGGACCGGATCTCCTCGTCCCCGAAAGTCGCAGGGGTGTACGGGCTTGACGACCTCGCCGACCGGGCGGCGGCGCTAGATACGAGGCACCCTGCTAACCTCGCGCGCACCTTTCCGGCGCCACGGAATCTGAACAGGGCGCTCGCTTGCGCCCTCACAGCGACCGTGCTTGTGGCTGTTGCACTCGGCCTCGACGCGGACGCCGCGCGCAGGCGCCTGGCCTCGGAGGGGACCCGGGACCGTGCGCATCTTACGCTACTCGCGGAGAAGCTCTCACGGCTCGAGGCTAACCGCGAGAGGATGGGTGCCTTGAGGTCCCGTATGGGCCTGGCCGGGGAGCATCCCAAATCCGACATCGCTGGGGCCCTGCGGCGCCTTGCAGCGGCGGTCCCGGACACCGTGGTTCTCGGGTCGCTGTTGATCTCCTCGTCGGACGCGTTCCGGATCGAGGCCAATGCGCTCGGGGAGGATTTCAGGCCCGAGGAGATGAGGGCACGCCTGTCCTCCGCGGGATTCGACTCGATGTCGGGGGGATGGGTGTATGACAAGCAGTCCAGGAGGTTGACGGTTAGCGGCCGGATGGCGGCCCCTGAGCAATGAGGGCGCGAACGAGCTACTCGAGAGGCCTGGCGCTAGCCGTCGTCGTTTGCGCGGGCGCGGCGGTAGGCGCCGGCGCAGGACGTTCCGTCGAGCTTTCCCGGATCCGCGCAGAGCGCCTAAACCACGGCGCCCGGGCTTCTGAGCTGGAGCAGCGCGTCGCAGGGCTGTCCGCATTTGATGAAGCGGGACTTAAATCCCTCATCGAGGAGGAGCGCCGTTTTGATTCGAGGCTCGGGCCTGCGGACACTTGGGAGCGACTCCTCGGGATTCTCGGAACGCGCTGGTCGGTGGAAACGTCCAGGAGCGAGAAGCATGAGGGCTTCACGACGATCGTTAGCTCGCTTCGGATGCTGAAGGCGGGCACGGGCGACTGGCCGGTGATCCTCGCCGCGATTGAGCGGGCCGAGGGCTTAGCGGGAGTTACGCTAGAGAGCATCGAGCTAGCCTCCGCGGGACCGGAGGCCCCAGGCGGGTTTGCGGTGGTCAGGGTGGGGGTTTCGGTGCGCCATAAGAACGGGTAACGGCTATTTTATGAGACAAACAACGAAGCCCTAGGGGCGAATCTGGAGGTTGTGGGCCCTCCAGCTTTTACTTTCCGCCGCACAAGTGGCCCGTGGCGAGCCGGCCGGTGTCGCAGCCGTGCCCGCCGAGCCCGGACAACCGCCCGCGGCAGACGCCGCCCAAACGCGGTACAACGAGATGCTGTCCCGAATGAGGGCGGCGGTCGAGGAGGTGGCGCAACTCTACGGGAACCCGACCTTCCTTGAGGTTTTCACGAACGACCCAGAGAGGGCCGCAGATCTTAGAAGGAGGCTGCGCACCGACCGGACCGCCGAGCAGGTGAGGGCGGAGGCCGGGGAATTGCTTAAGAAGCGCGACGACCTCCTGGGGGACATCGCCCTGAAGAAGCGGGAGTCCTCCCGGATGGCGGAGAGGCTCGCGCGCCAGCGCGCGGCGCTCGATGCCGTGGCCCTTGCCGTCGAGCAGGCGCGAAAGGCCGTGGAGGACACCACCCGATGAGCGCCGGCGAAGGGCTCAGAGTCCTCTCGGCTGAGGAAGAGCGGGTGCTGGTCGCCCTGCGGGAGCTTGCCGAGCGAGTCCGGCAGTGCCGCGGCGAACTGGCGATGGAACCGTTTGCCTCCGCGCTCCTCCAGATGGGGGCCTCCCGCACATGGGTTTGCCTTAAGGGTGGGGCGATGGGCTTCACGATGGGAGGCGCGCGGTTCTCCCTCGCGCAGGCGGCTACCACCCCGCCCGCCATCGAGCTCGCGTTCCAGCAATGAGGACGCGCCTAATCCTCCTGGCGCTCGGGCTCTGCCCCGCGGCGGGACGCCCCCAATCGCCCTATGCCTACGTCCCGGCATCGCCCGCGGCTAGGGTCATGGGTACGATCGAGGTTCCCCGGGCCGCCTCAGAGGATGACGTCGTGCTGGTCGGAGTCCCCGTGGCCGGGATCGCCTTGGCTGCTGCGAGCAGGGTGGTCACAAGCTTCGGCCTTCCGGGGCCCGAGGTCGACGCCCGGCCTGCCTCGGCGCCCGAATCGGCGCCGCAGGGCACCCTCGTTCCGGACCCGGCGGGTCGTGTTTGGATTCCGGCGCCCGTGCCTGGGGCCGGGGATCCATCGGACTGCCCGAATCCCTTCGTGGCGCGCGGGCGGCGCAGGGAGGCGCCAGCTGAGGCTGCATTCGCCTGTGGGGGGATCATTCTCGGAGGGGAGCGCGGCCCAGTCGGGCTCGTGAACGGGCATTTGGTGTCGCCGGGCGATCCCCTTGGTGCCTTCCGGGTCCGAGGCATCTTCCGTGAGGGCCTCGTAGTGGAGGCCTCGGGGTCGCTCGTGCTCCTGCCGGTGGCTCGCACGACGCGGATTCTGGTGCCCTGAACGTTGCGACCATGCCCCGCTATTGCGCACACCTCGTAGGACGCACCGGCCGCCGGAGCACGCTCGTCCTAGACGCGGTCGACATGGCGAGCTTCGCGGAGCACATCGAGGCCGAGAAGAGGGCCTACGTGATCGAGATCCACCGCGTTGAGACCCGGGGGCGCCGGCTCGCCCGTGTTCGGGTCCCGGGCGCCCTGCTTCTCGCCTCGCTTGATTCCCTCGAGCTCATGCTTTCTAGCGGGGTGAGGGTCAATTCCGCCGTCCGAACTCTCGCGCAGTGCGCGCCGAGTGGCGCTTCGCGGGTTCTCTGGACCGAGGTGGCGAGGCATCTGGAGGAAACGGGCGGCTTCGGCGGCGCACTCCGCCTCTTTCCCCGAGTCTTCAGCGACTCGATGGTGGGCGTGGTGACGGCGCACGAGGCGGCGGGCCGGCTGCCCGAGGGCGTCCGGGCCATCAGGAATTACTCGGCGCAAATGCTGCAGATCCGCCGCGAGGTGGTGAGGGGACTCATGTACCCGTGCTTGGTTTGCCTGACGGCCTTGGGCGCCTCGGCGCTCGCGTGCACGTTCACGCTCCCGAGGTTCTCGAAGATGCTAAGGGACATCGGGGCCGAGAGGACGAACGGGCTGACGGCAGCGATGTTCGCCGCGAGCGACTTTGTCACAGCTCACCCCGTTCTCTCGCTGGCAGCCGCTGCGGCACCGTTCGCGGCGGTGGCGGCCTTAAGCGGGCCGCGCCTTAGGCCCCTTCGCGACAGGGCGCTCCTTGGCATCCCGGTGGTCCGTGGGGCCGTCGAGGCGCTCGCGATGGCGCGGGTCTGCGCCACCTTCCGCGCGCTCGCCGGATCGGGCATCCGGATTGTGGAGGCCCTGGACGCGTGCGCAGCGGTCGCGGGCAACGCGGTCTACCGCACCGCCCTCATTGGCGTGGCGGCGGCCGTCCGCGAGAACGCGCCTGTCGGCGACGCCTTCGACCGTGCGGGCCTCTTCGCCCCTGAAGTGGTCCTAGCCGTCAGGAGCGCGGAGGGGTCGCTGACCGAGGTCTTCGGGCGCCTTTCCGAGCACTACATGTCCGAGTCCCGACACCGGGTGGCCGTCGCCCTTTCGCTGATCGAGCCGGCCGTCCTGCTCGTGGTGCTCGCCTGGGTCCTCGGCGTGGCCCTTGCGGTTGTTCTGCCCGTGGTGGAGGTCGTCAACCGGATCCACTAGCATGAGAGGCGCAAGGGCCGAGTTCCTACTGATGCTCCTGGTCGCCGTGGCGATACTGGGTGTCCTGGCCGGCATCCTTGCCCCCGTTCTCTCCAACAAGCTCGACGACGCGCAGATCCGGGCGGAGGCTGAGACCCTGCGGTCGCTCCGGCGCGACTTTGAGGCGACGTTCGACTCGGTGGATTTCTCCGGGCAGAACGAGTCGTCGATCGCAGGGGACGGGCTGGCGCCCGGGACTGCCTTCACCGCCTTTGACTCCGCAACGGGCATGGCCTCAAGAATCTTCGCCCCAAGTGTCGTCGTCGACCCCGCCGGATGGGTCACCAAGCTGGCGATCAAGCGCGGCGTGAGCTCGTATGTGGCCGGCGCCACCTACACCGCGCTTTCGCAGAACCAGTACTCCTCGATCGCCTTCAACCCCTACGGAGCCCAGCGATGCGTGGTGGCCGGCCCCACGGCCGAGCCCGGGCAGCAGCGCTACCTGCTGGTCTCGCTCATGGTTCCCCCCTACCGCGCGTTGGCATTCCCGTCGGCGGACCCCACCCAGACCTTCGATTCAATTTGGGACCAGAGCTGGGATTCGACCCAGGCCCAGGCTCCGGTGTCCTGGTCGGCGCTCTTGCCGGCCGCCCAAGTCGCGCTCTGGAACACGGCCTCTTCCAACAACCGGACGAACGCATCGCGCCTGCTGGTCGAGCGTATTGTCCAGCCCAAGTACTCGCTCACGCTCGCCAACAACAGCCCGACTGACACGGCCTGGGTGGACATCGGCTCGGCGGCGAACGCTCTGGTAGCCGCCCCGAACTCCGGCACGGTGCTCAGCACCTCGGCCCCGGGATTCTCAACAGGCATCCTGTCGGGCCGGCTGATCGTCGTTCGCCGGGGCGCGGCTCCGGCCACCGCCTACGAGGTGCAGAGGTTCTTCCTGTACTCGGACGTGAACCTCACCGTGCAGTAGGGTGGGGCAGGGCCGAAGCATGGTCTTGCCATCGACGCGTCCGGCCGGGATTTTGGTCCCACAGAACCCGCGTGAATTCCCGCCCGAAAGCACCCCACCGCATTGCCCACGATCCGCGGCGGCCTGGCGTCCCCGTCCGGGCCGAGGGAAGGGGCACACCGTGAGTACCGGGACCAGTAGCCGCAGGATCTACTTCATGGGGGTCTGCGGGACCGCCATGGGAAACGCGGCGCTCCTCGCCAGGGCCGCCGGGCACGAGGTGCTGGGCGCCGATGCGAACGTCTACCCTCCGATGAGCACGGTGCTGGCCGAGGCGGGGATCACGGTTCACGAGGGGTACGACCCCGCGCGCCTCGGCTCGCTTAAACCCGATGTGGTCGTGATCGGCAACGCGATGACCCGCGGGAACCCCGAGGTCGAGTGGCTACTCGAGTCGCGGGCGATCCCCTTCACCTCGCTCCCCGCGCTTCTCCACGACCAGGTGCTCAGGCACCGCAGGAACCTCGTCGTTTCGGGCACCCACGGGAAGACCACGACGACCGCGATCGCCGCGTTCCTCCTCAGGTCCGCGGGCAGGGACCCGGGCTACCTGATCGGAGGCGTGCCCCAGGACCCCCCAACCGGCAGCCACCTGGGCAATCTGGTCGACCCCTTCGTGATCGAGGGTGACGAGTACGACAGCGCCTTCTTCGACAAGCGCAGCAAGTTCATTCACTACGCCCCGCACGTGGCGGTCTTCAACAACCTGGAGTTCGACCACGCAGATATCTTCCGCGACCTGGCCGACGTGCAAAGGACGTTCGTGCATTTCTCGAGGATCATCCCGCGCAACGGCTTCGCCGTGATTAACGGAGATGACCACAACCTGCGCGCCCTTGGCCTGATGGCGTGGACAAACGTCGTCAGCGTAGGGACCGAGGAAGGCAACGATGTGAGGATCTCCGACTTCAAGGAGGGGCCGGCCGGCTCCTCCTTCTCGCTGTCGTGGCGCGGCAGGCCTTGGGGCGTCGTGAAGTGGGCCCTTTCGGGCGCCTACAATGCCCGAAACGGGGCGATGGCGGCGACCGCAGCCGGGCTTTGCCTTTCCGGCGAGCCCACGAGCATCAACCCCGGCCTCCTGAACGCGTTCAGGGGCGTCAGGCGCCGCCAGGAGGTGCTGGTCTCCCAGCCGGCGCTCACGGTGATCGAGGATTTCGGCCACCATCCGACAGCGATCTCCGAGACCCTTCGCTCCCTGAGGGCCAAGCATCCCGGTTCGGTCCTCACCGCCGTCTTCGAGCCCCGAAGCAACACGGCGAGGGTTCGCACCCTTCAGGCGGGCTTCGAGCGGGCCCTGTCTTTTGCGGACGACGTCTACCTCGGACCCGTGAGCCGGGCAGGGGCGCTTCGCGAGGACGAGAGGTTTGACGCGGAGGCGGTGGCGCAGAACCTCGAGGCGCAGGGCATCAACGCCAGGGAGTTCGGCACAAACGAGGACCTCTACGACAGCCTTGTCGGCGACACGCTCTCGACGCGAGCCAAGTCACGTGTCGTCGTTTTCTTCACGAACGGCTCCTTTGACGGGATCATCGGCCGCTACGCGGCCGCCGCAAAGGCCTAGCGGCTACTGGGCCTGGCGGGCCACCTTGTACGAGGCCGGACTCTCGCCCTCGGGAAGGGCGAGGAGGTCGTAGTCGTGGTGCCCGTTTATCGTCACGGAGGCGAACGAACCCACCTTCAGCTCCTTCGGGATGTAGACCCTTCCGTCGATGTCCGGAGCGTCGGCCTCGCCCCGGGCGACGCCAGCCTCGTCGACCAGAACCCTGAGGGTCTTGCCGACGCTTTCGGCGCTGACGGACGCCGCGATTTCCTTCTGGAGGGCCATCACCTGGTGCCAGCGGCGCTCCTTCTCCTTGGGCGACACCTGGTCCTCCATCTTGGCCGCGCGCGTTCCCTCCTCCTGGGAATACCGGAATACGCCCAGCCTCTCAAAGCGGGCCTCGCGCACGAACTGGCAGAGCTCGTCGACGTCTTCGGCAGTCTCGCCAGGGAAGCCGACAATGAAGGTAGTCCTCAGCGCGATCCCGGGAATGCCGGCCCTGATGCGCTTCACCAAACCACGGATGTAATCGCCGGAGGTCTCCCTCTGCATGACCTTGAGCATCCGGTCGCTGATGTGCTGCAGGGGCATATCCACGTAACGGGCGACCTTCGGGCACTCGGCGATTGTCCTGATCAGCTCGTCGCTCCAGTGGGCGGGGTGAGTGTAGAGGATCCGGATCCAGAAGTCGCCCTCGATGGCGTTGAGCTCGCGAAGCAGTGACGTGAGCGCGGTGCCCCGCGTGGAATCGACGGGCGTCCTCGGATTCGGGCGCTCGTCCCAGGTGTCCATTCCGAAGAAGGTCGTATCCTGGGAGATCAGGTTGACCTCCTTGACACCTTCGGCGACCAGCTGGCGGACCTCGGCGACTACGCTCTGGACAGTGCGGCTTCGGTGGCGGCCGCGGATCTGAGGGATGATGCAGAAGGTGCAGGGGTGGTTGCAGCCCTCGGCTATCTTGACATAGGCGAGGTGCGCTGGAGTCAGCCGGAACCGCGGCGTGTCGTAGTCGGGGATGTAGGTCGAGCGCGTGGTGACAAAGCTTGCGGGCAAATCCCCCTTGGCCCGCTCCTTTGCGTAGATCTCCTCGATAATCGGTGCCACTTGCGTCACCTGGTCGAGCCCGATGAAGGCATCCACCTCGGGGATCGAGCCGGGAAGGTCCTTGGAGAAGCGCTGCGACATGCAGCCGGCCACGATCAGCTTCTGCTCCTTGCGCCTCTTGCGAAGGCCACGCTGGGCGTGGACCTCAAGGATGTGCCCGATAGACTCCTCCTTCGACGAGTCTATGAAGGAGCACGTGTTGACGATCACCACATCCGCCGCCTCGGCGTCGGGGGTGACCTGCATGCCTGCCTTGTGCAGGTGCCCAACCATTATCTCGCTGTCTACAAGGTTCTTAGCACAGCCGAGTGAAATCAGGCTGACCTTGATCATACTGCGAGAAGACTAAGAACGGAAGGAGGCCCCGGGGCCGCCTACTTCTTCTTCGCGGCAGTGGCCGCCGCCTTCTTGCGCTTCAGGTAAGCGGCGCGGCGTTTGCGTTTAATGATCTTATTTAGCTGCTGTCCCATGGTGTTGTGATGTGGGTAAAGGCTGATGAGACCCAATCTTTGACGGTGAGTCAAGACCTAGGGCGGAAAGCCTCGCCGGAAGTGATGGTATCCCCTTGGCGCGACCACCGGTACACAAGGGGGCGCTTCGTCTTCTCCAGTTCCTTGTACAGCGAGGGGTTGCCCCGTTTCATTGCCGTCAGCTGGTGAAGCCCGCTCGGGTCGCAGTTGAGCAGGCGGACGTAGGGTTTGAAGTGTTCGGGCCTGCCTATCACGCGCGACAGGCCGGGTTCTCCGCCGGACCATCTCCGGTCTAGCGCGATGAAGGAGTAGGGCAGGCTCCGGAGGTCAATCCCGGCTCTCTGGCCGAACCTCACCCAGTTTGGATCGGCGAATATGAGCGGCGGAGGGGGCGCGAAATGATGGCACCAGTGGCGCTCGTCTCCCGGCGCTAGCACCGGGCAGGGCAGGGCGTGCGTGCACGGCGCCACGACGCCGAAGCTTTGGCTCCACTTGTCGCGGATCGCCCCCAGCGCCCTGCTGACCTCCCTGGAGCCGGGCTCCGTCCAGAGAACCGCACTCGACCTCGCCGCCAGGCGGGCGAGCTCCTCGAGGTCCGCGGGTGCGAGCTCATTTAGGACGTGGCTGACCACAAGAAGCCCGATTGGAGTCTCTTCCGAAATGAGACCCGCCCCGTCGGAAACAGCGAGCCCCGGGAATTCCCGGGAGGCCGTCTCTGCGGCGAAGGCGCGGGCGAGCTCCGAGTGGTCCCACACCGCCAGGCCGGTGATCTTGCCGCGACCAAACCTTGAGACCACGCGCCTGCCCGCGATGCCGCTTCCGCAGCCCCAGTCCAGCACGACCCCGTCAGAAGGGGTCCATCCCCTCGTCTGGAGCTCTTCAAGGACGGCGTCCCACTTCCAGCCAATGCGCTCACCGTACGTGAAGTCGTAGCTCGCCAGGTCGCCCCTCGTTTCCCAGTAGGGTCCCGTACCCGGGGCCCCCTCAAGGAACCTTTCGCGCAGCCGGCCAAGGCTGGCCCAGTCAATTTCCTCCCAAGTCATTGAAGATCGAACCCGAGATGGCGTGCGAGGGTGTGTCGCCTGACGCCGTAGAATGCCGCGAGATCCCGTATGGAGCGGGCCACCGCCTCATCTCCCCGGCTCCCGTTCCGCACCGCGGTTATCATCGTGTTCTTCGCCGTGTGCTCCGTCGAGATGAACTCCATCACCTTCACCGAGTAGCCCGCCCATTCAAGCAGCTGGGCGCGCAGGGCGTCGGTGACGAACTCGGCCTGCCTCTCGACAAAGATGCCGTGCCTGAGGGCCGAGTTTAGGACGGGCGGCGGGAGGATCTGCGGCCGCACCTCCTTCTGGCAGCACGGGGCGACCACCAGAAGGGCGGCGCCTGCGGAAACTCCCTTGGCGAGCGCGTCGTCCGTCGCCGTGTCGCAGGCGTGGAGGGCAACGAGGATGTCGGCGTCCCCGGCCTCAGTCTCGGCAATCGTGCCCACGCAGAAGCCGAGACGGTCCGAAATGCCCTGCTCGGCCGCAACCTTGTTGCAGAAATCGACAAGGTCCGGCCTGGCCTCCACGCCGCGGACCAGCGCGCGGCCTCCGAGGAGCTCGCTAGCGGCAAAGGTGAGGTAGCCCTTGCCGCAACCCATGTCGTAGAGGTGCAGCTTCCTGTCATGGGGAAGGGGCGCCTGGCCGATCAGGTGGCCGAGGATTTCCCCGAATTTCTGGATCTGCCGGTATTTGTCGGCCATCGCGGTCATTGGCCTTCCCGCCTGGTCGGTGATCCCGAGCGACCTCAGCCACGCCGACCCGGGTTCGATCGGCCTGCTCTTGACCCGGTCGTTTGCGGCGGGGCCCGCGCCGGCGCGAGCACCCCCGGTTACCCGAAGACGAGGCGCCCGGCCGCCCGTCTCAAGCTGGGCGCTGCCCGTCGTGGTGAACAGGTGGGCATCCTGGAAATCGCTGCCCACCAGCGGCTCGATGACGCGGATTGCCTCGGCCGACTCGTGGTTCTTCGTCACGTCGCGTGTCGCGTACCGCCAGACGAAGGCAAGCCGGGGGCCCGACTTGAGCTGGACAGGACGGACAAAGAGGTTCCTCAGCGTCGGATCCCGCCCGTCGGGCTTACCCAGCGTCAGCTTCACGAGCGAGCCGGTGGCTACGGCCTCGCGCAGAAGCTCCATGAACTTGTCCGGTCCGGCCGGCTTCATTGCTCTTTCTTGAGGCTCACAGGGGGAATGTAAAAATCAATGGGGGTCCGACGCCACCAATTTCCAGTTCGAGTCCTTTCGGCGGGCGAAGTGAACTCGTACCTGTAGCGCACCGCACGCATGTAAAGGGGCGGGTGGTCGGGGAACGGATTGCGGGCGAAGAGACTCGCGACATCCCCTTCGCCGCGAAGCAGCTTCTCGCAGAGCGTACCGACCCAGGGGTTGCTGTCGGAGGGTCCAAGCGCCGCGAACCACAGCTGCCAGTCAAGCCGCGGTTGGTGCGGAGCGACCCACGGTGGGCGCCGCGCGAGCTCCCCGGGCTTGTAGGGCAGTGAGTACTCCCTCCAGTCGGTCCCGTCGTCGCTGCCCTCAATCACGAGCTCCGGCCGCTCGACGGTCATCACAGCAAAGAGACCGTAATCGTTGAAGCTCCTGAACGGGCCCACCGCCTCGGCCACCGTGCGCACGATCGGAGACCGGGCGGCCGTGCCCGACAGCGCGGCCGCCGTCTCGAAGAAGGTTATGCCGACCGAGAACGCGGCAAACCAGCGCGTGGCGGTGGCGCGTACGCCCCTGCGCGGCACGCCCCGCTCGCCTTCTCGAACGGCCTCGACGCCCCAGTGCAGCCGTCTCCACCAGTCGTCGTCAAGGCAGGTGAGGCAGAGCCCTATCGTAAGTAGGTTGAAGAAGGCGTAGTTGCCGGTGAGCGCTATGAGAAGCTGTAGCGCGATAAGAGAAAGTGCCGCCGCGTGCCGGGCGCGGCGCGGTGCGAGGAGCAGAAAGGGGGCACCCAGCTCCACGGCGAACATTGCCGCGCAGGAGGCCTTCTGGAACCAGAGGGGCAGTAGGTTCGCATACCAGGCGAGGGGCGTGGGAAGCGGCTGGGTCTGGTAGTGGAACGAGAGCGCCGTCAGGCTCCTCCAGGTCGGGTCGCCGCTAGTAAGCTTGACCGCCCCCGACAGGAACATGAGTCGGAAAAGGAGCCACCAGGAAAGATAGCGGGCGAGCTTCGGCGGCTCGTACCCAAGGTGCCCGCGGCCGGCGCGCCACGGGACAAGAAAGATGGCGATCAGGGTGCTTTCGAGGAGGAGGGAATCCCACTGGAAATCCATGAAGATCTGGCCCGCCGAGCAAAGGGAGAGGTAGCATATCCAGAGGGCGGCCAGGCTGACGGCCTGCATATAGCCGGCCAGGAGCAGGAGGGAGAAGGCTACCCCCGCAGCGCAAAGCAGATCCAGGAAATGCGCGGAGCCGAAGAGCCAGCAGAGCGACGGTGCCTCGTAGAATGCCCTCAGCCCCAGCTCCTTGTATGCCATGCTGAAAAATTGCCCCGCCGGCAGCACGCCGTGGGGGCCTATTAGGCCAGACGCCTGCACCCAGAATGAGCTGAACGCAAAAAGGTGAGCCAAGGCCACGACACGCACAAATAGCTGTGTGCCATTTGCAAACGTGGGAGGGGTGGGCGATCCTTCGGTGCTCATTATGCGATCATCATGTGGAAGTTATAGATGGCCTATAAGTTGGAAACAGGCGGGCGGTAGAATGCGTGATTTTATGTATATATACTGCTTGCTATAGATGAAAGGGTGCCATATGAGCGCTAAAACAATGGTAACAAAACAAATAAAGGAACTTGAAGTGACTAAGGCGAAGATGGTGGCTCTTGAGAAGTCGATTGCACTGCGTATCAAGAAGGAGCTCGCTGCCCTCCCGGGCAAGTACGGCTACTCTTCGCTCGAAGATTTTATCGACGCACTCCGTGAAGCCAAGGGCGGCAAGGGTCGCCGGGGCCGTCCCGCCAAAGCCGTGGATAAGGTCAAGCGCCGCAAGCGGGCCGTCATTACCGAAGAGACACGGGCTGGTGTGAAGAAGCTCGTGGAGGCCGGCAAGACCGGTTCCCAGATCGCGAAGGCGCTTGGCATTTCCCTGCCGAGCGTGCAGAACATCAAGAAGGCAATCGGTCTAGTTAAGGCGCGGGCCTGACGAGATAGCGTTCTTGCCAGATTTACGGGGCCCCCGCTTTGTAGTCGGGGGCCTTTTTGTTTCCCCTCAATGCTGACGCACTACATACAGGCCAACACAAACGGGAGGCTTCATCCTGCGAGCGAGCCGTCGATCACGCCCCTGAACAGGGGCTTTCTCTACGGTGATGCGATCTACGAGGTATGGCGCACCTACAACGGGGTGATCTTCGCGTGGGATGAGCACTGGGAGCGCCTTGGCGCGTCGGCGCTGGCCCTTCACATGCCCCTGGATCTCACCGCGACGCAGATTCTTGCCGAGGTCCGCAGGACCGTCGCCGAGTACCGTTCCCACGTGCCCGAAGCAAAGGAGCTCTATATCCGCCTCCAAATATCAAGGGGGGCCGGGGCCATCGGCCTGGACGTGGCGCTCGCAGACCGGACGAACTTCATCCTGCTGGTCCAGCCCTGCCCGGAGATGGCCGAGGATAAGTGGAGAACGGGACTCCGGCTTTCGGTTGCCAAGACGATGCGCCGAAACCCCTCTGAAAGCCTGGACCCCGCTTGGAAAACCGGGAATTACCTGAACAACCTCCTGTGCCTGCGCGAGGCCAAGTCGAGGGGCGCCGATGACGTCGTGATCCTCAACCTCGCGGGCGACGTCACCGAGGCGTCGGTGGCAAACATCGCCTTCGTCAGGGGCGGGCGGGTCGTGACCCCACCGTTATCCGCGGGCATTCTTAGCGGAATCACGCGAAGGCTCGTGCTTGGCGGTATCGCCAAGTCGGCGGGGATCGAGGCCTACGAGGCGCCCATCAGGCCCGTGGACTTCACGTCGATGGAGGAGTGCTTCCTCCTCTCCACGACAAAGGACATCGTTCCCGTCGGTGAGATCGACGGGACCCTGTTTGCCGTCGGGGCAGAAACGACGACCGCCCGTCTGAAGGCGGCCTTTGCGTCCGCCGCCGAGCGCTACGCCCGCGAGCATCCCGACTTGGCTGCGTAGATCGGGACGATGCGCTTTCTCGGAATAGACCATGGTTCGCGCCGGGTAGGGCTTGCCTACGGAGACGAGATCGGGGTTGCGACGCCGCTGGCGGCGATCACGACAGACGACACCGCCAAGCAGTGGGCGGGGCTCGCGGCGGTCGTGAAGGAACGCCGGATCACGGAGATCGTTGTCGGCCATCCCCTCAACATGGACGGGACCTCGGGCCCGAAGGCCCTTGAGGTCGAGGCGTTCGCAAGGCGCCTCGGCGCCGAGTTCGGGCTGCCCGTGCATTTGGTGGACGAGACGCTGACGAGCTACGAGGCCGAGTCCACAATCCCCCCCTCTAAGCGCAGGGGCCTTAGGAAGTCGGGCCTGGTCGACTCGCGCGCGGCCACGATAATACTGCAGGACTATCTGGACACCCGGGTGGAGGTGGATCCGCCGCCGGAGGCCTGAACATGCAGCGCTGGAAGTGCATCTGCGCATACGACGGAACCGGGTTCTCGGGCTGGCAGAGCCAGCCCAAGGGCGACTCCATACAGGACTCGATCGAGGCGCGATTAGCCGAGATGGTCGGGGTCAGGACGAGGATACACGGGAGCGGACGGACCGACGCCGGCGTCCACGCGATGGGCCAGGTGTTTCATTTCGAGGCCGCCTGGAAGCATGGCGCCGGCAAGCTGACGGCCGCCCTCCAGCACCGCCTTCCAAGGAGCATCCAGATCGTCTCGACCCATTCCGTTTCGGCGGACTTCCACGCGCGTTTTTCTGCAACGGGAAAGATCTACGAGTACCGCCTTCACAAGGGCGACGCAG
This sequence comes from uncultured Opitutaceae bacterium, assembly GCA_903887455.1. Lineage (GTDB taxonomy): Bacteria > Verrucomicrobiota > Verrucomicrobiia > Opitutales > Opitutaceae > Palsa-1447. The sequence goes on along the minus strand of CAISPT010000363.1, from coordinate 21,829 downwards.
ATCCGTTCACGAGGCCCTTCACCTGGTCCCTGCTGAAACCCGTGGACACCGCTCTCATGAGGCAGGCTGCCGGGGTCCTGGTGGGCAGGCATAACTTCAAGGCCTTTTCGGCGTTCAACGGCGAGGAGCCCGGGGAAGCCGACGACACGGTCCGCGATCTCAGGAGGCTGGAGGTGGTGGAGCGCGGAAGGTCGATCAAGGTGGTGGCGGAGGCAGACGGGTTTCTCTACAAGATGGTGCGAAGCCTGGTGGGAGCGCTCGTGTCAGCCGGCGAGGGCAAGCTCACAGCTTCCGAGGTCTCTGAATACCTCAGGTCAGGGGTGAGGACCGCCCGCATCCAGACGTCCCCCCCGCAGGGTCTTTTCCTGAGGCGGGTAATGTACCGGTAGATCCCGAATTCGGTTGCCAGCCCGCGAGCCGGAACGCACCCTCCCGATCCCCCCTTCATGCATTTTGACAAGCCGACGTACTCGGTTCGCAGGACGAAGAAAAAGGGCATCCCCGAGGGCCTTTACACGAAGGACCCGGTCACCGGTGAGATCCTTTTTAACAAAGAAATCGAGGACAACCAGATGGTCGTCCCGAAGAGCGGGCACCATTTTCCCATCGGGGCAAGGCAGCGCATCTCAAAGCTCTTGGACGCCGATTCGTTCGTCGAGCTGCACACCGGCGTCCGTTCGGACGACCCCCTCAAGTTCGTTGATTCCCAGCCCTATTCGGAGCGAATCAAGCGCTACCAGCGCGACAGCGGCCTTCCCGAGGCTGTCGTCTGCGGAACGGGCTCGATCCACGGCATACCCGTCGCGATAGCGGTGATGGACTTCAGGTTCTGCGGGGGCGCCATGGGGTCCGCCGCGGGCGAGAAGATCACGCGCACGATCGAGGACGCGCTCGCCAAGCGCATCCCCTGCATCATCGTGAGCGCCTCGGGCGGGGCGCGCATGCAGGAAGGGATCTACTCGCTCATGCAGATGGCCAAGACCAGTGCGGCCTTGGGTCGCCTGGCGCAGGCGGGTCTCCCGTACATCTCGGTCCTGACCCACCCCACCATGGGCGGCGTCACGGCAAGCTTTGCAACCCTTGGCGACGTCATCATCGCCGAGCCCGGGGCCCTGATCGGCTTCGCCGGCGCCCGCGTCATCAAGGACACGACCAAGCAGACGCTGCCGGCCGGCTTCCAGACGGCGGAGTTCCTTCTCAAGCACGGCCTGATCGACCAGATTGTGAGCCGGACCGAGATGCGGGAGCGCCTCAAGGACATCCTTTCGGCCCTTTTCCTGAAGAAGGAACCTCTCGCCGCCGGGTCCTGACCGCCCCCACAAGATGACGTCCGACCTGCCGCTGGCCGGCTATGCGGCCGTCCAGGACTATCTCTTCGGCCTGAAGGCCGGTGGGGTGAAGTTCGGCGTGGACCGGATGAGAATCCTTTCCGAGAGGATCGGAAACCCCGAGAGGAAGGTGCCTTGCATCCACGTCGCGGGGACCAATGGCAAGGGATCGGTTTCGGCGATGCTCGAGTCCATCCTGCGCTGCTCGGGTCAAAGGACAGGCCTCTACACGTCCCCGCACCTGGTTCGCCTTGGAGAGCGCGTCCAGGTGAACCGGGAGATTCTCACGGAGGAGGAGATTGTCGGCTTCGTCCGGGAGCTCCAGCCCGTGGCCGCCGACATCGCCCGGGACGGAGGACCCGGCGATGGACCGACGTTCTTCGAGTTCATGACCGCGATGGCCTTCCTGCAGTTCGCGCGGCGGGCCTGCACGTTTAGTGTGATAGAGGTGGGGCTCGGCGGGCGGCTAGACGCCACCAATGTCGTCGAGCCTGAGGTGAGCGTCATCTCCTCCATTGGGATGGACCACTGCGAGATGCTCGGCGACACGCTCGAGGCGATTGCCAGTGAGAAGGCCGGTATAATCAAGGCGGGGCGCCCCGTTGTGATGGGCAGGATGCCGCCGGAGGCCGAGGCTGCGATAAGGCGGATCGCGTCAGAGAAGGGGGCTCCGCTCCACTCGGTCAGGGAGGAATACGGCGAGGACGTCGAGGCATACCCGCGGACCAACTTGGAAGGGGACTACCAGCGGTGGAACGCGGCCACGGCGACTCTGGCTGCGCGCCTGTTGCCACGGGGGCTGGGCGTAGCCCCGGAATCCATATCGCGTGGGCTGGTGGCGGTCGACTGGCCCGGGAGATGGCAGCGGATCGAGATCGGGGGGCGACTGGCGATACTCGATTCCTCGCACAATCCAGAGGGGGCGGCCGTCCTCGACCACAATCTTGATGGCCTTAGGAAGGAGGTCGGCAGGCCGATCGTCGCCGTCGTGGGCGCTCTTGGGACCATGCGGGCCAAGGCTCTCCTCGAGGTGCTCAGCCGCCACTGCCGGGACATCCACCTAGCGGTCCCGCACCAGTCCCGGGCGTCGACTTTCGAGGAGCTGGAGGCACTCGTCCCGGCCGCGTTCCAGGGCCGGCTCATCCGGTCAACGGTCGAGGAGCTCTTCCCGTCGGGGTCGGTCTGCACCGCCGGCGGAAGGGACGACGTGGTTGTCGTCACCGGATCGATCTACCTGCTCGGGGAGATCCTCGGCCGCCTTGAGCCCCAGCGGGGACCGGGCGAAGGCCGGCTTCAGGACTTCTAGCGCCCGCTAGACGAGCCTCACCAGATCCTCGGTGGTCGGCAGGTCCTTGATCAGCTGGGACGGACCTGGGCCGACGCCAAGGTAGCGGAGATTGGGCAGTTTGGCGGGGCGCTTCTCACCGAAGTAGGCCACGTCGACCACAGCCTTCACCATGCCTGCCACGTAGCGCCTGGCGTTGGAAGGAAGGTCTGAGAAATGCCTCACGTTCGATATGTCCTCGGCCCAGCCGCCGTAGCGCTCGTAGACGGGCCTGAGCGACTTGCGCACCGCTTCGTTCCTCGGGACGTGGCTGCAGCGCGTGCCGTCGGCCTGCTCGTAGGCCGTGCAGATCAGAAGTTCGCCCTTCCAGTCGCCCGACCACGTGAGCGCGTCGAGCTTGTTGATCATCAGGTCCTGGAATCCGCCGTACCTGAGGGCGTCGCCCTTCTCGACCGCGTCGTACCAGCCCACCATCCTCTGGCGCCCGGTGCTCGTGCCGAACTCGAGCTTCTTCAGCTTCCGGCAGAGGGGATCCGCATCGGACATCTCTGTCAGGAAGGTGTGGGTGCCGACCTTCGTGTCGTAGGCCTTTGCCACGCCGAAGGTGTGGATCGGCTGCACGGGGATGTTCGCGCTCTCGAAGAACTCGGGCGTGAAGGTGTGGGATGAGGTGCCGGAGAAGCCATGGCGCTTGTCGAGCCAGTAGGCCTGTCCGAACTCACCGATGATCGAGTGGCCCCTGCTGATCTCGCCGAGGATCAGCTCGCGAACCTCGCCGATGTTTCGGCGGAGCGCGGTGCCCGCCTTCCAGTACACCGAGGTCAGGCAGTCCAGGTCCAGCTCGAAGGGCCGCTTTCCCCTGAACTTCGCAAAGTCGAACTCGTCAGCTGGAAACACGCCGCTCTCGATCGTCTCCGCATTCGCGCGCTTCTCGGCCTCCGAAAGTCTGTCGAAGAAGGCGTTCCAGGTCGCCGCGTCCACGCGGTAGACGTGCTGGATCATTCTGCACGCCCGGTCGGCCCTCTGGGCGAGCTTGCGGGCGAAGAAGTTGGGCCCGGCCAGGAAGTCGGAGAAGTACATCTGCCAGTGGGCCGTCTCCTCGCTGTAGGCGGCGGAGATGCCGCGTCCCGTCGAGCCCCGTGACTCCTCGAGGAGTACCTTAACGCGGTAGTCCTCCTCGGCCAGGTCGAGCAGGCGGTGAGTCAGGTCGCTGGTCATCGTGCGCTCGTCGATCAGGAGCCGGTCGAGGACCGAGTAGCCCTTCCGCTCCAGCGGCGCAGCCTCCCAGAGAAACTTTCTTGGGTCGGCGACGACCCCGCTTCCGATGGCCAGGTGGGGGATCTGCCGCTCGACGACCCCGGAGGGCAGGAGGTTCAGCTTAACCCCCGCAGCCGTGTGCCCCGCATTCGCCCCTCCGTTCACCTTCATCACGACCGTGACCCGTCGGTCGGTCGATCCAAGCTCCTCTGCGATCTCGGGGACCAGCCGGCCCTTACCCTCGTCCCCGAGGGAGATGCCGACATCCGCTATGAGCTGACTGGAGAAGGGAGGGAGTGCCATTTAGGGTTTTGCAACCGAAGCGATGGACCCCTGTTGCAGGGCATTGAAAAGGGCAGGCCAAGCCCGAGGGCAAGCCTCAACTGGACGGGCCGGACGCGGCCTAGTTGGCACGGGTCGAGACCTCGACCACGTCGTGGGGTGCCGCTTCCTTCTGGCCGGCGGGGCTCACGCGGGCGTAGCGCGCCTTCTGCCTGAGAGCGGCGAGGTTCTTGGCCCCGAGGTAACCCATGCCGCTCTGGACTCCGCTGATCAGGCTCGTTAGCACCTCGTCCACGGAACCGCTGACCTCCTTCAGGGCCTCAATGCCCTCGGCCGCTATCTTTCGCGTGTCGTCCCGGTCCCTCCCGTAGCGGGCGGCGCTTCCGGCCTTCATCGCGGCCAAGGAGCCCATGCCGCGGTACTGCTTATAGACCTTGCCGCCGATTTCCATGATCTCCCCCGGGGCCTCACGGCAACCCGCCAGAACGCCGCCGCAGATTACCGCGTCAGAGAGCGTGAGCGCCTTCACGATGTCCCCAGACTTGGAGATGCCGCCGTCGGAAAGCAGGCGGACGCCCGCCCTGCGCGCGGCCTGCGAGGCGACGTAGAGCGCTGTCAGCTGAGGGATCCCGACCCCCGCCACGATGCGGGTCGTGCAGATCGACCCCGGCCCCTGTCCGACCTTGATGGCGTCGGCCCCGCACTTGGCGAGGAATTCGACACCCTCGGCGCTCGTCACGTTGCCAGCGATCAGGGTAAGGGAGGGGAAAGCGCCACGGACGAGCTTGACGACCTCGCCGACACCGGAGGTGTGGCCGTGGGCGGTCGAGACTGCGATGGCGTCGACGTGCTCGTCGACAAGGTGTCCGACGTGCTCGAGGATAGCCTCCTTGTCGAGTGCGCCCGACGGCGTCCGCTTGGGGGAGAGCGCAGCCCCGACCACAAGCCTAAACTGGGTGTCGCGGGCAGGCTTCCTCCGCGACTTGATCTCGCCCGTGATCCGCTCGACGTCCGAGGCCGTGACCAGTCCCTTCAGCCGGCCCTGGCGGTCCACGACGAGCATCTTGTTGATGCCGATGTTGGCGGTGAAAAATTTGTCCGCGGCCTTGATCGGGTCCTTCGCGACGTCGGACTGGAGTTCCGTCTTGAGCTGCGAGCGCGGGGTCATGACGTCGGCGACGGACTTGGCACGGTAGCGCTCCTTGACGACGTTGCCCGAGAGAAGCCCGCAGAGGACACCCTCCGCATCGACGACAGGGAACGTCGAGAAGCCGTAGTGCTTCTGGTCGATGAGCGCCAGTACGTCGCCAATCGCGTGCGAGGGCAGGACGGTGATCGGGTCCTGGATAAGGCCGTGAATGTGGCGCTTAACCCGGGCGACCTCCTTCACCTGGTCCTTTGGGGTCATATTGTAGTGGATCAGGCCCATGCCCCCGTTAAGAGCCATGGCGATAGCCATCCTCATCTCCGTCACCGTGTCCATGTCCGAGGAGATGATCGGCATCTGCAGGCTGAGGGAGTCGGATATCGACGTCGACGTGTCCGCGTCCTTCGGCAGGATCTCCGAGTAGAGCGTGGCGAGGGTCACGTCATCGAACGTGAGCGCCGTGGGGATGTTGGCGCGGAAGAATTGGTCCGCGGGCAGGTAAAAACTGGCATCGACCGCGGTCTGCGATTTCTTAGCAACCTTGCTCATGAGTTGCCGTGATCCAAGTAGTGCGGTTCACTCAAAGCGCAAACAAATTGGAACTCCTACTCGAATTCCGCAGGTACCGTCTCGCGTTCCGCCATCCGGTGCGGACGTCCCGGGGCCTGTGGGCTGAGCGGGAAGGCCTCTACGTGCGCCTGGAGGCGGCGGACGGGAGGGCGGGTTATGGCGAGGCGGCGCCGGTCCCCGGGTTCGGCGACGACAGCGTCGATGCGGCCGAGGCCGCGTGCCGGGCTATCGGCGCACGCGTTGAGCCGGAGGCGCTTAGAGCGTTGCCCGACTCGGTGCCCTCGCTCCGGAACGCCATCTCATGCGCCCTACGCGGGGCAAGGGATGCGCAGCCGGGGCCAAGCCTCAGCGTGGCGGCGCTCCTGCCGGCCGGAAGGTCGGCGCTCGCCGTGGCGCCGGGGAGAGCGGAGATGGGGTTCCGTGTCTTCAAGTGGAAGGTCGGGGTGGGGCGCGCCGAGGACGAGATCGCGATCCTGGACGACCTGGTCGCCGCGGTCCCGGCGGGTTCGCTCATTCGGCTCGACGCCAATGGGGCCTGGGACCGCCGCACGGCGGGCCGATGGCTGGCGCGCGCCTCGGAAAGGCCCGTCGAGTTCGTCGAGCAGCCCGTCGCAGGCTCCGATCCCCGATCTGTGGATACTCTCCTGGGACTTGCCTCGGACTATCCCGTCCCGCTGGCTCTCGACGAGTCCTTGGTCTGCGACTCCGACCTCGGGGGCTGGCTCGACAGGGGCTGGAAGGGGTACTTTGTCGTGAAACCCTCCCTACTCGGCGACCCCGATCAGGCCCTTGAGCGTCTCGCTCGCGCCGGTGCTCGCGTGGTGTTCTCCTCGGCCCTTGAGACGGCGCTTGGGGCAAGGGAAAGCCTCGGCCGTGCGTTCGCCTGGACAGGCGCAAGGTCGGCGCTCGGCTTTGGTGTGTGGCCGCTCTTTGCGGACGCGCGCTTCGACGGTCCTCCCGTGTCCCCCTTCATCGCGCCCGGCGACATAAACCGCATCAACCCGGAGGCCCTGTGGAACGCGCTCAGCTAGCGGCCCTCCTCGGGGTTCGAGCGGCCCCGGGTCGTTCGCCGACGGCCCTTTTTCTCGAGGATCCCGCGGCCTTCATGGCCGCCTTCGCCGGTGCGATAGCCGCGGGAGGGGATGTCTTCCTCGGAAACCCGTCGTGGCGCGAGCGCGAGCGGGGCGAACTCTCGAGGCTGATGACCCTTTCCGAGCCGGGCCCCGAGGGGTGGCTAATGATCCCGAGCGGGGGATCGGGCGGGGGCCTCAAGTTCGCCCGGCACGACGGGTGCACGCTCGAGGCAGCCGTGCGCGGCTTCCAGCGGCACTTTCGCGTGGACCGGGTCAACAGCCTCGGCGTCCTCCCGCTTCACCATGTGAGCGGTCTGATGGCCTGGATGCGGGCCGTGATGACCGGCGGGTCGTACCTTCCCTGGTCATGGAAGGACCTCGAAGAGGGGCGCCTTCCCACCGCCCTCCCGCCGGAGTGCTGCCTCTCCCTTGTGCCGACCCAGCTCAACCGGCTCCTGGACGCGCCGGGGACGGTGGACTGGCTCCGGCGTTTCCGCGTCATCTTTGTCGGAGGAGGGCCTGCGTGGGCCGCATTGACGGAGCGGGCGGCCGAGCTCCGCCTCCCGCTTTCCCCATGCTATGGGGCGACGGAAACCGCCGCGATGGCCACGGCGCTAAGGCCCGAGGACTTTCTGCGCGGTGTCCGAGGCTGCGGACAGCCGCTCCCACACGCCTCGGTCGAATTCTCTGATGGGGTCATCCGGGTCTCCGGGGAGTCGGTCCACAAGGGATATTTCCCCGGGCGCTCGGCCGAGCGCTCATGGGTCACCGAGGACCTCGGCGGATTCAACGCCGACATGAGTCTGGTCGTCCTCGGCAGGCGCGACAGCGTGATCGTTACCGGCGGCAAGAAGGTGTCTCCTCTGGAGGTCGAGGCCGTGCTCAGGCGGAGCGGGCAATTTGAGGACGTCACCGTCATCGGTGTGCCCGACCCGGATTGGGGTGAGATGGTGGTGGCCTGCCATCCGCCGGGATCCCCCAGGATGGCCGACGTGGAGGCCGTGCTCGCCGACCTGGAACCCTACAAACGGCCGAAGAGGTTCGTGGCCGTCGCACCCTGGCCTCGCAACGAGCAGGGGAAGATCGACAGGGCCGGCCTTGCCCGTCTGGCCTCGGGGGCAGCCTAGCCCCCGTCAACCCATGCGGCCAGGGCGCCCGGCAGCGCCTTCCGGGCGCGGCTCTTCGAGTCGATGCAGACGTGCTCGGTTCGGACCCGAGCCGCGCACTTTGCGGGCGGGCCGAGGCGCGTTATCTCATAGCGGATCTCAAAAGAATTCTCGGAGAGCCGCTTCGGGGCGACCGTCACGCTCAGCCGGTCCCCGCAGCTAATCGGGCGCAGGTACTCCGCCTCGCTCCGCGAAATCGGCACGACGACGCCGTTGTCCGAGAAGAACGCGTTGAGGTCGACGCCTGATGCCGAGAGCGCCTCCTCGTAGCCTTCGTGGCAGATAGCCAGGTAGTTGGCGAAGAACACGACCCCGGCGGCGTCGGTGTCCGAGAAGTGGGCCGTCCTGGGGTAGTTGAAGGGCATGGGTGGGCGAGTGCCTTAGACCAGCGAACCGGCGAAGGGCCCAGGAGGCAATATCGCAGAGGGCCGCCGGTTTGGGCGTCTTACGGCGTTGAATTTGCCGTCCCGGCCGTCTGGAATGCCCCCATGACCAAGAACGAGATCGCCGAGGTCCTCGCCGAGATCGCGACCCTGATGGAGCTCAAGGGCGAGAACCCGTTCAAGATCCGTGCCTACTCGGGCGGGGCCCGGGCGATCGAGGCGCTTGAAAACGAGGATTTCGAGAAGCTCGTGGCCGAGGGCAAGATCGACACCCTAAAGGGCATTGGCGAGGCCCTGGCGTCAAAGATCACCGAGCTGCACTCAACCGGTAAGCTCGCCTTTTTCGAGACCCTGAAGGCCTCCGTTGAACCCGGGCTTGTTGAAATGCTGGGCATACCCGGCCTCGGCCCGAAGAAGATCGCGGCCCTTCGGAGGGAGCTCGGCGTGTCCTCGGTTGCGGCGCTCGAGGCCGCATGCAGGGAAGGCAGGGTCGCCGGGCTCGCCGGGTTCGGCGAGAAGACCCAGGAGAAGATCATCGCCGGGATCCGTAACCGCGAGGCCTACTCGCGCAGGCACCTGTGGTGGGAGGCCGAGGGCGTCGCCACCCCGATCCTCGAGGGCCTTAGGTCGCTTGGCGCCGTCAAGCGGGCGGAGATCGCCGGTAGCCTTAGGCGGGGCATGGAGACGGTAGGCGACCTGGATTTCATCGTTGCTGCCGGAGAGGTCGCGCCCGTGGTGGATTGGTTTGTCTCCAACCCCGGGGTCGTCGAGGTGACGGCGAAGGGCGACACCAAGGCGAGCGTCCGGCTGGAGGGCGGGATCCAGGCCGACCTCAGGATCGTGCCCCCGGAGCAGTTCGCGTTCGCCCTCCACCACTTCACCGGCTCAAAGGACCACAACGTCCAGATGCGCCAGCGGGCGCTCGACCGCGGCCTTAGCCTTAGCGAGTGGGGGTTGGTGCCCGCGGCGGGGGAGGGCACAGCCAAGGAAAAGGCTGCGAGGAGCGAGGGCGTGGCCGCGCCCGACGAGGCAGGCGTGTTCGCGGCACTCGGGCTCTCATTCGTCCCGCCGGAGCTGCGTGAGGGCCTTGGCGAGATCGAGGCCGCGGAGAAGGGCGAGCTGCCGGAACTTGTCGAACTCGGGGACCTGCGCGGCGCTTTCCACAACCACACGACTGCCAGCGACGGCAGGAACACCCTCCTTGAGATGGCGACGGCGGCGCAGGCCCTCGGATGGGAATACCTCGGGATCGCCGACCACTCCAAGTCTAGCCGCCAGGCCAACGGCCTCACCGAGGAGCGCCTCCTGAAGCAGGTCGAGGACATCGCCGCGCTCAACGCCTCCGGAAAGCTCCGCACGCGCCTCTTCACCGGAACCGAGTGCGACATCCTTCCGGACGGGGCCCTCGACTTCGACGACGCGCTGCTTGCGCGCCTGGACTACGTGGTGGTGTCGGTGCACAGCTCCTTTGCTCAGGACGAGGAGACGATGACCCGGAGAATCATCCGTGCGGTCGAGAACCCGAGGGCGACGATGCTCGGCCACCTGACAGGTCGCATCCTGCTCGAGCGTGAGGGCTACAGGGTCGACGCTTCGAAGGTCATCGACGCAGCCATCGCCAACGGCGTCGTCATCGAGCTCAATGCGAGTCCCTACCGGCTGGACATGGACTGGCGCCACTGGAGGCGTGCGGCCGAGCGCGGACTCCTGTGCTCCGTGAACCCGGATGCCCACACCACGACCGGACTCGGTGCCGTCAGGGCGGGGATCAACTCGGCCCGAAAAGGGTGGCTCACGCGGGCAAGCGTGGTGAACACCCTTCCGCTCGGCCAGATGCAGTCCTGGCTTTCCGCGAAGCGGGCAAGGCGATGATCGACACGCGGGCACGAGGGCTGGCCAACCTTCACGCGGTGATCATGACCATCATGGTCCTGGCGCTGTTCTGGGTGTGGGCGTACCTGAATCTCAACTTCCAGGTGCCGTTCGTCCACATGAACCGCTTCCAGAACCTCGTCCCCTATTTCCTCTGCGTGGCGGGCGGGATGGCGCTCTCGGCTCGGGACGTCTCGAGGCGCCTGGCTTCGCGCTTCCACCTGCCCGACCTCGGGGGCTCCGCAAGGCTTGCGACGCGGCAGGTCGGGCTGATCGCGATGCTGCTCTTCGCGCTCATGTTCGCGAACCAGGACCACGGCATCAGCCGCCTCTTCCTCGGCCTCTTTCTCGTGGGGTGCTGGTGCGCGCTCGCCCTGATGAACGCCTGGCTGCCCTCAAGGCTCGCGCGGTTCGTGTTCCAGAAGGGGCACCGCCTGCCGACGGTCTTTATCGGCAAGCCCGGGTCCTTCTCCCGGCTGGGGGAGTGGGTGGCTAACAAGGAGCCCCTCGGCATCTTCCCGGTAGGCCTCCTCTCGCCGGAGCCGGCGACGTCGGACCCCCACGGTCTCGGCCTACCCTGGCTGGGGACGCTCGCGGACCTGCCGAGGATCCTTGAGGAGAGGCTGGTGGGGCAGGTGGTCATGCTTGAGCTGCCCGCCAACGACCAGGAGGCGAGCCGTGTCATCACGGCCTGCAACGATCACGGCTGCCGCCTGCTGATTCACAGCAACATCGAGGAACGCTACTCGCAGCCTCTGGTGCCCGTGACCGAGGAGGGACGTCACTTCTACACGCTCCAGGACGAGCCTCTTGAGGATCCCTTGAACCGGATGATGAAGCGGGCCTTCGACATCGCAGTCGCGCTGACCGTGGTCGTGCTCGTGCTGCCCCCGCTCTGCGCCTGGGTCTACCTGATGCAAAGGATACAGGCCCCGGGGGCGCTGTTCCACGCGAGGGAAAGGAGGGGAAAGCAGGGCAGGCTTTTCTGCATGCTGAAGTTCCGCTCGATGTACGAGGTGCGCTCCAGCCCAGCCGACGAGTCCCGGCAGGTGATGTCTGAGGACGGACGGATCTTTCCCTTTGGCCATTATATGCGCCGCAGGAGCCTGGACGAGTTTCCCCAGTTCTGGAACGTGCTCGTGGGGGAGATGAGCATCGTCGGACCGCGCCCGTACATGCCGATCCTGGACGAGGAGTTCCGCTCGCAGACCCAGGGCTACAGGACGCGCAACTTGGTAAAGCCGGGCATCACGGGGCTCTCTCAGAGCATGGGCTTCCGGGGCGCGGTGCTGATGGACGAGATGATCCGCCGGCGTGTCTACTGGGACGTCTACTACATCTCACACTGGTCGATGTGGATGGACATACAAATCACGGCGAAGACCCTCTGGCAGGTCATCGACCCGCCCGAGACTGCCTTCTAGCCGGGCCCGGTCAGAAGCTCCGCGTGTAGGTCTCGCCCTGGGCGTCAACGAAGGTCAGGTGGTCGGTGTCGACCTTCACGAGTCTCAGGCCGATCGTACGGTCGATCACCTCGTTCACCTTGTAGACGTGTCCGTCCACAAGCGCCTTGCTGTCGACGCCGGCGGCCCGCACCCCGGAGATCCTGTAGCGGTCCACGATTCCCTGGATGATGTCGTTGCGGCTCTCCGTCGGGGCCGGCGCCGGCAGGGCGGCGGCCACCTTTGCGACGGGCCCAGGGGTCGGGGCCGGCGCCGCCTTCACGAGCAACGGCGGCTGCGTGGGCACGGGTGTAGGCGCCGCGGTCGGTGCGGCTGTGGGCGCCGCCTGTACCAGGGGAAGGGAGATCACCGGCGCCTGGACAACGGCCTTGGCCGGCACGGGCGGCGGGGTCGGTGCGGGAGCCACGGTGACGGGCGCAAGGGCGGGCTTGGGCTCGGGCTTTCCCGAAACAAAGATCCCAGTGACCACGGCCGAGACGACGATGAGCGCGAGCGCGGCGCCGCCAATCAGCACGAGGGTCTGCGTCTTCATCGGCTCGCGGTCCCGCGGGATCCTCCGGTGGCCACCGCCAGGCATCGGGGGGAGGCCGTCGGCCTGCTCCTCGGCACGCTGGCGGGCCGCTTTCTTTAGGGCGTCGTTGATCAGGCTCATCGGTGGGCGCCCTAGTCGGTGAGGTTGTTCATGTCCTTGACCGCGCGCCTCGCGTCCCAGTAGGTGACCTCGTCGGACTCGCGGATGAACGCCGAAAGCATCGCCTTGTCGCAGAGGTTGTTCACCACCCTCGGTATGCCCCGGCTCGCCCGGTGGATTGCGCGGAGCGCCCACGGCGTGAACGAGGGGCGTCCAGTCCCTCCGGCCAGTGTGAGGCGGTGTTGGATGTAATGGGTCATGTCGCTCTGGGTGAGCGCGTTCAGCTCGTAGTGGACGAGGATCCGCTGGCGGAGCTGCCGGAGCTCCTCCCGGGCGAGCACCTCCTTAAGCTCGGGCTGCCCCATGAGGACAATCTGGAGAAGCTTCTGCTTGTCGGTCTCGAGGTTGGAGAGCAGGCGGATCTGCTCGAGCACCTCAAACGAGAGGTTCTGTGCCTCGTCGATGATCAGCACGATGTCGCGTCCCTGGTGGATCCGGTCCAAAAGGACCCGGTTCATCTGCGAGACGAGGTCGACCTGGCTGCGCGCGAGCTTGGTTTCGCCGAGCTCGCCGAGGATCGCCTTTAGCATCTGGGTCTCTGTGACCCGGGGGTTCAGGATGAGGGCCGTGTCGAAGTGGGCGGGGTCGAGCTCGTTCAGGAACCGCCTGCAGAGGGTCGTCTTGCCGCAACCGACCTCGCCGATCAGGACGATGAACCCCTTCCGCTCCCGGACCCCGAACTTGAGGTGCTGGAGCGCTTCCTGGTGGGTGGGGCTGAGGAAGAGGAATTTCGGATCCGGAGTGATGTTGAACGGCATCTCCTTGAATCCGTAGTAGCTCTGATACATATGCGGCGCCAAGTAAGCCCGCCCCCGCGGCAAAACGCACGCCAAAACCCGCTCACGAGGGCCGCGCTCAAAAAGAATTGCGAAGCGGTGATGCGCCGCTGTTTATGAGCGTCAAACTTCCGTGAATTCGCGCCGAGTAATCCTGAGCCTCTACCTCCTGCTTTTCGCGGGCCTGGGCGTCACGGGAACCTATCTCTTCATGGATGCCCACGCGGAGTACAGCCGCCTGGAGCAGGTGGAGCGTCTGAACCGGACGCGCCTAGCGGAGGTGCAGGAGAGGCTGCGCAGCCAGGAGAAGGTCTTGGAGCGCCTGCGGAGCGACCCGGCCTTCGTGGACAGGGTCATCAGGAAGAAGCTCGGCTACGCCAAGCCGGACGAGTTCATTTTCCGCTTCGAAGACTGAAACCAAGACCCCATGCCCCAAGCCCTCGACGCAATCCTTGAATCGTTCCACCGCGCGGGTCAGGGCCACGTCTTCGCGTTCGCCGATCGCCTGGGGCCCGAGGCCCGGGCGCGCCTTGTCGCGGAGGCCTCCGAGGTGGACCTAGCCGAGTTGGACCGCCTGGTGTCGACCCTCGTGCGCTCGAGCGGCGCCCAGTCGGTGGACCTGGAGGGACTCCTTCCGGCGCCGTACGAGCGCCTTCCCGGTAACGGGGGCGACGCCGCGGCCTGGGCGAAGGCCCGCGCGGCCGGCGAGGCCGCGCTTCGGGCCGGCCGGGTCGCTGCTTTCACGGTTGCCGGGGGCCAGGGCACCCGCCTGGGTTACGACGGCCCGAAGGGCACTTTCCCGGTTACGCCCGTCAGGCGCTGCTCCCTCTTCCAGGTCTTCGCCGAGAAGCTGCGTGCCGCGGGCCTACACTACGATAGGCCGATCCACTGGTTTATCATGACCAGCCACCAGAACCACGCGGCGACCGAGGCCTTTTTCCTGGAGAACGGCCACTTCGGGCTCGACCCCTCGCGCGTGCACTTCTTCAGGCAGGGCCGCATGCCCGCGGTCGACTTCTCGGGGAAGATCCTCCTCGAGACCCAGGGCTCCCTGGCGCTTTCGCCCGACGGGCACGGCGGCTCGCTCCGGGCGCTCGCCAGGAGCGGGGCGCTCGACCTCATGCAGGAGGAAGGAATCGACACACTCAGCTATTTTCAGGTGGACAACCCGCTTGTCCGGAGCATCGACCCGGCCTTCATCGGGTGGCACCTCCTCCGCGGCTCAGAGATGTCGAGCAAGATGGTGCCCAAGGCCTACCCCGAGGAGAAGCTTGGTCACTTCTGCGTCCAGAAGGGCAGGCTCGTCGTGATCGAGTATTCGGACCTGCCGATGGAGCTCCAGAGGGAGCGGGACACCGCCACCGGGTCGCTGCGCTACGAGGCGGGGAGCATCGCGATCCACATCATCGACCGCGAGTTCGTCCGCCGGATGGCGGGCGGGACGGGCGGACTGCCCTTCCACAGGGCCGACAAGAAGATTGCCACGGTGGACGCGTCGGGTGCGGAGGTCCGCCCGGCCAAGGCCAACGGCGTCAAATTCGAGCTCTTTGTCTTCGACGCGCTTCCCTTTGCGAGGAACCCGGTCGTCATCGAGACCGCCAGGGCGGACGACTTCTCGCCCGTTAAGAATGCCGAGGGCGTCGACTCCCCGGCGACGTGCCGCGCCGACCAGATGCGCCAGTTCGGCCGCTGGCTCGCCGCTTCGGGCGTCCCGGTGCCCGGCGATTCCACGGGTCTTCCCGATTTCTCCCTAGAGGTTTCGCCTCTCTTCGGCTATGACGAGGAGACGTTCAGGGAAGCCTGGTCGCGCCTCGATCCCAAGCCCGATGTCGCCGACGGCCTCTGCCTGACGACCCCATCAAAATGACGAACTCCGACTCCCTCAAATCCGCCGTCGAGGCGGGAAAGCTTATGCCTGCGGCCTCGGCCAACATTTCGGCCTACCTGGCCGCGAAGCTGCCCGCCTGGGCCGAGGCCAGCATCGCCGAGTTGATCGAGGGCGGCGCCTGGAGCGAATTGAACGACCGGTTCTACCGGGAGCTGGAGTTCGGCACCGGGGGGATCCGCGGCCGAACGATCGCCACGGTGTCGACCAAGGCCGAGACCGGGACTCCCGGAAGTTACGGGGTCCCCGAGCACGCCGCGGTCGGGAGCAACATGCTCAACGACTTCACGCTCGCCCGCGCCGTGATCGGACTCTTCCACTACACCAAGGGCTACCTCGAAGGCCTCGGCGACGCAGCGAGGCCCCGGCTGGTGATCGCCCACGACGTTCGGTTCTTCTCGCGTCACTTCTGCGAGCTGGCGGCCTCGATCTGGGCGCGCCTGGGCGGCGAAGCCTTCATCTTTGATGGTCCTAGGCCCACGCCCCAGCTTAGCTTCTCCGTGCGGAACCTGAAGGCCCATGCCGGCGCCGTGATCACGGCCAGCCACAACCCCCCGCACGACAACGGCTTCAAGGCGTACTTCGTCGACGGCGGGCAGGTGATCCCCCCCCATGACAAGGGGATCGTCGCAAAGGTCGGTGCGGTACCGCTGGGTTCCATCTCGGCCTACCTCCAGAAGGACCTCTCGAAGGTGACGACGCTCGACCGCGCGGCCGACGACGCCTACCTCGCGGTGGCCTCCACAGCGGCGATCGACGGCGCGATGCTCAGGAAGACGGCCCTTAGCGTCGTCTACACCAACATCCACGGCACCGGCGCGGTGCACACCGTCCCCCTGCTGATCCACGCCGGCTGCAAAGTGATCGAGGTGACCCAGCAGCTCGCGCCCGATCCGCGATTCCCGACGGTCAAGTCCCCGAACCCCGAGAACGCCGAGGCGCTGTCCATGGCGGTCAAGGTTGCCGACCAGCGGGGGTGCAACGTCGTGATGGCGACGGACCCGGACTGCGACCGGATGGGCGTGGCGGTGCGGGGGCCCTCGGGCAAGATGGAGCTGCTGACGGGCAACCAGATCGGCTCGGTAATCGCCGAGTACAGGCTCCTGAAGTACAAGGAGCTTGGCTGGATCCCCAGGGAGGGCTCCAAAAGCGCCTGCATCATCAAGACCTTTGTCACGACGGAGCTCCAGGCCGCGATCGGCCGGGGCCACGGCGTGAAGGTGATCGACACCCTGACGGGCTTCAAGTGGATCGCCGCCAAGATCAACGTCTACGAGCAGCGCCTCAGGAGGGCGATGGGCCCCCTCTGGGACTACGACAGCACGCCGTTCCTCGAGCGGACGCGCCTGCTGCAGCAGCACAGCACCTTCTACGTCTTTGGCACAGAGGAGAGCTACGGGTATCTTCCAAACGACTACGTCCGCGACAAGGATGGCAATGCAGCTTGCCTGATGTTCACCGAGGTGTGCGCATGGATCGCGGGCCAGGGGATCACGGTCCCCGAGTACCTTGACCGCCTTTACCTCAAGTACGGGTTCTACCTGGAGGACACGATCAACATCTACTACGAGGGCGCGAGCGGCAACGCGAAGATCAAGCGGATCCTCGACACCTACCGCTCCTCGAGGCCCGAGGCGTTTGGCGACGTGAAGGTCACGGCATTCCAGGACTTCGGCAGGGAGCGGATTCTAGACGCCGACGGAGAGGAGATCCCGAAGCAGGACCTCTACGTCGTCACGCTCGGCAACGGCTACCGCTTCGCGGCCCGGGGAAGCGGCACCGAGCCCAAGATGAAGTTCTACCTCTTTGCGTCGGACAAGGTCGGCGCCGCCTCCGAGCTGCCCGCCGTCAAGACCCGGGTCCGCGAGGAGCTTGGCCGACTGAAGAAGCTGATCGAGGCCGACGCCCGCACCCGAGCCGAGGGATAACAAAGGAGATCATTACCATGGCACATGTACCCGGACTCAGGAGCCCCTACGAAAAGGTGGGACGGATCGTCTATTTCGGGCGGATGCTCGACAAGATCCGCCTGCACGCGGTCGGTAATCTTCCCGCCGACTACATCGAAAACCTGGGCGACGCTAGTCCGGGCGTGTTTGACGCGCGCTGCTGCAGGTTCCTGCGCGTGGCGTTTGCTGAGATCTCCAAGCGTGTCCTTGAGGGCGGGACCGACGCCGAGGCCCTTGCGTGGGTGGAGGCCAAGGGCGGCCCGCGCTCCGACGAGGACTGCCTTGTCTGGAACTCCTTTCTGATGAAGCGCGGCTGGCACGACCCGGCCTCGAACACGGATACCCTTAGGCGCCGCATCCGAGAAGGGGGGCTCGAGGGCAGGGGGCTCGAGACGTTCTTCGACTACATCGACGCGGACGAGGGCAGGGACTCCCTTTCGGCCAAGCGCTGGGAGTCGGCCTACTAGAGGAGCAGCAGCGCCGGCTTCTCGAGGAGGTCCTTGAGCGCCGCAAGGTATGTGGCGCCGACCGCCCCGTCGACCACGCGGTGGTCCGCAGAGAGGGTGAGCGTCATCCGCTGCCCGATCACAATCTGGTCGTTCTTGACCACGGGCTTCTTAACGGTGGTCCCGACGGCGAGGATTGCCGCATTCGGGGGGTTGATGATGGCGCAAAAGCGGTCGATCCCCATCATCCCGAGGTTGGACACGCAGAAGGTCCCGCCCGTGAACTCGGCGGGCGTGAGCTTCTTGTCCTTGGCCCGCTTGCCGAGCGACTTGGCCTCGGCGCTGATCGCAAAGAGCGTCTTCAGGTGCGCGTAGCGGACGACCGGGGTGATGAGCCCGTCCTCAATCGCGACCGCGAAGGAAACGTGGGCGGCGGGGTGCTGCCGTACGGCGGTCCCCTCCCAAGAGCAGTTGACCGCGGGAACGCGGCGGAGTGCCTCTGCGGCGGCCTTCAGCACGAAGTCGTTCACCGAGAGCTTGACGCCGTCCTTCTCCAGGGCGGCGTTCAGCTGGGCGCGGAGCTCAAGGAGCGGGCCCGCGTCGACCTCGATGTCCAAGTAGAAGTGCGGGATCTGCGTCTTCGACTCGAGAAGGCGGCGCGCGATCGTGCCTCGCATGTTGGAGACGGGGACGAGCTTGTCCTCCTGGATGGGGCCCTTCGTGCTCGTGGCGGCGAAGGAGACCGACGCTGCGGGGGCCGCCTTGGAGGGGCCCTTGAGCACATCGCTCCTTAGGATCCGTCCGCCCGGGCCGGAGCCCTTGAGGGATTCCAGGCTCACGCCCTTCTCGGCGGCGAGCTTCCTGGCGAGAGGCGAGACCTTGATGCGGCCGGAAGCCTTCGGGGCCTCGGGCTCGGGTGCGGGAGCAGGCGCAGCAACGGGGGCCGGAACCGGGGCAGCCTGAGCGGGCGAAGCCTCCGGGGCCGCAGCGGCGGCGGGAGCCTCCTTGGGCGCAGGGGCGTCCACCTTCTCGCCGGGCTTGCCGATGGCGCAGAGGGCAGCCCCGAGGGGCACCTGCGAGCCGGCCTTCACGTAGACCGCGAGGAGGGTGCCGTCGAAGAAGCTCTCTAGCTCCATCGTGGCCTTGTCGGTCTCCACCTCCGCCAGCATGTCACCGGACTTAACGGGGTCGCCTTCCTTCTTCAGCCACTTCACGAGCGTTCCCACGGTCATGGTGTCGCTCAGCTTTGGCATTTCGATGATGTTGGCCATGGGGGAAGTCTTTCGGATTTTAGGCCAGGGCCTCGAGCGCGGCCTTCAGGATCCTCTCGGTGTTGGGAAGCTGCGCGACCTCGACCGGCGGGCTGTAGATTGAGGGCGAGTCGATGGTCGAGAGCCTGGCGATCGGGGCATCGAGCTCGTCGAATGCCTCGCTCTGGATCATGTACGCAAGCTGGGCGCCCACGCCGCAGAAGGGCTTCTGTTCCTCGACGATCAGCACCCGGTGGGTCTTCCTGACCGAGGCGAGGACCGTGTCCATGTCGAGCGGGCGAATGGAGCGCAGGTCGACGACCTCCACGGAGCGGTTGTGCTCCTGCTGGAGCGTGTTGGCGACCGCCAGAGACAGGATCATCGCGCGGCCGTAGCTGACGATCGTCAGCTCGGTGCCCTCGCGCTTCACCTCCGCCTTGCCGAGCGGCACCAGGTAGTCGTCCTCGGGAACCTCGCCCTTGTCGCCGTAGAGCATCGTGTTCTCGAGGAACATCACCGGGTCGTTGTCCCGGATGGCGGACTTGAGCAGCCCCTTCGCGTCGTAGGGGGTCGCAGGGACGACCACCTTGATGCCCGGGTGGTTCGCCAGGACGTTCTCGGGCGTGTGGGAGTGGGTGGCGCCCACGTTCGTTCCGCCGTTGGCCGGTCCGCGGATTACGATCGGGCAGTTGATTTGGCCGCCGGACATGTAGCGCACGTTTGCGGCGTTGTTCAGGATCTGGTCGAAGGCGACCGAGTAGAACGACCAGAACATGAGCTCGATCACGGGTCGGACCCCGAGCATCGAGGCCCCGATTCCCATGCCGATAAAGCCCGCCTCGCTGATCGGAGTGTCGACGATCCTCTTAGGGCCGAACTTTGCCAGCAGCCCCTCGGTCACCTTGTAGGCGCCGTGGAACTGGCCGACCTCCTCCCCGAGGACGACGACGTTGGGATCGCGGGTGAGTTCCTCGGCCAGGGCCTGACGGATGGCCTCGCGGTATTGAAGTACAGGCATCGCTTAGTTGAAGAATAGCCGACCGCCGGACTTGCGCTCGGATGGGTTGTCAGCCTCCCAGTACACGTCCTTCTGGAGGTCGTCTGCGGTGGGGAAGGGGCTCGCCTCGGCGAAGTCCGCGGATAAGTCGGACTCGGCGCGGGCCTCGACGTCGATCTTCTCGACCAGCGCCAGGTCGAGGACCTTCTCCTCGAGGAGCTTGGCCTGGAAGACCTGGATAGGGTCCTTTGTCCTGCGGTACTCCTCGATCTCGGACTTTGCGCGGTACGTGTTGTCCGGGTCGGCCACCGAGTGCCCCCGGTAGCGGTAGGTGCGTATCTCCACCACGGAGGGCTTGCAGTTGTTGCGCGCCTCCTCGAGGTGCTTGGCCATGAATGCGCGCACCTCGTAGAGGTCGTGGCCCTCGCAGACGCCCCACGACATCCCGTAGGCCTCGGCCCTCCTCGCAAGGTCCCCGGCGGAACTCCGGGCCTGGCTTGTGCCCATCGAGTAGCCGTTGTTCTCGATCACGAAGATGACCGGGAGGTCCCACAGAGCGGCCAGGTTGTAGGACTCGTGCACGGCTCCCTGGTTGACGGCGCCGTCGCCCATGAAGGTCATGCAGGCGCCCTTAAGGCCCTTGAACTTGAGGCCGTAGGCGAGCCCAGCCCCGAGCGGGACCTGTCCGCCCACGATCCCGTGGCCGCCCCAGTAGTTGCGGGCCGGATCAAAAAAGTGCATCGAGCCTCCCTTGCCCTTGGAACAGCCGGTGACCTTTCCGTAAAGCTCTGCCATCAAAGGGTTTAGTTCCATTCCAACGGCGATCGCATGACCGTGGTCTCGATAGGCGGTGATCACGTGGTCGTTCTTGCCCATCAGGGAGCAGCACCCGACCGCCACCGCCTCCTGACCGATGTAAAGGTGCAGGAATCCGCCGATCTTCTTGGCCTGGTAGGCACGGAGGCTTCGCTCTTCGAACCTCCTGATCCTCACCATCAAGCGGTACAATTCGATCTTCTGGTCGATTGAAAGCGAAGCGTTGACGGGTGCGGCTGCGTAGCCCGTTTTCGGGGCCACGGAGGCGTTCCTGTCGTCGGCGATGGCACTGGATTTCTTGCTCACGTTTAGTGGAAAGGGTCAGCTTCCAACCGGATAGGTTGGAAATCAAGCGCGGTTTTCAAATGGGCCGCGGCGTGATCTCTTCTATCTCAACCCTCACCGGTTTTCCGGGCTGGCAGTCGGCCCTGAGGCTGACAAAGCAGTCTCTGTACCGGTCATAGGTGGGCCAAAGCGCGGTGCGATCGGTCTCGGGTATCTCTAGCTCCTCCAAAGACTTGCGGCTGAAGAAACCAAATCGGCCCTCGGAAATGTCGGGCGGAAGCCCCGCCAGGGCCTTCGAACACCGGAACAGGAACATAAGCCAGTGCGACTGGCCCTCGTAGGCCTTTTCCGCGATGACTGAGAACAGGTGAAGGTCGGAGGTCCCTATCCTGTGGCCGGTCTCCTCTAGGGTCTCCCTCACCGCGCACTCGAACGGGGATTCCCCTGTCGCCATCTCAAGCTTCCCCCCGATCGGGCTCCATGCCCCCTTGTTGGGCGCCTTGGCCCGCAAGAGCAGCAGGTGCTCCCCGGCGGCGTTTTCCAGAAAGACAAGGACGGCGATCTTGTAGGGTAGGGCGGGGGGCATCGTTCGCTCCGCGCCGCCTCTAGAGGATCAGGTCGGGCGGGACGTTCGCGAGCGACTCCTCGACCGTGGTGAGCCCCATCTTCACCTTGAGCATTGAGTCTTGGTGGAGCGTCTTCATGCCCGTGGCCATGGCGATGCGCTTGAGCTCCGCAACCTCGATCTCCTTGTTGATGCCCTCGGTGAGCTTCTCGTTGTTCACCATGAGCTCGTGGATGCCGACCCGGCCCTTGTAGCCAAGGCCGTTGCACACGGGGCAACCCTGGGGGTTCGCCTTGAAGATCTGCCCGCTCCAGCCGATCGCCTTCTCAAGGATCTGCTTCTC
>CAISPT010000362.1 GCA_903887455.1 uncultured Opitutaceae bacterium | reverse complement strand
GTCACCCAGATCGACCTGCCTCGGTCCAAGGTCTCGGGCCTTCTGGAGGTCAGGCGTATCCTCGAGCACGTCCCCGGCATCGTCTTCCACACCTTTGGAAGCGAGGACGTCGTGCGCCACCCGCTCGTGCAGCGGATCATCGAGGCCTACGACCACTACAAGAACCCGCTTGGCGACGGCCACACCGTCCCGGGCCGCTGAAGATGTCCGTCCGCAACCAGCTCAAGCTGCTCATGGGGGGCCTGAACGCGAGGCGGGGCGACCCGGGGACCACCGCGAACTCGAGCTTCCGGGAGTTCCTCGACCAGAGCCGCCTCGTCGCGGGCCTCATCTTCGTCATCACGGTGGCGGCGATCGTGATCGTGAGCTCGGCCGGCATGCGGGTCCTCGACCTGCCGGTCCTCCCCAACCAGATCGCCCCGGTGCGCATCGTCGCGGGCTTCCCCTTCACGTACGTGAGCACCGAGCGGACCCGTGCCGAGCGCGAGCAGAGGCTCTCCCGGCTGCCGCCCATCTACCGCCTGGATACGGCGGCCCTGGAAAAGTTCGAGTCGTCCGCCCGCGACCTCCTTGGCAAGCTTGCGGCATTCGAGGCCGCGCACCCCGACCCATCCGCCCTCTTCTTCGACCGCCGCAAGGCGCTCACCGCCCTCGCTGATGAGTTTAACGCGAGCGGTCCCTACGAGACCAACGCCGACGACCTCGCGGCGCTCTTGACCGCGGGCGACGCCGCGGCCAGGGCCGCCCTCTTTGAGAACGGCTTCGCCGCCCTTCGGCAGATCTACAGCGAGGGCGTCCACGAGAACGTGGCGTCGGGGGCCGCCCCCGACGCGGTGATGATGTTCGAGATCGAGCGCCCGAGCGGCGGGGTGGCCGCCCGCTCCGTCCAGTCGATGGAGGACGCCCTCACCTTCCTGAGGGTCAGCTTGGCCGCGGAGGGCGTTCCCAGGCCCGCCGCCCACGCCCTCTTCCGGCTGTTTCGCAGCGGTGTCAGGCCCAATCTGGTCTTCGACACCGCCGCCGCGGCGACCCGTGAGGCCGACGTCCTGTCGCGCCTTAAGCCCGTCTCCGTCCGCATCCCCCCGGGCAAGACGATCGTCGACGCCGGAGACCGCGTGACCCAGGACCAGTACGAGATGGCGACCGCGTACCGGCGGGCAGCGCTCGAGGGCGGCGCGGCCGACCTAGACGACGGCCTGGAGCTCTTTGGCCGGGTGCTCCTCGTCCTGGCGATGGTGCTCGCCTCAATCCTCTACGTCCGGCTCGAGGACCCGGAGACGCTCGCGAGCAACGTTAGGCTCGGGCTCCTGGCCCTGGTCGTGATCTTCAACCTGGCGCTCGTGCGGGCCGTCTACTCGATCGGTGGCGCCGAATTGTTCGTCCGGGACGCGACCTGGGCCTCCGCCCTCCCCTACGTGGCGCCGACGGCCCTCGCCCCCCTCATCGTCGCCATCCTGATCGACGCCGGCAGCGCCATCTTCATGGCGCTCCTCATCTCCATCTTCACCGGCGTGATCTATGGCAACCGCCTGGACCTGCTGGTGCTCACGTTCCTGGCGTCGATGGTCGCAATCTTCGGCTGCCGGGAGGCGCGCCGGCGCGGGCGGGTCGTGCGGGCCGCAGGCATGGGGGGCCTCACGGTCGCGACGTTTGCGGCGCTGATCGGCGTGGCCCAGCAGACGCCTTACGAGACCATGATGTGGCAGATGGCAGCGGGGCTCGTGACGGGCCTCTTGACCGGAATCGCCGTGGTCGGCCTCCTGCCGGTCCTTGAGTCCCTCTTTAAGCGGACAACGGACATCACGCTGCTCGAACTGACCGACTACAACCATCCGCTCTTAAGGCGGATGCAGCTGGAGGCGCCCGGGACGTACCACCACTCCCTTGTCGTCGCCCAGCTCTCCGAGAACGCGAGCAACGCGATCGGGGCAAACCCGCTGCTGGCCCGCGCCTGCGCGCTCTTCCACGACATCGGAAAGGCGGTGAACCCGGCGTACTTCACCGAGAACCAGCGCAACAGCGGCAATCCCCACAACGAGAAGGACCCCGCCACGTCGGCCGCCATCATCCGCCAGCACGTGACGGACGGAGTCGAGCTCGCGGCCCGCCACCACCTCCCCAAGGCGGTGGTCGACGTGATCCGGCAGCACCACGGCACGACGCTCGTGAAGTTCTTCTACGACCGCGCGCTGGCCCTCTCCCAGTCCCCCTTCCCAGGGGTCGAACCGCCCCCGGTGCCCGACGGGCCCTTCCGCTACGAGGGACCGAAGCCCCAGTTCAAGGAGAGCGCCGTCGTCTCCCTGGCCGACGGCGTCGAGGCGATCACGCGCTCCGTGAGGACCATCACCGCCGAGAAGCTGAGCGCCATCATCGACCGCCTGGTGGCCGAGCGGGTGGCCGACGGCCAGCTCGACGAGGCCCCCCTCACCTTCGAGGACCTGGCGAAGATCAAGAACAGCTTCACCTTCACGCTCCTGAACATGCTCCACGCGCGCGTCGCCTACCAGGCGGCCGGCGACACCCCGACCGAGGCGAAGGCATGACGGGGGAGGCTCGGGTGCTGGAGGTCGCGGTGCGCCATTCCCGGCTCCGGGTGGACCGCAAGTCGCTCCGGGCGGCCCTGGCGGTCCTCGATGCGAACGCGGCGCGGTTCAGGGGCGGATGCCCGCCCGGGGAGCTCTCGGTCGCCTTCGTGACCGACCGCTCGCTTGCGAGGCTTCACGGCGACTTCCTGGACGACTCGACCCCGACAGACGTGATCACGTTTGAGGGCGACCGTGCGCACGGGCTGGCGGGCGAGGTCTGCGTTTCCGTGGACGCCGCGGTCCGGCAGGTGGGCCGGTCGGTCCGCTTCCCGGGGGAGCTCACCCTCTATGTCGTCCACGGGTGGCTCCACCTGGCCGGCTATGACGACCTCAGGCCGGCGGCCAAGCGGGTCATGCGGCGGGCCGAGAAGCGGGCGCTAGCCCTCCTCGCCAGGGCCCGCGCGATGCCCCGGTTCAAGCTGGCGTAGCGCGCCCGCCGGCGCTACGACCTGACCCGCAACCCATGGCCGAGCAAAACGAGACACCCTCACGCTACGTCGCCCTTAGGAACGCCTTCTTCTCAGGGCTCATCCTCGTGGCGCCCCTGGCGCTCACGGTGTGGGTCTTCAGCAAGATCATCGACTTTGTCGGGGGCACCTTCAAGCCGCTCTTCCTGGTCTTCGTCCCTGGCTCCCTGAGGAACCAGGAGGGCCTCGACACCGTGTGGTCCATCGTGGCAACGGTCATCGTCATGGCGCTGGTGACCCTCCTCGGCTACGTCTCCCGCTACGTCTTCGGGAAGTTCTTCTTCAGCATCGGCGACCGCTTCATCCAGTCGATCCCCGGCGTGAACGCGGTCTACAACACCGTCAGGCAGATCGTGAACACGTTCAGCTCCCAGAGCCGGCACATGTTCAACAAGGTGGTCCTCGTCGAGTTCCCGAGGAAGGGCTCCTGGACGATCGGGTTCCTGACGAACACCGTGCAGGGCGAGGCGCAGTCGAAGAGCGGCGAGGAGGTGTGGACCATCTTCGTGCCCACCACGCCGAACCCGACGAGCGGCTTCCTGCTCATGATCCCCAGGAGCGAGGTCATCGAGCTCGACATGGCGGTCGGCGACGGGATGAAGATGATCATATCGGGCGGCGCCGTGACGCCGGCCTGGCCGGCCATGGAACCCGAAAAGGTCCGCGAGGCGAGGTAGCCCGCCGGACGACCCGCCCTTGCCAGGACAGACGCTCACGACCGAGGCGTTCGTCATCGAGAAGCGACCGCCTACGGACGCGTTCCAGACCTTCGGCCTGTTCTCGGCGGAGCACGGCAACCTGCTCGCCCTCCAGCGGATCTCGAAGCGGGGGGCCTCCACCCTCTCCGCGCCGGACCTCTTCGACGAGGTCCACGCCATGCTCGAGAGCTCCAACCAGGGCAGGACCTGGTTTGTGAAGGACATCCGGATCGCCACCCGCCGGGCCGCGATCGGCAGGAGCTACGATGCGCTGCTTTCCGCCTCCGCCCTGGCCGCGGTGATTGGCCGCAACCAGGTCCACGAGGAGAGCCGCGAGAACGTCGCCCTGCTCCTTAGGACGGCCTTCGACGCCTTCGCAACGGCCGCTAGGCCCGACGTCGTTTACCTGAAGAGCCTCTATGTCTTCGCAAGGGACGAGGGATACCCCGTGAAGCAGGAGTGGATGCCCTCGGTGCCGGAGCAGGAAAGGGTGCTTGCGGCCGGCATCATCAACCGGCCCGTGGCCGAGCAGCATCCCCCGGCCCAAGTCGTCGCCAGGATCAGGCGGAGCCTGGAGGACTACCTCGCCTCGAACACCGAGATCGTCATCCCGTGAAGTTCGACCTGGACAAGCGCCGGGCCGAGCTGAGCGTCGGCGACCTCTCCGATTTCACCATCGGCCCGCGCGGGTCGTCCGGCACCGGGGGCGGGATCTGGCGCGCCCAGCTCGGGAGCCTCTGGCACAGCGAGTTGAGGGCCCAGGCGGTCGCCGACGGCGCTGACGCCGACTTCGAGGTGCCGGTCTCCGGCGAGCTGCCGCGGAGGGGCTGGAGGGTCGCCCTCGCGGGCAGGATCGACCAGGTCGTGCGCGCCGGCGGCCGAACCACGCTCCGCGAGATTAAGACGGTCACCCGCCCCTTGCCCGCCAACGAGGCCGACCTGCGCGCCGACTATCCCGGATACTTTGCGCAATTGGCCGCCTACGCCGCCCTCCGAGCTGGCGGCGAGCGCTGCGAGCTGGTCTTCGTCGAAGCCGACACGGGTCTTGCACAGGCGATCGAGCTCGGGGCGGCCGACCGGCTCCTCCTGGACGAGCGGCTCGACCGGGTCGCCGAGTTCCTGGACCTGCGGCTGCGGGCGCGGGAGCGCCAGAAGACCCTGCGCTTCTGCCCCGCCTTCGAGGTCCCGCGGGCGGGCCAGGTGGACGCCCTCGCCTCGCTCGGGTCGGCGGTGGGGGCGGGCCAGTCCGCGGTCCTGTTCGAGGCCCCGACCGGATTCGGAAAGACGGGCGTGATCCTCGAGTCCGCGCTCGGCCTCCTGCGGGAGGGGGCCTTCGAGCGGATCCTCTACCTCACCGGCAAGTCCACGGGCCAGCTCCACGTCGTCGACACGCTCCGCCTGATGACCTCGAGGGAGGCCGGCTCCGGTGGCTCACCGGTCGCGGTGTGGCACGTGCGCAACAAGTCCGAGCACTGCGTGAACGCTGTCTTCCAGTGCGTGCGGGAGGCGTGCTCCTACCTCGATGGGGCGGAGGAGCGTTGGCCCTCCAGCGGCCTGTCGCGCTTCTACCTCCTCGAGAACCAGCCGCGGGACATGGCCGCCCTACGCAGCGCCGGGATCGGAGCCAGGATCTGCCCGTACGAGATCACCAGGGCGGCCCTCGCCTTCAACGACGTGTGGATAGGCGACTACAACTACGTCTTCTCGCCCGACACCCGCGGGCTCTTCTACGAGAGGCCGGGCTTCGACCCGGCGCGGACGCTCCTGGTGGTCGATGAGGCGCATAACCTGCCCTCGCGGGCCGCAGACGCCCATTCCCACAGCTTCGACGCGCGCGACGCCCGGGCGGTCTGCGACGGGCTAAGGCAGGTGGACGCCCCCGCCAAGTGGATCGCCCAATGGGACGAGTGGGCGATGTTCCTTGAGGGCAGACGCAAGTCCCCCGCGATCGGCGCGGCGGACATCGAGGACGCAAGGGACCAGATCGCCCGGCTGGCGGAGGGCGCCGGCCAGTTCCCGACCGACTACGCGGCCCTAGGTCCGCACGTCTCCGGGCTCATCTGGCGCATCCCCTCGGCCGCAGAGGAGCTCTCGGGCCTGGAGCTGCCGAGGCTCTGGTGGAGCCCGGAGGACGGTCTGCTCTTTGTCACCTGCCTAGACGCGGCCGCCGCCGTCGGGGCCACGCTCCGCGAGTTCGGCGGGGTCATCCTCGCCACCGCGACACCGGGGCCCGCCGAGCGGTTCGCCGAGTGCTGCGACAGCGGCCCCCTAGCGGTCGTCAGGGCGGCGACACCGTGGCGCGACGGGGCCTACGACGTCGCCGTCGACCTGCGGGTCGACACGACCTTCCAGCACCGCCACCGGTACTACTCGGAGACAGCCGAAACCGTGGAGGCCCTCCACCGCTCGGCCGGGGCGGGCGCACCCGTCGCCGTCTTCTTCCCGAGCTACGCGTACGCGGAGGCGGTCTACCGGGAGGTGGCCGACGCCGCTCTCCAGCCCCGCAGGAGCGACCTCTCGTCGCAGTCGGCGTGGATCAACGACGCGATCGACCGCGGCCAAGCCCTCTTCCTTGTCCTCGGGTCGAGCTTCGCCGAGGGGATCGACCTGCTCGGGGGGCGCGTCTCCCACGCCATGGTCGTCGGTCCCGCGCTGCCCGAGGTGAACCCCGTTCAGCGGGCGCGGCTCTCCGCGCTCTCCGCCCTTGGGCGCGACGCCGCCTTCGACCGCGTCTACCGCATCCCCGGCATGCAGAAGGTGAACCAGGCCCTCGGCCGGCTGGTGCGGGCTCCCGGGCAGTCGGCGCGGGTCCTCCTGCACTGCCGACGCTTCGCTGAGCCCGGCTACGAGCGCCTGCTTTCGCCCGAGTACCGCGGGGGCAGGCGGTTACTCGAGCCCGAGGACCTGCCCGCGTGGCTGGGCTCCGCGCCGTAGGGACCAATTTCGCTTTACCGACGCGCACCCCCCGGGCAGTACTTGTGACGGTGCCTTCGCCCAAGACTATCGGATCGCGAGAGGTTCACGCCGCCATCGAGCGGCTGGCATCCGCCATTCTGGCGCGGCACCGCACCACGAAGAACCTGCTGGTCCTCGGGATCGCCAACGGCGGCATCGCCTTGGCGCGACGGATTGGATCGAAGCTCGGGACGACCCGGATCGGCGACCTGGATATCTCCTTCCACCGGGACGACATCGGCCACCACCCCATTCCGAAGGAGTTCACCCCCACCCTGCTGCCGGGCGACGTGAACGGCGCCACCGTGCTTCTTGTGGACGACGTCCTCTTTAGTGGGCGGACGGCAAAGGCAGCCCTGGACGAGCTCTTCGACCACGGCAGGCCCGGCCGGGTGGAGCTGGCGGTCCTGGTCGACCGGGGGTGCCGCAAGCTCCCCATTGTCGCGGACTTCTCCGGAACCACTGTTGAGGCGGGGGAGGACGAGGACGTTGTGGTTTCACTGAACGACAACCCCTCGCACGACCGCATAGAGATCCGGCCCCGCGCCTCGAAGGCGAGGCGCGCCGCCACCCCTCAATGACCTGGACACGCCGCCACCTTATCACGCTCGAGGAGCTGAGCCTGCTCGAGATCGAGCAGATCCACGCCACGGCCTCGGCGTTCAAGAAGATCCTCCAGCGAAACGTGAAGAAGGTGCCCGCGCTTCGCGGCAAGACGATCGTCAACCTCTTCCTCGAGCCGAGCACGCGCACCCGCATGGCCTTCGACATGGCGGCCAAGCGCCTGAGCGCGGACGTGATCGCGTTCGACGCCGCCAGCTCGTCCACCCAGAAGGGCGAGACCCTCCGCGACACCGCCGAGAACATCCAGGCGCTAAACGCCGACATGATCGTGATCCGGCATGCCGCCGCGGGCTCACCGCTCTACCTGAGCAAGATCCTGGACATCCCGGTCATCAATGCGGGCGACGGCTCGCACGAGCACCCGACGCAAGGCCTCCTCGACACCTTCACGATGAAGGAGCACCTGGGGCCCCTGAAGGGACGCAAGGTCGTGATCCTCGGGGACATCCTCTTTAGCCGCGTGGCGCGCTCGAACATCCACGCCCTCACCAAGATGGGGGCTGAGGTGACGCTTGTGGGACCGTCCACCCTGGTCCCCCACG
>CAISPT010000361.1 GCA_903887455.1 uncultured Opitutaceae bacterium | reverse complement strand
GTCGCATTTTGCGCGGTCCATCCGGGGGGAACCTGCCATTCGGGCTTGGAGGATACCTCCACGGAGCTCTGGGCTGCCGCCATAGACGGAGCGATCATCCCGTCAGCCGCCTCCTTAGGCGTCCGGTAGCTCCGGATTTCCTCACGCCGGCATCCGAGTGCACCGCATAGCACCCCAAGGGATGCGAACAGGCAGGCCAGCCGGGCAGAGTGTGCGTTAATCGTCATTCGGGGAGGGCAAAAAGAGACCGACCCCGATACTGGGGCCGGTCTCGAAGGCACTGCAACGCTTAGTCGCGCTTAAAGCGCGTACGTGAGCGCGAGGTAGGCGAGGGGACCGTTGTAGTTCGTGAATCCGCCCGTCGTGGCGTTGGTGGACTTCATGTAGCCCACCTTGGCGTCCCCGAAGATGCGGTCCGTGAACTTGTGCTTTAGGCCCACGGTATATGTCGAGAGCTCGAAGCTGGCGCCGTAGGGGATGCCGCCGGTTGCGACCTGCGCGTTGTAGTTGTTCGCGCGCTCCCAGAAGCCCTGAACCTGGATATCAGTATTCTTGTCGGCTGCGAAGCCGGCTAGGGCGCTTCCCGTCACGTAGTTGTTGTCCGCGTTGACGAAGGGCACCTGCACGAATGGGGCCGTGGTCTTTACGACGACCGCCGGGTAGGCGGTCTGGATCGTGTTATACACCACATTCACGTTGGCCTGCACGTAGAGCTGCTTGTAGGGGCTCCAGTTCACCGACTCGCTGAGCATCTTGATAGTCGCCTTGCCGGAGGGGCTCTCGTAGCCCAAGCCGCCCGTCGAGGCGCCCGCCGTCACAGCCATCTTGCCGCCCTGGTCCTGGTAGCGGGTGTTAAAGGACAGCTCCGGGAGCGGCTTGTAGATGAGGTCGAGGGTCACACCGGTGAAGGTGTAGCCGGTCGCGTACAGGGAGCCGTAGCTGCCCGTTCCGACGTAGTCGCTGGCACCGATGAAGCGGTTCTGGTGGTCCTTGCGGAAGATCTCCGCGCGGATCGTGACCTGCTGCGTCGGGTTCCAATTGGCGCCCAGCTTGGCGTCCTGGTTGTCCTGATTCGCGCCTTGGAAGAAGACGCTTCCGACCGGGGTCAGGTTTGTCGTGACGACGCCGGTGCCGGAGGTGCTAGTCGCCGCGTAGGGGTTAATCCAGTGCTGGTTGCCCTTGTTCGTGCGGTCGCTGAATTCGCCGTAGATGCACAGGTGGCTGATCCCGGTGTACTGCACGTTGAACTCAGGGGTCTGCACGTGGTCGACTTCGTGGGAGTAGGTCACGTCCTGCGCCGTCGTTTGGTAAAGGCTCGAGGTGTTCTTGGCGGTGCTCGCCAGCGAAACCGCGGTGAAGCCGCCCGAGTCGGCGATCGCATTGTACTCGTCGCGGAAGCCGATGTCGGCGCTCCAGTCCTTGGTGGGCTTGAACTTCAGGAAGATGTTGCCGACATAGTCGTCGACCGTCGGGTCGGCGTAGATGCTGCCGGCCGTGACCGTCGTGAAGACCGCCTTGGCACCCGCGTTGTAGGAGGGTGTGATCCAGTTCCCGCCGTCCGTTCCGGTCAGGTGGTAGAAGCTCAGCCCCGTCTCGAGGCTCAGGTAGCTCGTGAGCTCCGTTTCCGTCTGGTTGAGGATGCGGAAGCTGTGCGTCTGGGTCGACTCTTGGTCGTCAAGAACCGTGACCGTCGGGTCGACAATGACGATCGAACCCGGATAGCGGACATAGACGCGGCCATCGGCGTTGCTCACCCAGTCGAAAGTCGCCTTTAGCGTGTCCGTCGTCTTGCCTATCGTGTCCACGACCGAGGCCTCGAGGATGTTGTGGTGCTCGTTGAGGTTCTGGACGTTCGGGGCGATGAACGGCGTGTTGGCAGGCAGGGCGTTTCCGACCAGCGCCCCCTTGGTGACCGTGGCGTCGGGGGCGATGATGGCCGCCCACTCCGAGGAGTCCTTGCGGCCGGTCCGCATCTCATCGTGGTAGCTCAGCGTGAACGCGGGGCCATCGGCCTTAGCGAACTTCGCCACAAACCAGAGGGCGGAGCGGTCGACGTGGAGGTTCTCCTTGCTCATGGCCTGGAACGTGTTCGTCAGGGGGAAGAACCCGCCGACGCCGTCGTAGAAGATGCGGTAGCGCTTATAGCCGAGCTCCACCGAGCCAAAGTCGTCCTTTGTGATCGTGATGGTGCCGAGGTAGTCCTCGCTGCCGTCCATGGCGTGGCCATTGACCTTCAGGTTGGTGTCCTTGGAGAGGTCCTTCGTGATGAAGAGGTCCTCGATGCCGTAGGTGCCCGTGGTGCTCGGCACCCCGGTGCGCTGAGCGAAGGCAGCGCCGTCGCCCGTGATGAAGGGCGACTCGCCCGACACCTTGACATAGCTCTCGTAGGACGGGAAGGCGTCCGCCTCAGCCGGTGTTCCGGCTGCGGCGAGCCGCGTTACGGGAAGCGATAGGGCCGCGCCCGCGCAGACCAGGCTGGCGAGGCGGATAAGGGAGGAGGTCGTGTGCATGGTTGGGTCTCCTTTAAGGGTTAGGGCCTCAGTGACGCGTTCACGTTCGATCCGTGTACGTCCTCGTGGCAGTTGGCGGACCAGCAGGTGCCCTCGGAGAGGCGTGCTGCCGCCGCGTTGGCGTGGGCGCCGCCGCTTGCATAGCCACCGATGTTGAATCCGGGGTTGAGGGTCGCCAGATGGCACCTCAGGCAGAGGTTGGCGTCCCGTGCGACAAGCATCTTGTCGTTGACCGAGCCGTGCGGGTTGTGGCAGCCGG
Source organism: uncultured Opitutaceae bacterium (assembly GCA_903887455.1). GTDB lineage: Bacteria > Verrucomicrobiota > Verrucomicrobiia > Opitutales > Opitutaceae > Palsa-1447. The sequence goes on along the minus strand of CAISPT010000361.1, from coordinate 573 downwards.
TGCAGCCTTCCTCGCGGATCGCGCCGTGCTGGTAGACAAACGGGCCGGCCTGCTGGGTGTGGCACCGGATGCAGGTCTCGGTGGAGGCCGCCAGGGCGGCGCCGCCGCCGCGGACCGAGTTGCCCTTGTGGACGTCGTGGCAGTCAACGCAGCTGATCTTGCCCGCCAGCACCGGGTGGGTGTGGGGGAGGCTCATCTCGCCGCGCTTCTCGAGGTGGCATTGGAAGCAGGTCTCAGGGGACTTGCGGGGGTTGATGATGGATCCGGCACCGCCGCCTGCGGCGACGTGCATGCTGCCCGGGCCGTGGCAGCTCTCACAGCCCGTGTCACCGACCTTCGGGTCGGCGCCCGTCAGGGCCAGCCGGCTGTGGGTCGAGCCACCGAAGTGGTCTGTCTGATCGGTGTGGCATTGGGCACACGCCTTCGAGCCAACGTACTTGGCTCCGGCGATGTGGGGCGGGACCACGACGGTGCGGTCCACCGAAATGCAGGAGACAAGGAGAAGGCCCCACACAGCGAGACCGCTGAAGAGTAGGGTGGTCTTGGACCAATGTAGTTTCGGGCTCATGTTAG
>CAISPT010000360.1 GCA_903887455.1 uncultured Opitutaceae bacterium | reverse complement strand
TCCAGTAGAACGCCGGCACCAGAAGCCACGTCGTGACCCCGATCGTGTAGAAGAGGACCCAGACGGCGTCTGCCCCGAGCCAGCCCACCCAGTTCTTCCCGGTGGGGGCCGTCGACTGGAAGCGTGTCTGGTTCGGGTCGTAGTTGATCAGCGCCGCGAACAGGTATGTCGCGATGATAAAGCAGAGGATTGCCGCGAGCCAGTTCGGCCGATAACGGGGACCCTGGAACGACGGACCGCCGTTTGGATTTGAACTATCTGATTTGGACATCTGTGCTTCGGGGCGCAGCGATTTGCGGGTTGGACGCTAGTACCCGGGCTGGCCAAATGTAAACCCCTCCCGACCTTTTTTACAATAATCTCGATAACCGATCTCATGCGAGAAGTTCTTCAATTCCAGCCTATTTACCAAGAACGGGTGTGGGGCGGTCGCCGCCTCGAAACCCTGCTCGGCCGCGATCTCCCGCCGGGACCGCCGATCGGCGAAAGCTGGGAGATCGTCGACAGGCCCGAGGCCCAGTCCAGGGTCCGTGGCGGCCGCTTCGGCGGCACGACCCTGCGCGAGCTCATCCTGAGCCACGGTCCGCAGCTCATGGGTCCGAAGTGGGACGTGAAGCGGCCCTTCCCGATCCTCGTGAAGTGGCTGGACTGCTCGGACCGCCTGAGCCTCCAGGTGCACCCGCCGGCTGAGGTGGCCCCCTCCCTGGGCGGCCAGCCCAAGACCGAGAACTGGTACGTCGCACACTCGGTCCCAAGCGCCTCCCTTTTCGTCGGGCTAAAGGCCGGCGTGACGCGCGAGGCCTTCGCGAAGGCCCTTGCGGAGGACACGGCCGAGGTCTGCGTCAACAAGGTGCCGGTCACGGCCGGCGACTCGATCCTCGTCCGCAGCGGCCAGGTCCACGCGATCGACGCCGGGAACCTGATCCTGGAGATCCAGCAGAACTCCGACACGACGTACCGCCTCTACGACTGGGGCCGCCGGGGCCTGGACGGCAAGCCCCGCACCCTCCACGTCGAGGAGTCGATGCGCTCCATCCTCTGGAACGAGGGCCCCCCGGAGCTTGTGCGCGCCGCGCCGACCTCGGGCGTCATCGCCTCCTGCGACGAGTTCACCATCCGCCGCATGGTGCTCGGCAAGGGCGAGTCCGGGCGGCTGCCCGCCGGCGAGCAGCCCCGGATCTTCAGCGTGGCTGCGGGCGACGTGACCGTCTCGGGAACCGCGAACCCGCCCAAGGTCCTCAGGCGCGGCGAGAATGCGCTCGTCCCGTTCGCGGTGGACTTCGCGTTCGAAGCGCACGAGCCGGCGATCGTGCTGGTGACCGAGGGATTCGCGGGGCCTTGAAGACCGTCCTCCTGCTGTGCGTCCTCTTCGCGTTCGCCGCCCTTGCGTGGATGGCGTTCCTGCCCTCCGTCGTCGAGCGCGAGCTCCGCGAGGTGACGGGCTTTGACGTCCGCGTCGACGTCCTCTCCGCGAACCCCTTCACCGGGCGCGTCGCCGCACGCGGGGTGGCCGCGCATAACCCGGGCGACTACCCGACGCCCGAGTTCGTCGACCTGCGCTCGCTCTCTGCCGACGTGAACGTTTTCTCGTACCTCCTGGGCGACCGGCTCGTCCTCGAGTCGCTCGATGTGGACCTGGGTTCGGTGGAGATCGTCCGCCGCCGCGACGGCCACTCGAACGCAGGCGACTTTATCGGTGCCTTTTCCAGGGGGGGGCCGCCGGCGGGCGCCAGCCCGGCCAAACCCGGCAAGCCCTTCCAGTATCTCGTGAAGGCGCTCCACCTGCGACTGGATCGCCTGGTGATCGCCGACTACTCGGGATCGAGGCCCGAGGTGAAGGCCTACGACCTAGGGATCGACCACCGGTTCTCCAACGTGAGCGACCCGAAGCAGCTCCTCGTCCCCGACGTCGTCCGGAGCCTCTACTCCTTCGGGCTGCGCCGCGACACCGAGCAGCTCCTGCCCGGCGGCTTCGGCCGCGCGCTTGCCGATGCCGTTGGGGCCGCGGCACATGTGGGGACCAAGCTCAAGGATGCCACCCAGAAGACCGGGGAATATTTCAGGGGCCTTCTCGACAAACTTGAACAATCCGCCAAGCCGTAGTTCATTGGGATCTCCTTTTCCATGAACAACTCCGAATCCAAAGACGCCCCAGAGACCCCGGCCCCCGCCGAGGCAGGCTCCCCGGCGCCCGCCGCGGCACCGGCTTCTGATCCCCTTGCCGCAGCGAAAAAGGAGGCCGCCGACAACCATGACCGCTACCTGCGCGCCGTGGCGGACCTTGAGAACTTCCGGCGCCGCACGGTCCGCGAGAAGGACGAACTTCGGCTCTTCGCCGCCTCCCGCCTCCTGGAGGACCTGCTTCCCGCCCTCGACAACCTGGGCCTCGGGCTTGCGGCCGCGCACCAGCCGAACGCCGACCTGAAGGCGCTCGCTAACGGCGTCGAGCTCGTCCAGCAGCAGCTTAAGAGCGCGCTTGCCGCCCACGGCCTGAAGGAGATCAACCCCGTCGGGCAGCCCTTCGACCCGCACCAGCACGAGGCGATCTCGCACCTGCCGAGCCCTGACGTGAAGGCCGAGCACGTCCTGACGGTCGTCCGCACCGGGTATGTCCTCAACGGGCGGCTCCTGCGCCCGGCCTCGGTCGTCGTCTCCAGCGGCAAGCCCGTCGAGGAGGCGGTCCGCTGAAGATGGCAAAGGCGGACTACTACGAACTGCTCGGGGTCGCCAAGACCGCGACCGAAGAGGAGCTGAAGAAGGCCTACCGAAAGAAAGCCGTCCAGTACCACCCGGACAAGAACCCGGGCAACAAGGAGGCGGAGGAGATGTTCAAGAAGATCTCCGAGGCCTACGAGGCCCTCAAGGACCCCGACAAGCGCGCGGCGTACGACCGCTACGGCCACGCGGCCTTCCAGGGCCCCGGCGCCGGTGCCCGCAGCGCCGCGGGCGGGTTCCACGACCCGTACGATATCTTCCGCGAGGTCTTCGGCCAGGGCGGCGGGGGCGGGGGCATCTTTGACGAGATGTTCGGCGGCGGCAGCAGGGACGGCGGCCGCGACGGCTCCGACCTGCGCTACGACCTCGAGATCACGCTCGAGGAGGCGGCCCGCGGCATTGAAAAGGAGATCTCCTTCCGCAAGCTGATGGCCTGCGAGCACTGCCACGCCTCCGGAGCCGAGCCGGGATCCAAGCGCATCACTTGCCCGACCTGCCGCGGCGCCGGCCAGGTGCGGCGCTCGGGCGGCATCATCGTCTTCACGCAGACCTGCCCGACGTGCGGCGGCTCGGGCGTGAAGATCGAGAAGCCCTGCTCGGTGTGCCACGGCGAGGGCCGAACGGCCAAGAACACAAAGCTTAACGTCAAGATCCCGCCGGGCGTCGACTCGGGCTCGCGCCTGCGCTCGGCCGGCAACGGCGAGGCGGCGGCGGCTGGGGGCAACCCGGGCGACCTCTACATTGTGATCTCGGTCAAGGAGCATGAGCTCTTCGAGCGCCAGGGGGACGACCTTTTCTGCGAGATCCCGATCAAGTTCACGCTCGCCACCCTGGGCGGCACCATTGAGGTGCCGACCCTGACCGGCAAGGCGACGCTCAAGATCCCCCACGCCACCCAGAGCGGGACCACGTTCCGGCTCCGGGAGCGCGGGATGCCCACGCTCCGGGGCGGACGCCACGGCGACCAGCTGATTCGCGTTCACGTCGAGGTCCCGTCCTCGCTCACGGCCGAGCAGCGCCGGATCCTCGAGGAGTTCGCGAAGGTCTCGGGCGACGCCCAGGAGCCCACGAGCCGGAGCTTCTTCGAGAAGGCCAAGAAGTTCTTCTAGCCATGGCGGCCCCCAAGCCCAGCGTCCGTAACCCCCGGCTCCTCTCGCTCGCGAAGGCCGTGGCCGCGCGGCGCCGGCTCTCTACCGCCGGCGGGCGCCTGGTCCTCACCAACGGCGTCTTCGACCTGCTGCACCCCGGCCACACCTCTTACCTGGAGGCCGCCCGCCGGCTCGCGGGCCCGAAGGGCATGCTCTTCGTCGCGCTCAACTCCGACGCGAGCGTCCGGGCCCTGAAGGGTCCGAACCGCCCAGTCCTCGGCGAGAGGGACCGCGCCTACACGCTCGCCCAGCTGCGCTCGGTCGACGCCGTCGTCGTCTTCCGCGGCAAGCGCCTGGCCCGCGAGATCGCGGCGCTTAGGCCCGACGTCTACTGCAAGGCGGGCGACTACACGCTGGAGACCCTGGACCCCTCGGAGCGCGCGGCGCTCGAGGCCGCGGGGGCCCGCATCGTCTTCATGCCCTTCCTAAAGGGGTTCAGCACGACGCGCCTGATCGAGCGGATAAGGGCCGCCGGCTCCGTCTAGCCCCATGAGGATTGTCCTCCTTGGATCGGGCCGCGGCTCCAACGCCGAGGCCGTGCTCGCGGCCCAGGCGTCCGGGCTCCTCGGGAAGGCCCGCGTCGCCGCGCTCTTCTCCGACCAGCCCTCCGCCGGGATCCTCGCCCTGGGGCCCCGCTTCGGCGTCCCGGCCCGCTACGTCGACCCCGCGCCGTTCAGGACGAAGCTCGAGGGCCCGGGGGAAGCGCGCTTCATCGAGGCCGTCTCCTCCGAGAGGCCCGACCTGGTGGTGCTCGCCGGGTTCATGCGGGTGCTCAAGCCCGCCTTCCTCGGTGCCTTTGCCGGCAGGATCATCAACCTGCACCCGAGCCTGCTCCCGAAATTCCCGGGGCTCGACGCCGTGGGCCAGGCCCTCAGGGCCGGCGAGACGGAGACCGGCTGCACCGTCCACTACGTGACCGCCGACCTGGACGCGGGCCCGATCCTCGCCCAGGCGCGGGTCCCGATCGCCCCCGGCGAAACCCCCGAGAGCCTCTCGGCCAAGGTGCACGCGGCCGAGCACGCGCTCCTTCCGTCCGTGATCGCAAGGCTTTCCATGGAGGGCGGCCGGTAGGCCCCGCCATGGAGCTCTGGGAGGTCAAGGCCGAGATCGCCGCGCCCACCGCCGAGTCCACCGAGCAGGTGCTGCTCGAGACGGGCTGCGAGGGCTGGTCGATCCTGGAGGACGCCGTCGGCCGCCGCGCCTGGGTCGTGGGCATTTTCGAGAACGAGTTCGAGGCGAGCAGCCGCTGGTCGGAGCTCAGCCCGCTCCTCCCCTCGACGCCCCTCTCCGCGTGCGTGGTCCGCCGCCTGCCTGACTCCGACTGGAAGAACAGCTACCGCGAGCACTTCAAGGCCTGGACCTTCGGCCGCCTGCACTGGGTCCCCGTCTGGGAGCGCGACTCCTTCCGGCTCCCGCCAGGCCACGCCGTCCTCTGGCTTGACCCCGGCATGGCCTTCGGCACGGGCAACCACGAGACAACCCGCCTGTGCATCGAGCGCCTGGTCGAGTTCGAGGCCTCGCTGGGCTCCTTGGCCGCCAGGGACGTCCGCCTCGTGGACGCCGGCTGCGGCTCGGGAATCCTTGCCCTTTCGGCCTCGCTTCTCGGGTTCCTTGACGTCTCCGGCTTCGACAACGACCCGGAGGCTGTCCGCGTGAGCCAGGAGAATGCCGCGCTGAACGGCCTCGCGGGCCGCATCCGCTTCGAGACCGCGGGCCTTCCCGAGGGCCTAGGCGCCGGCCAGTCGGGCGTCGTCCTTGCGAACATCCAATCGGACACCTTGATCCGGAACGCCGAGGCCCTGGTCCGGTCGGTGGCACCCGGGGGGCTCCTGGCGCTCAGCGGCATCCTGGCGACCGAGGCCCGGACTGTCCTCTCGGCCTTCGGCGACCTTGCCCCGGACTGGACCAGCTCCTCGCGCACCCTGGGGGAGTGGTGCGACGTCGGCCTTCGCCGCCCCGTCCGCTAGCCCTACGAGAAGAGCTCGGGGGTCGTGCGGGTCAGGAAGTCCTCCATGTAGGCCGTCGTTGCCTTACCCTCGATGAAGAGGGGGTCGGCCATGATCGCCTTGTGCAGGGGGATCGTCGTCTTGATGCCGCGGACGAGGTACTCGCTGAGCGCCCGGTAGGCGCGCTCGAGCGCCTCCTTGCGGGTCGCACCGAAGCAGATGAGCTTCCCGATCATCGAATCGTAGTAAGGCGGGATCACGTAGCCGCTGTAGATGTGGCTGTCGACCCGCACGCCGATGCCGCCCGGGGGGTAGTAGAGGCCGATCGTGCCCGGGGACGGCGCGAAGTTCCTCGCGGGGTCTTCGGCGTTGATGCGGCACTCGATCGCGTGCTTCTCGAACTTGATGTCGCTCTGGTCGAACTCGAGCTTCTCGCCGTTGGCGATGTGGATCTGCTGCTTGATCAGGTCGATCCCGGTCACCTCCTCGGTCACGGGATGCTCCACCTGGATCCTCGTGTTCATCTCGATGAAGTAGAAGTTGCCCTTGGCATCGACCAGGAACTCGATCGTTCCGGCGTTCTCGTAGCCGGCCGCCTCGGCCGCGCGGATCGCGGCCTTGCCCATCTTCTTCCGGAGGTCAGGGGTCAGGAAGGGGGAGGGGGACTCCTCGATCAGTTTCTGGTGGCGCCTCTGGACGGAGCAGTCGCGCTCGCCCAGGTGGATCACCTTGCCGTGGCTGTCCGCCAAGATCTGGAACTCGATGTGCCGGGGCCTCTCGATGTACTTCTCGATGTAGACCCTGCCGTCGCCGAAGGCCTTCTCGGCCTCATTGCGCGCCACATGGAACTCCTTGGCGAAGGAAACGTCGTTGTGGGCTATCCTCATCCCGCGCCCGCCGCCGCCGGCGACCGCCTTGATGATCACCGGGTAGCCGATCGAGCGCGCGACCTTCACGGCCTCGGTCTCGCTCTCGACGGGGCCGTCGCTTCCGGGGACCGTGATCACGTGGGCCTTGCGGACCGTCTCCTTGGCAACTGCCTTGTCGCCCATCATCTTGATGGACTTAGACTTGGGACCTATGAACTTGATATTGCATGACTCGCACTGCTCGGCGAATTTCGCGTTCTCCGACAGGAAGCCGTAGCCCGGGTGGATGGCGTCCACGTCCGCGATCTCGGCCGCGCTGATGATCCGGTCGGCCCTCAGGTAGCTGTCGGAGCTCCGGGGCCCGCCGATGCAGATCGCCTCGTCGGCGAGCTGGACATGGAGCGACTGGACGTCGGCCTCGGAATAGACGGCCAAGGTCTTGATGCCCATCTCCCTGCAGGCGCGGACAATGCGGAGGGCGATTTCGCCTCGGTTGGCGATAAGGATTTTTTGGATCATCGGGTCGACTATTGTGCGTAAGGCCTTCGCCGGGGGTTCACCGCGACGGGACCTGCAGGGTTCTTGGGCACCCGGTTCAGCCCTGCTTCAGCTTGAACAGCCGCTGGCCGTATTCCACGGGCTGGCCGTTTTCGACGAGGACCTCGACGACGACGCCCTTGGTCTCCGCCTGGATCTCGTTCATGATCTTCATCGCCTCGATGATGCAGACCAGGGTGTTCTCCTCGACCTTAGAGCCCACGTCGCAGAAGGCTTTGCTTTCGGGGGAGGGCGACCGGTAGAACGTTCCGACCATCGGGCTCTTCACGTAGGTGACTCCCGGCTCCTCGGCAGCGGCCGGGGCCCCTGAAACGGAGGGCGCGAGCGGCGCCGGCACCGGCATGGGCGGAGTCGAGTTCGACTCCATCGGGATGAAGGGCGGGTTCGACCCCCGAGCCGTTGTGACGACCGGCAGGCCGTTGGTGCCCCGCCGGATCTTCAGCTTGAAGCCCTCCTCCTCCACCGCGAATTCGGTGAGCTCGGAGCGTTTCATCAGGTCGATGATCTGTTTGATCTGTTTAAGGTCCAAAGGAAGCCTTGGTTGAAAATGCTGGAGGCATTATCTGTTAGTAGAGTTTGACGTTCCATCGTTCAAAACGAGGAAGGTCAACACACATCTTTCTCTCTAACGCCAGTGATGTGCGACAAGGCTAATATTGGGCAAAAACCGTGAAATTCGGCCTATTTTTGAGGTTTTTCGGGGCATTTTTGCGGAAAAACACGCGGCTTTCGTACGGCGTTTTTCAGCTCCAGAGAGCGAGATTATACGTCCCATGGCGCCGGGCCCTCTTGGCTTGCGGGGAAGATTCCGGGGCGGGGGCCTCTATAACAACGGGCCCGATCGTAGGCTCCCGGGCCCTTATGGCAAGGGCCGAAAGAGACGTGGCAACGCGGAGCCCGACGGCCGCCGCCCTTGTTATAGAGGGCGTCCGGGATGCCTTACATTGGGCCCTGGTCCGGCGGCCGCATGGTGCCTTCCGGGGGTGATCAGCGGCGGCGCCGGCGAGGCACTGCTGGGGCACCGGTGACAGGCCCCGGAGCGCCCCTGGAAGCAGGGTTCCTGTGCCACGGCGTATCCAAATATCTATGACAAGGGTGCCTTCCCCTCGTGCGAAGGGCCGCCGCTGACTTTGTTACGGCCGACCATGGAAAAATCCCTGAAAAACACCTGCAAAAAATAGATCTTAAGTAATTATCCTATAGCGCTTTACAAGATTATGGGTTTTGGGTTACAAAAAGGCCTTGAAGCGTCCAGCCAAAGGATCATGTTCCGCCTCCCCTCGGTTCTTGGGCTGTCGGCAAACAACCGGTCAGTGAGAAGAATCAGGGCCTCGAGCAGCGGTTCCTTGGCCAGAGTTTTGAAGAAATTTTGGAATAGATGTTGACGAGGGAAACGCGAAAGTGCTTGATGGACCTCTTTCCCCTTCGGGGGAGGCTCTTTGAAATTTACTTTGTGCGATT
>CAISPT010000359.1 GCA_903887455.1 uncultured Opitutaceae bacterium | reverse complement strand
AGTAGGTGCTGACGTAGTCGTTGGCCTGGCGGAAGAAGCTGACACCCAGGTCGAGCATCTTCTGGAAGAGCCAGGGCTCCTCAAACGACACGTCGATCTGGTTGGTGAGGGCCCCCACCTCCAGACGGATGCGGAACTTCTGCCCGTCTCCCTGGAAGAAGGAACGCCGGTTGAAAAGGTCGAAATTGGACTGCGATATCTCCGCGAAGACGTCGGCCCCCTCCAGGGTGCTGAACCCGGCGCCGAAGGTCAGGTTCCCGGTCTTGCCCTCCCGCACGGCGATCCGCAGGTTCTCGCGGCCGGGGATGTTCGTGTCCTGCGGGGTGATGTCGACCTCGTCGAAGAAGCGCGTGTTCTCCAGGCGGTTCTTGCTGATCTTCATGCGCACCGTGTCGAAGGTGTCGCCGGGCCCGAGGATGAGCTCGCGGATGATGACGACGCTCTTGGTCTTCGTGTTGCCGTCGATCTGGATCGACTCGACGCTGAACTTCTCGCTCTCGTCGATCTTGAACTCGAGGTCGATGTCGTTGGTCCGCAGGTTGGGCCTGCGGGTCACGTGGACACGGGTGTCCAGGTAGCCGTCCTTGCCATAGTAGTCCTCGAGCCTCTCGACCGCCTTGTCGATCTTGGAGGGCGAAAAGACGGCGCCGGGCTTGGCATAGAGGCTGGCGACGCGCTTAAGGAGCACGGTCGAGTGGAGCTTGTTCCCGGTGACCGTGATCTCGCCGATCTTGTACTGGCGGCCCTCGCTGACGGCGATCGTGATCACGAGCCCGCCGCCCTTCGGGTAGGCGAAGACCACCTTGTCCTCGGGGATGTCGACGTCCAGGTAGCCGTGCTCGCGGTAGTAGTCGCGGAGCTTGTCCAGGTCGTCCTGGAACTGGTCGTCCTTGAAGCGGCCGGTGTCCATCAGCCAGGAGAAGATCCACCATTTCTTGGTGTCCATCACCTTGCGGAGCGCCTTGGTCTTCACGTGGGCGTTGCCCGAGAAGTTGACCGCGAGGATCTTCACCTTCTTGCCCTCGCGGATCTTGAAGGTCACCGTCCCCAGGCCCGTGCCGCGGTCGCGGCTGATGGCGTAGCTGACGGTTGCCTGGTTGAAACCCTGCTTCTGGTAGTACTCCTTGAGCTTCTCCGAGTCCTCCTTCACCTGGCGCTCGTCGAGCGAGGTGTTCGGGGAGGTCTTGATCTCCTTCTCGAGGCGACGGGTCTTTATCTCCTTGTTACCCTCGTACTTGATGGCAAGGACCCGGTACTTGGGGGTCACCTCGATCACGAGGTTGAAGGTGCGGGCGTCCACCGCCTCGCGCTTGATCTCGATGAACTCAAATAGACCGGTCTTGTAGAGCGCGCGGATGTCGCGATCGAGCATCGTCTCGTCCAGGTCCCCGCCCTCGCGCACCTGGATGTTGGCCCGGACGACCTGCTCGTTCACATTGGCCGTACCCACGAATTTCACGGTCACCGCACCCACCTTGTAGGAGGGGGCCGCCGCAGTGGCGTCCCCGGCCTGGCCCTGGGCCTCCTGGGCGGCCATCCGGGACATGCCGGCGCCCGCGAGGACCACAAGGACGAGGGCAATGCGTAGGACCCTGTAAATCACAGGGTTACTGGGTATAGTTTTCAAATCGTGTGATGTCGCGGAGGAACGTAAGGCGCAACTCTCCTACTGGCCCGTTTCGTTGCTTGGCAACGATTAACTCCGCCGAGTCGGCGGCGACTTGGAATTTTTCGTCTGCGTCTTTGGGTCGGGCAAGCATGAGCACCACGTCTGCGTCTTGTTCAATCGATCCGGATTCCCGCAGGTCGGCGAGCTTCGGGGCGCGGTTTTCCTTCTCGGATGAACGGTTAAGCTGACTTAATACAATGACGGGGACATCAAGTTCCTTCGCAAGAGACTTTAATCCTCGGGAAGCCTCGGCGACCTGCTGTTCCCGGGGGACGCGGGGATCGATCGGGCTCATGAGCTGGAGGTAGTCCACCACGATCAGGCCCAGCTTGTGCCGCGCATGCACCCGGCGTGCCTTGGCACGCAACTGCATGATGGACAAATTACTTGAGTCATCAATGAAGAGCGGGCTCTTCGAGAATTCGTCGGCGACCTCGAGCAGCCTCTGCTGTTCCTCGCCATTCTTTGGCAGGTGGCCCTCGCGCAGGAGGGTCATCTTCACACGCGCCCTTGAGCAGAGCATGCGCAGCGCGAGCTGTGCGGCGCTCATCTCGAGCGAAAAGAAGAGCGTGGGGGTCTGCGGGCCGTGCTTGGGCAGGATCGCCGCCTCGGCGATATTGAGCGCGAAGGAGGTCTTTCCCATCGAGGGGCGGGCCGCCAGAACGATCATTTCCTGCCTTTGGAAGCCGAAGGTGAGGCTGTCCAGGTCCCGGAAGCCGGAGGCGACCCCCGTGAGCTCGCCCTTCTTCATCATCATCTTGTGGATGACGTTCATGGCCTCCTTGGTGGGGACACTCATGGGCTTGGCGCCCTCGCTCACCCGGCTCTGCGTGACGGCGAAGAGCTTGGCCTCGACCTGGTCCACGAATTCGTCGATGCCGCCCGTGAAGTTGAAGCACTCCTCAACCGCGCCGGTCGCCGAGCGGATGATCTCACGGAGCAGGTGCTGCTCGCGCACGCGCTCGATGAAGTAGCCCGCCTGGGCGGTGGTCGGGATGCTGCCGCTCACCCGGGTCAGGAAGGCGTAGCCACCCACCGCCTCGAGCTGCTTGGAGGTCTTCAGCTCCTCGCCGAGGACGGCGACGTCGATGGGGACCTGCCTGCCGTAGAGGTCCTGCAGCTTTTCGAAAACGATCCCGTGTGCCGGGACGTAGAAGGACTCGGGCGAGATGCGGGCCTCAAGGCAGCGCGCGACCACGTCGGCTCCGTCGATCAGGCAGCACGAGAGCAGGTACTCCTCGGCCTCGACGCTGTGCGGAAGCCCGCGCCCCGCCGCCGGTGCGCCGGAGCGTTGCGGGCTCATGCTCTTCTCGTCGGCCATTCAGGGGGTAGGCGGGCCGCCCAAGGGAGGGTCCGGCCCGGCTGTCGTTGGCGGGGAGGCCGGGGGACTACCTCCGGGCCTCGCCCTTCCGGTTCTTCTGCTCGGCCGCCGCCTTCTCCTCCGCCGACGGCTCGATCGGGTTCTCCGAAACGACGTCGAACGAAAGCTCGACCGAGACGTCCTCGTGGAGCTTCACCTTGACGGTGTGCTTTCCGAGGGTCTTGACCGGGGTGTGCAGGTGGATGCGCTTGCGGTCGATCGTGAATCCGGCCGCAACGAGCTTGTCGTGGAGGTCCGCGGAGGTGACCGCGCCGAACATCTTGCCGCCCTCGCCGGTCGTGACCGCGAAGGCCAGGCTCGTCTTCTCGAGCTTGCGCGCGAGCTCCTGGGCTCCGCTCAGCTCAAGGGCCTCGCGCTCGCCGCGGCGCTTCTTGAGCGCCTCGACCTGCTTGCGATTCGCCTTGGTGACGGGCACCGCCACGTTGCGCGGCAGGAGAAAATTGCGGGCATAACCGGCGCGGACCTTGACTTGGTCGCCTTCGCCGCCGAGGCCCTCAACGGGCTTAACTAGGAGTACTTCGCTGTGGGCCATGATGATT
>CAISPT010000358.1 GCA_903887455.1 uncultured Opitutaceae bacterium | reverse complement strand
GGTAGACGCGGCGTGCAAAGGCCAGGGGCACCCGGGTTCAAATCCCGGCACCTCCACCATTTATATGCTGAAAGACAATGTTTTATGTCTTTTTCAGCGTGCCGATGCTCACTGTGCTGAGCTAGGACGGCTTCATCTGCGGATGCTGTCGCTTCGCCACGTGTGCCTTGACGTGCACGGCATTTGCACGACACTTGATCCATGAAGACCAAGTGGATCGCGTCCCGTGAATTCTCAGCCAGTCCGGGCCGCGCGCTTGCCGCAGTAAGCAAGGCTGGCCGGGTCTTGGTGACCGCAAATGGAAAGCCGAAGGCAATTATGATCCCGACTTCCGAAGGCACCTTCGCCTCCGATTTGGAACTCCTCGATCGCGTGGACCTAGCGCGGGCGATAGCTGCAATTAGGTCTGACGCGGTTACGAGTGGAACGGACACGCTCTCTATGAATGAAATAGACGCCGAGGTAGCCGCCGTGCGTGCCGCCCGCAGACGTCTATGAAGTGCTGGGTGATTGACGCGAATGTGGTCGTGTCGGGACTCTTGAGCGCAAATGGCCCGTGCGCACTCATCCTGGAGGCCGTCATGGAGGGACGAATCAAGTTGGTTTACGATGCACGAATCCTTGCCGAATATCGCGATGTGCTCAGCCGGCCGCGTCTCAAGCTAAACCCGGAGCATGTGACGCATTTTCTAAGGGCCTTGGAAGGCCAGATGTCTGTGGTCCCTGAACGGCTCGTTGCCGTTGGACCGGATCCCGACGACTTGGCCTTTATCGAGTCAGCACTCGCAGTGCCCGACAGAACAATCGTAACAGGCAACCTTGCGGACTTCCCAAGCGAAATTCTAAACGGCGTGCGGCTGCTTACGCCTGTGCAAGCGCTCGCTGAGTTACGCCGTTAGTTGATCCTCGGCAAATTCGTGCCGCAGAAGGACAAATTGGGACAATTCTGAGGGCAAAGCGGCCAGTTTAATCGATGCCTAGCCCGTCCCACCAAGCAGCCATAACTCCCGCTGCTAGGTCCCCGTAGTCCGGCGAACAAGTTGCCCGAATCCCGGGCAATAGGCGTGGCGGGCTCGACACTCCCCCCTCCACTCCCTAGGAACCCCGCAGCCATGCATCAGCCACAGACACAAGCAGCACCCCAGTCGATCGAGGACATCGCGATGGTCTCGATGGAGTTCGGGAAGCTATTGATGGAGTCTGGGGCGGCGTCCGCGATCGTCGACGAGTACGTGACCCGGGTCGCGACGGCGCTTGGAGCCGAGAGCGTGGACCTGAGGATCGGTTACGCCTCCCTCGCGATCACGGTCAGGGCAAATGGGAGCGGGATGGCGCGAATGCGCCGGGTGGGTGGGATCGGCGTCAACCAGCGGCTTGACCAGGCTGTCAGGCAATGCGCGCGGCGCATCGAGTCCGGCGAGCTGAACATGTCGACCGCGGCCGACGAGCTCAAGCGGGTGGTCCGTGAGACCCCGAGGCACCCGGGATGGTTCGTCGACATCGCGGTTGGCCTCGCCTGCGCCTCGTTCGGCCGCCTGCTCGGCGTGGACTGGCCCGCCTTCGGTTTCGTCTTCGCGGCAGCCACGATCGGGCAGTTCATCCGCAGGAGGCTGATCGCCCGGCAGGTGAACGTGTTCATCGCGGCGACCCTCATCTCCTTCGTGGCCTCGGTCCTGAGCGGGATCGGGTCGCGCCTGGCGGGAAGCATGACCGTGGACACCGCGATGACCGCGGCCGTCCTCCTGCTCGTTCCGGGAGTCCCGTCCCTCAACGCCCAGTACGACATCCTTAATGGCCGGCCGACCCTCGGGAGCGCGCGGGCCGTGTGGGTCGTCGTTATCCTCATCTTCCTGACGATCGGCGTATGGCTCGGGCAGATGGCACTCGGGGAGGGACGCTAACATGCACATTGAATTAGCAAAGATCCTCCACCAGACGCTTTTCGGCGCCCTCGCCGCCATCGGCTTCGGTGTCCTCTTCAACATCAGCCGGAAGAACCTCCTCTGGTGCGGCGTCGCCGGCGGGCTCGCCCTCGCCGTCAGGACCGTCGGCCTGCAGCTCGGAGGGAGCCTTGAGTCGGCCTCGTTCGCGGCGGCACTGGCGGTCGGAGCGGTCGTGCAGATGTTCCAGGAGAAGATTGGCGTCTCCAGGAACACCCTCGACGTGGCCGGCTGCATCCCGATGGTCCCCGGCGGCTTTGCGGCAAAGGCGATCCTCGGGCTCTTCGCCCTCACGGCCCCCGTCCCGATCGAGCCCGACAAGACGCTCATCGTTTCCGTCGAGTACTTCCTTCGCGTCACCTTCACGATCGGTGCGATCGGGACCGGCTTGGCGATCCCGTCGCTCCTGCTGCGCGTGAGGCGGTCGATCTCGAAGGAGACCCCTCTGCCGGCCGCGAAGCCCTAAGCCCCAGGGGTAACGGGCGCGGGGACCGGGGGCCGCCTACCTGAGAACCGACTCCATCCACTCGCGCTCGCGAGTGCTCAAGTTTCGCCGGTCAAGTGAGCCCAGGACTTCCCTTGCCTCGGCCTTCCTGCGCACGCCCGCCAGCGCGGCACCGTAGGCGAACGCGACGGCCGGCGATTTCCTCCACTCACCGGAGACGGGCTCGATCACTGAAAGCGCCTTGGCCGCGTCGCCCGCCCAAGCGAGCACGAACGCATAGGTCGAACGGTAGGTCACGCTGGTCGGATCGGAGTCGACGTTGTCCCTCGCGACCCTCAGCACGCGCGCCTGCCCGGCGATGTCAGTGAGCGCAGCAAAGTAAGCGAAGTTGTTCGCGATCTCGCGGTCTTCGGGGCGCATCTCGTTGAGGCGGCTGAAGGCGCGGTACTGGCCAACCGCGTCGTCTTGAACCTGGTAGAGTCGCGCGAGCGAGCCCAGGGCCTGGTAGGCAAGGTCCTGGCGGTCAGCCGCCTCCCAAAGCAGCGCCGCCGACTCCCGCGGAAACCCCCAGGCATAGAGGGACTCGCCGGCAAGGAGCGCGTGCGCGGGGTTCCTCCGGCCCTCGTCCTCGAGGCTTTTCCAGAGCTGGTCGGCCTTCGGCGCGTCGCCTTGGCGTCGGGCCGCGACCATCGCATAGGCCCACTCGAGGAACCCGAGATCCGGGCCCCAGTCCCCGGCGTCTGTCCATGCCTGCAGCTCGGCCCATCGCCGCGTGGCGCGGAGCGCCTCCGCGATCCCGGGCGCCACCGGGGCCGGGACACCGTGGACTTGTCGAGGGACCGGGACCAGGCCAGGGCCTCGTCGGACTGGCCGATCCCGTTCAGCCAGCCAATCAGCTGGGCGGCAAGAGTAGGGTCCGCGCGGCTCTTGTCCTCGAGTGGAGCAAGCGCCGTGCGGAAGCGGACCGCGTCAAGGCGAGCCAGGGCCCCTAGGCAGACTGGGATGTCTCCCAGCGTGCAGAGCGGGTGAGCGAGTAGCCTGTCGGCCCAGTCGGCGGCAGCTCCGTTCTCCAGGTGGCCCTCGGCATCCCCAATGAGAGCCCTGAGCGACTCGGCTCCCCAGCGCCGGTCGGAGGCCCATTTCGAAAGAATCGCCCGGCCTGCGGTGCGGTCGGCGTCGGAGCCGGTCTGGAGGCTCACGATGCCGAGCGGCACCTCGTCCGCCGGGGCCGGGGTCCCTGCCGCAAGGTCCGCACGAAGCGCCGCTTGGAACTGGTCGCGCGCCTGCGTAAACCGGTGCTCCCGGCGGCCAAGCTCCCCGGAAAGCCTGAGGGCCCGCGCTGTCGACGCGTCTCCCGCCTTGTCCAGGACACCCAGGGCCTCCCTCGCCTGCGCCAGGTCGCCGGAAAGAACCGCGGCCTCGCCCCAGGCGAGCACGTCGTCCTGCTGGTTGTGGCCGGCAGCGGCCGCCTTCCTCGCATATCCGACCGAGGCCTCCCAGTTGCCCCTCTTCCACGCGAGCTCGGAGGCGAGCCTCCAGGGCGGGGGTGAGTCGGGCTCGGAGGCGATCGCCTGCTGGACGGCGACGGCGGCCCGGTCCAGGCGGTTCGCGTCGAGCCATTGGCGCGCGATGCGGACCGCGTTCTGGCGCGACCAGTGGTGATAGCCGAGGGCGCAGAGCACCGCCGCGGCCACGAGCGCGGGGACACCGAAGAGGAGCCGCCGCCTGAGCGCCGGGCGCGCGTCGAGTGCGTTAAGGACCGCCCACAGGTTCTCTCGCGCACCGCGCGCGGCAAGGCGCCTGGCGGAGGCGAATGCTCCCGCCTTCGCGCGGGCCTTCGGGTTCTCAGGTTCGGTGGACATGGGTGATGGCGCCGGCTCAGAGGCCCAGGGGCCTCAAGTTCTCAAAGAACTGCCGCAGCGTCGGCTCGGAGGCGATCTTCTCCCAGGTGAGGTCGCTTGAGACGCGCACGAACAGCTGGTCCTCGCTCTTGCCGAAGCCGTGGCGCCACGCGATCCCGAGGAGCCGCACGGCGGACATCGGATCGACATAGGCAAGGGGCCGCCCGCCGTGCAGGTGCCAGAACCAGACGCGCGTCTGCCTGCCCGCGAGCGTGAAGACCCTGCACTCGGCGGACGGGAGGTTCCGGCCCGAGATCCCGAGCGCACGGCGTTCGTCGAGCTCGCGCTCCTGCACCCATCCGGTGCCGGGCCAGCACGCGTCCGGCGTGTGGGCGTCCACGAGGCTGACCGGTGCCTGGCCGCGGCGCCAGTAGGCGAGGTAGAGCGTCAGGTGCGGGGATCCCGGGGCCCCGTCCGCGGTGTAGACGCGCTCAGCGAGGGCCCTCGTCTTAAGGATGCCGGCGTACTGGTCCATGTCCGGGGTCGTCCGCGCGGTCCAGCCTGGCGGAGGCGCGGGCATGAGCGCCAGAAGGTCGGGCTCGGGTTGCGCCTGGGAATCCGCCCGCGGACGGGAAGCAAGCAGTGCGCCACCGACCCCGATGGGGAGGAGGAGCGCGATCGCGACGGCCCAGGCGAGAGCCGGGCCGGCGCGGCCGGCGGGTGTTTCCATGCTCTTCTTGGTCCCCCGCCCCGCCTCCCCCCGGCGGAGCCAGAGGGCGAAGGCCGCCACCAGCACCGTCGTCACGACGAGAATCGAGGCGCCCGTCGCGTCGTGCCAGGCGCCGGCGATGTCGACGCCGCCGTTGGCAAGGAGCGTGAGCAGGAGCGAGCGGAGGAGGTTCAT
>CAISPT010000357.1 GCA_903887455.1 uncultured Opitutaceae bacterium | reverse complement strand
CATCGCAGGGCCGAGCAGCTACCGGGTTACCCTCCACGGGGAGGGCGGCCACGCCGGCGCCGTCCTCATGCCGGTGCGCCACGATGCCATGCTGGCCGGCGCGGAGATCGCGCTCGCCGTCGAGCGCGCGGCGCTCGAGAGCGGGAGCCCCGACACGGTCGGCACCGTGGGCGTCTTCCGGGTCGAGCCCGGCGCCGTGAACAGCGTCCCCTTCAAGGCCTACCTAGAGATCGACCTGCGGGACGCCAGGCTCGACACGCGTGCCAAGGCGCTGGCCGACATCCGCGCCGCCGCCGAGCTGGCCTGCCGCAAGCGCGGGGTCACGATGGAGTTCGAGGAGATCAACGCGGACCCGCCGGCCTCGGGCGACCAGAAGACGATCGCGATCGCCGAGCAGGTCTGCGCCGAGCTTGGACTAAAGTCCCTGCGGATGGTGAGCCGCGCCTACCACGACTCTCTCTTCATGGCCCGCGTGAGCCCGACCACCATGATCTTCATCCCCTGCAGGAACGGCTGGAGCCACAGGCCCGAGGAGTTCGCGACCGCCGAGCACATCGCCTCGGGGGCCGAGGTCCTTGCCCACACGATGGCCCGCCTCGCCGTCTGAACCAATGGGATTTGAATTTACTCTCAACGGAAGGAAGATCGCGGTCGAGGGAGTCCCCCCGACAACCACCCTCCTTGAGTACCTGAGGACCAGCGGGCTGACGGGCAGCAAGCAGGGCTGCGCTGAGGGCGACTGCGGCGCCTGCACTGTCGCGATCGTCGACCGCGACCACGAGGGCCGGCCCGCCTACCGCGGGGTCAACAGCTGCATCGCGCTGCTTCCCATGTTCGCGGGGCGCGAGGTCCTGACAGTCGAGGGGCTGGCCGCTGAGGGCGGCAAGCTCCATCCGGTCCAGGAGGCGATGGTCGACCAGTACGGTTCCCAGTGCGGCTACTGCACGCCCGGTTTCGTGATGTCGCTCTTCGAGGGCTTCTACCGCAAGGATTGCACCAGTCCTTGCGGCATCAGCGACCAGCTCGGGGGCAACCTTTGCCGGTGCACAGGCTACCGCCCGATCCGAGATGCGGCGCTCGATGCGATTGCCCGCCGGGACTCGGGCGACCCAGGCGACGAGGCCCTAAAGGCCAGGCTCGCGGGCCCGGCCCCGGTCGCGACGGGCGTGGACTACGCCTCGGGCGGGGACGTCTTCCTGAGGCCGACCTCGCTAGCGGGGGTCTTCGAGGCCCTCGCCCTCCACCCCAAGGCGGTCCTCGTCGCCGGCGCGACCGAGATCGGGGTCGACGTGACGAAGAAGGCAAGGGCCTTCCCGGTGCTCGTCTCCACGGAGGCGGTGCCGGAGCTCACGGCCGTCGTGGCGACCGAGTCGGCCTGGAGGATTGGCGGATCCGTGCCGCTTACCCGCGTCGAAGAGGCGCTCGCCGGCGAATACCCCTCCCTGGCCAAGATGCTCAAGGTCTTTGCGGCCCGCCAGATCAGGAATCGGGCGACCTTCGGGGGAAATCTCGCCACGGCGTCGCCGATTGGCGACGGGGCGCCAGCGCTCCTCTCGCTCGACGCCGAGCTTGTCCTCAAGTCCGCGTCCGCCGAGCGGACGGTCAAGCTTTCGGACTTCTTCACCGGCTACCGCAAGACGCTCCTAGCCCCGGGTGAGATCATCCTGGAGGTCGTGATCCCGCGCTTCGACGCGAAGGGCCCGTTCGCGCGGCGCTCGGACTTCCTGAAGGTGTCCAAGAGGAGGGAGCTCGACATCAGCATCGTCGCGGCCGCCTTCTCGGTGGACACCGATAAGGCCGGCGTCGTAAGGAGGGCGAGGCTCGCCTACGGGGGCGTCGCCGCGACACCCGTGCGCGCGCTCAGGGCCGAGGCCGCGCTGATCGGCAGGACCGTCGCCGGCGCGTCGGCCGACGTCGCCAAGGTCCTCGCGCAGGAGTTCAAGCCCATCGACGACGTGCGCGCCGGCGCCGCCTATCGCCGCGGCCTGATCGTCAGCCTCTGGGAGAAATTTGCCGCGGGCGACTCGAGCGCGGCCCAGGATGGGGCGCTCGACTTCGGGAAGGGTGCGGAGACCGCGCCGACGGACGACTCCAGGGCGCTCCGTCACGAGAGCGCCGTGGGGCATGTGACGGGCCGGGCACTCTACGCCGACGACACGGCCCAGAGGCGGCGCATGCTCGACCTCTGGCCCGTGTGCTCGCCGCACGCCCGTGCGCTCATCAAGCAGCGGGACGCCTCTGCGGCCCTGGCGATGCCGGGAATTGTCGCCGTGCTCATGGCCGAGGACATCCCCGGGGACAACAACGTCGGAACGATGCACGACGAACCCCTTTTCGCGGACAAGGAGGTGCTCTACCACGGGCAGGTGGTGGCGGTCGTGGTCGGGCGGTCCCTCAGGGAGTGCCGAGCGGCGGCTGCGGCCGTTGACGTCCTTTACGAGCCGATGGCGCCCCTGATCGGGACAAAGGCCGCGGTGGAGGCTAAGAGCTTCCACTCGCCCCCGCATGTCCTGGCGAGGGGGGACGTGGAAAGGGCCCTCCCGAAGGCCCCCCTGCGGCTCGACGGCGAGTTCTCGTTCGGCGGCCAGGAGCACTTCTACCTGGAGACCCAGGCCGCGTGGGCCGAGCCCGGCGAGGAAGGATCGGTCTTTGTCAGCAGCTCGACACAGCATCCGACCGAGATCCAGGCGATCGTCTCCCACGTCCTGAACGAGCCGCGCAACAAGGTCGTGGTCCAGTCGCCCCGGATGGGTGGCGGCTTCGGAGGGAAGGAGACCCAGGGCAATGCGTTCGCGGCGATGGTGGCGCTCGCGGCAGCGAAGACCGGCAGCCCCGCGCGCATCCAGCTCGACCGCGACGTGGACATGATGCTGACCGGCAAACGGCACCCCTTCTACTCCCGGTTCACGGTGGGCTACGACCCCGAGGGCATGATCCAGGCGGCCGACGTGGAGCTCTTCGCCGACGGCGGCTGGTCGCTTGACCTGTCACAGCCCGTGCTCGATCGGGCCCTCTTCCATCTGGACAACGCCTACTATATACCGGCTGTCAGGTTCAAGGGCCTGATCGCCAAGACGAACGTGGCCTCGAACACTGCCTTCCGGGGATTTGGCGGCCCGCAGGGCATGCTGGTGATGGAGGAGATCGTCGACCGGATAGCCCGGAGTCTCGGGCTGCCGCCCGAGGTTGTCCGCGGCAGGAACCTCTACCGGGGCTCGGGCGAGACCAACACAACCCACTTCCTCCAGGAAATCGGCGACAACCGCCTCCAGGAGGTGTGGAGCAAGGTCCAGGCCCAGGCGGGCTTCGTAGAGAGGCGCCGCTCGGTCGACGCGTGGAACCGTACCCACCCGCTCGTGAAGCGGGGGCTCGCGGTGACGCCGCTCAAGTTCGGGATCTCCTTCACGCTCACCCATTTTAACCAAGCCGGCGCGCTCGTTCTCCTCTACACGGACGGCACGGCCCAGGTGAGCCACGGCGGCACCGAGATGGGTCAGGGTCTCCACACGAAGGTCCGGGGCGTCGCGATGAGGGAGCTCGGCCTGCCGGCGGACAGCGTGCGCGTGATGGCGACCATCACCGACAAGGTCCCCAACACCTCGGCGACGGCGGCCTCGTCCGGCGCCGACTTGAACGGTGCCGCCGTCCGCAACGCCTGCATTGCCCTCCGGGAGCGCCTGCTCCCGGTCGCGGCCGCCCTCCTTTCCAAGGCAGTCCAGGCGCCGGTCGCCCCCTCCCAGGTTGAGTTCGCCGACGGTCTGGCCCTCGTCAGGGGCCGTGCGGGATCCGTGCCGATCTCCGAGGTGTGCCGACGGGCCCATGAGCTGAGGATCAGCATGTCATCGGCCGGGTTCTACGCGACCCCCGGGATCCACTGGGACTGGTCGACCGCCTCCGGAAGGCCCTTCCAGTATTTCGTTTGCGGGGCCGCGGTCGCGGAGGTCGAGGTCGACGGGCACAACGGGATGCATCGCGTACTGCAGGTCGACGTGGTCCACGACGTGGGCAACTCGCTCAACCCCGGGATAGACCGCGGCCAGATCGAGGGAGGCCTGCTCCAGGGGATCGGCTGGCTCACGCGGGAGGAGCTCCTCTGGGACAAGCAGGGCCGGCTGCTCACCCACAGCGCGAGCACCTACCAGATCCCCGCGATCAGCGACGCCCCGGTGCAGATGAATATCACGCTCCTTCCCCTGGCTGCGCAGGAGGGCGTGATCCACGGGAGCAAGGCCTCGGGCGAGCCCCCCTTCATGCTGGCCTTCGCGGTGCGCGAGGCGCTCAGGGACGCGGTCGCCGCGTATGGCTCGCGTAAGGGTGAGGTTCCGCTCGCCTCGCCGGCGACGTGCGAGGCGATCTATTCGGCGATCCGCTCGAGACTCGGGTAGGGAATTTCCTTAGGGCCGCGTCGAGGGTGTGCTCGGCGCTGCTGAACAAGAGGCGTTTACGAAGGTGCTGCACGCTGAGGAACCCTGTAGGGTGCCCCTGAATACATAAATAAACTTAAAGGGAGCGTGGCCGGGTCCGTAATACTACGCATGAAACTCCTTTCATCCATGCGCACCCGTCGTCTCCTCACCGTCACTTCCATAGTCTTTTGCGCCCTTTGTGGCGTGTCCCGCGGGGCCATCGCCATCGGGAACAGCAATGTCCAGATCGGAGGCTTCATCAGCCAAGGCTACCTCTACAGCAACAACAACAACCTCCCCACCGAGGACGTCGGCGGGACCTGGGACTTCCGTGAGGCCGCCTTCAACGTGACCGACACGATCGGCGACCACCTGCGCGTCGGCGGCCAGGTCTTCGAGCAGCGCTTCGGCAACATTGGCCAGGACAAGATGATCCTCGACTGGGCCATCGCCGACTACAACTTTTCGTCCTGGTTCGGCATCCGCGCGGGCCGCGTGAAGTACCCGAAGGGCCTCTACGGCGAGGCGCTCGATCTCGACGTCGTCCGCCCCTTCATCCTCCTGCCCGAGGCGGTCTACAGCCCGATCCTGCGCGACTTCACCGCCTCCTTTGACGGCGGGATGATCTACGGATCCGTGAATGCGCTCAAGGGCTCGTTCGATTACAAGGTCTTCGGCGGGAATATCCCAATCAGCCCGGAGAAGGGTGTCGCGGACTTCTACAACGACGCGGGCCTCTACGCCGGCAACGGCGTCGCGGCCCTCCGCATGGACTCGGTCAAGGGCGCCCAGCTCGTCTGGAACACGCCGGTGAGCGGCCTCAAGTTCGTCGGCTCGTACTCGTACTTCACCAACCTCGCGACCGACGGCCCGTTCGTCGGGTACCCCGTGGTCAACCTCCACTCGAACATCGAAAGGTTCTCCTGGCTGACCTACTCCACGGAGTACTCGGTCGGTGACTGGACCTTCGCGGCCGAGTGGCAGCGCACGGGCGGCGAGCTCTCCGTCGCGGCCCCGCTGATCGGCTACGGCTTCTCCGAGCCCGTGGGCTGGGACGGCTGGTACGTCGCGGCCTCGCGGCGCCTGGGCGACAAGTTCCAGGTGGGCGCCTACTACGGCGACAACCAGCAGCGAAGGAACTTCAATTCGAGCAATCCGGCCGACTACCAGCATGACACCGCGGTCAGCTTCCGCTACGACCTGAACGACCACGTGCTCTTCAAGGTCGAGGCGCACTCCTTCAACGGCACCTACGAGACGTTCAACACCGTCCGCATCACCAATCCCCACCCGAAGACGAACAACACGGTCTTCGCGGTCAAGACGACGGTCAGCTTCTAAGCCCGAAAGGAACCCACAGCATGAACTCCCATTTCCTGCGCCGCCTCGGCGCCATTGCCGCCCTTCTTTCCCTGGTTTCGCTCGCCGGCGCCGCGCCCGCGATCATCGCAAACAAGGGGCTCGAGAAGGAGAAGATCGACGCCTCGACTCTGAAGGCCGTCTTCCTCGGCAAGAAGGTTGCCTGGGATACAGGCGGCCGTGCGATCCTCGCCGTGCTCAAGAGCGGCCCGGTGGCCGACGAGTTCCTTAAGGGCGCCGTCGACATGTCGAGCAGCAGCTTCAACAACTACTGGCGGCGTCTCGCGATGACGGGCGGCGGTTCCGCCCCCCACGTCTTCGAGAAGGACGAGGATGTGCGCAAGTACGTCTCCGATACCCCGGGCGCCATCGGCTTCGTCGACAGCGCGAGCGTCGATGCCTCCGTGGCCGTCATCACCCTGGCTCCCTAGGCGCCATGGTCGCGGCCCGACAGCCAGAAGGCAATCCAGGGGGGAGCGCCTCCGAGGCGCCCCAACGCCACGCCCGTGCCACGAAGCTCAACCTTAAGAAGGCCTTCCTCGCCATCACGCTGAGCTTCGCCTTTCTGGGCGCCCTCATCGTGGTACTTGGGATCACGAGCTTCAAGCTGTCAAAGGGCGGCACCGGACAGAGCGCGGAGCTCACGAAGAGGCTCCTGCCGGCCCTCGAGTCGGTCTCCGGCCTCGAGTCCTCGACGCTTAAGTTCAACCTCTCGAACCTGGAATTCGTCACCGCCAAGGATGACGACGCCCAGGCCCGCGAGCTCGCCGTGGCCGCCACGCACCTCGGCGAGATCAAGTCGAACTCCGAGAAGCTCTCGCAGCTCCTCGATTCCCCGGAGGCCCGCGGCCACCTGGACAAGTTCTCCGACTCCCTGAAGGTCTATCAGGGTGCCGTTGCCAAGCTCCAGAAGGCGCTTAAGGACAATAATTTCGACGAGGCTATGAAGCTTCTGGACGGGGACGTCGCAAAGGCCTATCAGGCCGTCGAGGCAGACCTCGGCTCGCTGAGCCGCTTTGTCTTCGACCTCGCCAACGCCAACGGCGACACGACGCAGCAGCTGCTCGACCGCAACCTTCGCTCGACACTGCTCCTCGGGGCGGTGATCGCGGGCCTGGCGATCGTGGCGGTCGGCTTCGTCCAGATTCTCTCTATCCGGATCGGCCGTGACCTGGTCAGGATCTCCGGGGCTCTATCGGGCGCCGTGGGCGACATCTCCCAAAAGGCCGAGGGCTTCTCCGCCACGAGCAACCAGCTCGCCTCGGGTGCTAGCGAACAGGCCGCCTCCCTGGAGGAGACCACGGCCTCTCTCGAGGAGATGGCGAGCATGACCCGGCAGAACGCCGACTCCGCCCAGACCGCCAAACAGATCGCCAGCCAGACCCGTACGGCCGTGGAGAACGGCTCGGAGGGGATGAAGCGGATGACGGCGGCGATGGACGGTATCACCACGTCGAGCGCCGAGATCGGCAAGATCATCAAGACGATCGACGACATCGCCTTCCAGACGAACATCCTCGCGCTCAACGCGGCCGTGGAGGCCGCAAGGGCGGGCGAGGTGGGTGCCGGGTTCGCGGTGGTCGCCGAGGAGGTACGCGCCCTGGCGCTCCGCTCCGCGACCGCAGCCAAGGAAACTTCAGAGAAGATCGAGACGGCGCTTCGCCGCAGCCGCGAGGGCAAGAGCACGAGCGTCGAGGTCGAGGCCATGCTGAGCGGCATCGTCCAGCAGGTCCAGAAAATGGACTCGCTGGTGGCCGAGATCGCGACCGCCTCGGCGGAGCAGTCCGACGGCTTGAAGCAGCTCAACACGGCCATGGCGCAGATGGACAAGGTGACCCAGTCCAACGCTGCCGGGGCCGAGGAGACCGCGAGCGCCGCCCACGAGCTCTCAGGTCACACCGAGCTCCTCAAGCAGAGTGTCGAGCACCTCAATGCTTTCGCAGGGATGCGGGCCGTAACGGTGGCCGGCTTTGCGGCGGATGGACCCGCCACTGAGCCGGTCACCGTTCCAGCCAGCGGCGGAGGCCGGGTCAAGTGGGCCTCGTCCGCGAACCGCGGCTAGGCGCCGGGACCCGTTGCGGAACCTACGGCCCGCCTTGCCTTGGGGCGAGGCGGCCGGCATCGTCGGCTCCCGTGGCGAAACCGGACATCGGCAGGATAAGGCGCGTCCATACCTACGCCTGGCTTTGGGAGCCCCTGGAGGGCGAGCCGTCGTTTGTCCTGAGGTCGATGTTCGGGACCAAGGCGGCCTACCTCGAGGGCAAGCTCACCGTCTGCTTTTCAGACGGCAAGGAGCCGTGGCGGGGGCTCCTGGTCGCGACAGAGAAGGACCACCATGCGTCCCTCGTCTCCGAGATCGGGGACCTCAGGCCCCACCCGGTGCTCCCCAAGTGGCTTTATCTTCCGGACTCGAGCGACCGCTTCGAGCGTTCCGCCGAGAGGATCGTCGGGCTCATCGTGCGGCGGGATCCGAGGATCGGCGTCGTCCCGAAGCCCCGCAAGAAGGCCCGCCGTGCAGGGCCGAAGCCGCGTCCCTAGGCGCCGGACCGCGCCCTGTCCCGTTCGGTGAGGAGCTGGGCCGCGATGCTGATCGCGATCTCGTGCGGGTGGTTTGTGCCGAAATCCAAGCCGATGGGGCAGTGGAACTGACCGGCCCGGGGTTCGGGAACGCCGTCGGCCACAAGCTCGCGGACGAGGACCAGCCGCTTTGAGTTGCTGCCGATCACGCCAATGAAGGGGAAGTTCCGCTCGGTGAGCGCGCGCCTAAGGATCGGCCGGTCGGTCGCATGGCCCATGGTCATGACGACCAGGTAGGCGTCCGCAGGAAGCGTGGGCACAACGTCCTCGGGCTTGGAGGTCTCGATCCGCTGGACGTTCGGAATGCTCCCGATCCGAGAAAGCCAGTCGGGCCGCGAGTCCACGACCGTGATCCGGCAGGGAAGGGGGGAGAGGACGGGGATCAGGGCCTGTGCGACGTGCCCGGCCCCAAAGACCGCGATGCTCCAGGGTCCGTGCCCGAAATGGGGCTCAAGGTAGAACTTAACCGAGCCCCCGCAGGTCATCCCCACATCGCCCTTGAGCGTCCAAGAGACGAGGCGCGGCTTCGGGTCCCGCTCGGCGAGGATCTCGGCTGCAAGCTTGAGCGCCGCGGCCTCCACCCGGCCTCCGCCCACGGTGCCCGAGTGCAAGCCCTCGCCGGTTACGAGCATCTTCGCCGCGGCGTCCTGCGGGGTGCTCCCGAGCGCCTCCACAAGGGTGACGAGAACGAAGGGGGTGCCCTCGTTCTCGAGCGCCACGACCTGCTCGTAGATCGTCACACGAGGCCGAGCTTCATCTTGCCCTCCTCGCTGATCATCGACTGGTTCCACGGCGGATCCCAGGTGATGCGCACGTCGGCGTCGCCGACCCCGGGCACAAGGAGAATCTTGCCCTTCGCGTCCTCGGCGATCGCCGGGCCCATCCCGCAGCCGGGCGCCGTGAGCGTCATCGCCACGTTCACCTTGAACGAGCTGTCGGGCTTCTTCTCGACGTCCATCGAATAGACGAGTCCCAGATCGACGATGTTCACCGGGATCTCCGGGTCATAGACCTTCCGCAGCTGGTCCCAGAGAGCGTCCGGGCTCGGGGCGCCGTCGGCAAGCGTGGCGGCCTCGACCGAGTGGTCGGAGGCCTCCTCGCCCAGGGCGTCGCCGTCCCTGCCGTCGATCCGGAACAGCCCGTGGTCCGTCTGGACCGTAAAGCTGCCGCCGAGCGTCTGGTGGATCTGGATGTGCGTGCCGGCCGGAAGCAGCTGCTTCTCGCCCGAGGGGATCTGGGTGACGCTCACCTCGCGGGACAGGACGCGGTCTCTGTTCTTTGGGATCATGGGCCAGGGTTAGCTCTACTTGCCGAGGCGCCTGCGGATCAGGTCGCGCAGCGCGGTGTGAAGCTCGTCGTTCTCCAGGCGGGAGAGCACGTCCTCGAAAAACCCGAAGATCAGGAGCTCGTTGGCCGCCTTCTCCGGGATGCCGCGGGAGTTAAGGTAGAAGAGCTGGTCGGCGTCGATCGGGGAGCTGGTCGCGCCGTGCGTGCAGCGGACGTCGTTGGCCTGGATCTCGAGGCCGGGGAGCGAGTTCGACTCGGCGTCTCCGCTCAGCATCAGGTTCCGGTTGCTCTGGTAGGCGTCTGTCTTCTGGGCGTCCGGGTCCACGATGATCAGCCCCGAGAAGATCGTCCGCGACTTGTCGAGGAGGGCGTTCTTGTAGAGGAGGTCCGACTTTGTGTTGGGTGCCTGGTGGATCTGGAGCGTCCTCTGGTCGAACTCACGGGCGCCGGTGGCAACCGTGAGCGCCAGCATCTCCGAGAAACCGCCGGGGGCCTGGAGTTGGCTCAGCGACTCGTGGCGGGCCTGCTTGGCGCCCAGGTGGAGGTTCAGCGACTGGACCCTGGCGTCCCTGCGGACGACGGTCGAGTTGAACTGCATGGACAGCGACTCGAGCGACCAGCACTGGGCCGCCGTGTAGGTGACCCTGGCGCCGTGGCCGGCGTAGAGGTCGTTGGCGCCGCAGGCGAACTGGGCCTCCTCGTCGTTCGAGAGGAAGTGGTCGACCACGGTGACCTTCGAGTTCTCCTCCGCGATCACGAGGGTGTGGGGGAAGACCGCGGTGCCCTTGCCCGCGGCGGAGTGGATGAGGACGATCGGGGTGTCGATCTCGACCCCGCGGGGGACGTAGACAAACGCCCCGTCTGCGATGAAGGCCTCGTGGAGGGCCGCGAACTTGGCGGAGCCGAGCTTCTGCGGCTGCGCCATGAAGTGCTGCCTGAAGAGCTCGGCGTGGGTCCCGGCCGCCTCGGAGAGGGTGGAAACCACGACCCCCCGGGAGGTGAGCGCCGCCGGTAGGGCGTTCCTCGAGGCCAGGCGTCCGTTGACGAAGGTGAGGGTGGGTTCCGCGGCAAGCGAGAACGCCGCCTTTGCGGCCAGCGCGCTCGGCTGGTCGGTCAGGTAACCGTCGAGCTTGATCCCGGAGAGCGTGCTGAAGCGCCAGCTCTCGTCCGTGCGGGAGGGCAGCGGGAGCGACTGGAACCGGGCATAGGCCGCGCGCTTGCGCTCGTGCCAGGAGGCGGGGACCGTCGAGAGGTGCCTCTCGAAGACCTCGGGGGTGAAGGAGCCGACGGGCGTGGCCGCCACGGCGGCATCGGGTGAGTGTCCGGCCATGGCTTAACCCACGCTCCCTTCCATCTCCAGGTCGATCAGGCGCTTCAACTCGACGGAGTACTCCATCGGGAACTGGCGGGCCAGGTCGTTCACGAAGCCGTTCACGGACAGGCTCATGGCCTGCCCCTCGGTGAGGCCGCGCTGCTGCATGTAGAAGATCTGGTCTGCGCTCACTTTCGAGACGCTAGCCTCGTGCTGAACGGCGTGCTTGTCGCCCCTGACGGTGATCGAGGGGTAGGTGTCCGTCCGGCTGTTCGTGTTGATCAGCAGCGCGTCGCACTCCGTGTTGTTCTTGCAGCCCTTCAGGTGCCTCGGGATGTGGACGACGCCCCGGTACGTGGCGCGCCCCTGGCCCACGGAGATCGACTTGGAGACCACGGTGGAGGTGGTCTCGTCGGCCGCGTGGACCATCTT
>CAISPT010000356.1 GCA_903887455.1 uncultured Opitutaceae bacterium | reverse complement strand
AGTTGCCAGACAACTCCATTTTATGAGCAATACCACCGTTTCCGCCACCGCTACGCCGGTCGCCAACAAGAACTCGGGAAAGTACCTGACCGTAGTGCTCGACCACGAAGCCTACGGCATCGCCGTCCTTAAGGTCCGCGAGATCATAAGGCTGCAGAAGATAACAACCGTCCCCCAGATGCCCGACTTCGTGAAGGGCGTCATCAACCTCAGGGGCCGGGTCATCCCGGTCATCGACCTACGCGTCAAATTCGGCCTCAAGTCCGAGTACGCCGACCGCACCTGCATCGTCGTCGTCCAGGTGAAGCTCGCCAACGAGCAGATCGTGCAGATGGGCCTGATTGTCGACAGCGTCGAGGAGGTCGTGAACCTCCCCGCGGAGGAGATCGAGCCCACACCCGAGTTTGGGACCAAGGTCGACACCTCCTACCTGCTCGGAATGGCCAAGGTCAAGGGGCAGGTCAAAACCCTGCTCGACATCGACCGCGTCGTCTCGCCCGAGACGGTTCAGGCTATCGTCCAGTCGGCCTAGTACACGAAAGCTTTTCCTCCGCCTCACGGCGGAGGTTACCATCCCGGCGCCCGCTCTTAACGAGCGAGCGCCGGTTTCATTTTTTGGGGGGCGCCCCCACTCCGACGAACCCCCCAAAAAAAAGGAGGCGCCGCGAATCGCGGCGCCTCCTCTTCCTTGGCCTTGTTCCGCGCAGCCTTACGCGTTGGCCAACGCCGGGGCTGGGGCTGCAGCTTCCGGGGCAGCGGGCGCGGCAGCCACGGGAGCTGCGGGCGCGGCGCTAAAGGTAGATTTCGCAGCCTCCAGGGTATCGTGGAACACCCAGCTGCGGGTGTCCTCGAAGCCCTTGCACTCGGCGATGAGCTGCGCGTTGCCGACCAGGGCGAACTGGACCCCAAGGTCCTTGCAGGTCTGCATCGCCTGGAGAAGAATCTTGATGACGCCCATGTTCACCGACTTGAGCGGATGCACGTCAATAACGGCCTTGTTGTTGCCGGCGTCGACAGCCTCGGCGAGCTTCGGCTTCAGATAGGTGCTGATCTCGGCCATGACGGCCGGGCCGCAGGTCTCCGGAAGGCGCATCACCAGGACATCGGACTCCATCTTGAAGTAGCGAAGCGAGGTATCGAGGTTCATGGCCTTCGCGATCTTCGACTCCAGGTCGCTCACATCGATAGGCTTGGTGATCACCGTGGTGAACCCGACAGTCTGGGCCTGCTGCTGCGGAGCAGACTCCGTCTTAACAACCAGGCCGAACACCGGCGTGTACTTGGTCTTTACGTTGCTTCGGATCAGACGGAAGAGCGTGAAAGCCGCATCCTCGGGAAGCGTGAGGCTGATCATTATCAGGTCGGGAGGCGTGCGGGTCCAGAAGTCCATCGCCTCGCCCTGGGTGCTCACCCCGTGGACCTTCCACGGCGTGTGCTTGAGGCCCGCCTGGATCTGTTGCACGATCGCCGGCTTGTCCTCGACGACGAGGATGTTCGCCGCATCGAAGATGGAGCGCGCCTTCGACGGAGCGTCGGTCAGGGGCTTCAGCTCGATGATGCGGCCCGCCTTCTCAATCAGGAGCTCCTCCTTGAAGGGCTTCACGATGTAGTCGCGGATGCCGATCTTGGCGATCTTAAGCACGTTGTCCTTACCGCCCTCGGCGGTGAGCATCATGATCGGGATGCCCTTGAGCTGCGGGTCGGCCTTGACCCGCGTGAGCATCTCAACGCCGTCCATCACCGGCATGGTGATGTCCAGAAGAATGAGGTCGGGCATCTCCTTAGACGCTACGGCGAGCCCCTCGACGCCGTTGCTGGCCTCGAGGATCTCGCAATCATAGGACTTGAATGCCTTCCGCACGATGATGCGGACGGTCTTGGAGTCGTCGACGGTAAGGATTTTGTTGCGCATGTGCTTGGCTGAAATTCGGGGGTCAGTCGCCCGCCTTCATGAGAATATCGGCCACAATCCTGTGGCCTGAACTCTCAAAGCTGTAGATGTAACGCTGCACGTTGCTGATGGGCTCGATGCAGAAATTGCTGCCGCGGAGGATCGAGGGGATCGTGAGCTTGCAGGGGAAGCCCGCGTCGCTCAGCCCGCTCTTGAAGCTGCCCACGGTCATGTTGGTGAGCTCTCCGATCGCGTCGTTGATCACCTCGTCGCCGGCCTCTTCAAGCTCGCGCGCATCCATGCCGAGGAGATGGCAGGTGACGAGCTGCGCGAAGGTCTCGGGCAGGTAGAGATAGATGAGCCCGTTGGCGTCCCCGATGAAGCCCACGGTGCCTACGACCTGGGGTATTGCCTCGCCGTCGGGCGGCAGCGGGGGCCAGCTGGCGGCCACGCCTTCATGCATGGTCACGCCGCTCTCGTCGCGGTTGAGCATGGTCTTGAAGACGTCGCAGACCGCGCGCGAGATGTTGGTGCGGATCAGCTGTTCGGAGATCTCCTGGATTGCGGGCATGATTGAGGTGCGACCAGGCCATTATTGGCCCATGCCGCAGTAATCGGCCCAATCCGGAGGCACCTTAGCCCATTATTCGTACTTCTTTCGGGACGTTTAAGCCCGCCACGACCTTAGTCGCCTGTCCCTGACTCAACTCCGACCAGGTCGGTTGACCCCTTATATTCCTGAAGCTTGTTCCTGAGCGTGCGGATGCTGATCCCGAGCAGCTCTGCCGCCTTCGTCCGGTTTCCAGCGGTCTTCTCCAATGCCGCCTTGATCGCCTGCTTCTCAAGCTCGGCGATGTTCAGCACCGAGCCCGACTGCGAGCTATCGATCTCGGATACGGAAGCCTCTTCCCCGCTGAGCATTGCGTGATTTGACGCCGCCCGCGACTCCTGCAGTTCCGGGAGCGAGGGCACGCCGTCCCCGAGGGAGAAGCCGGCCGCCGTCGGCAGGCCCATCGCGGCGGCCGACATTAGCCGACCCGGCTCCGTCAGGATGATCGCGCGCTCAATCGTGTTCTGGAGCTCGCGCACGTTGCCCGGCCAGTGGTACTGGAGCATGGCGCTACGAGCCGACTCCGAAAATCCCGCAACCTTGACGCCCAGCTTTCGCATGTAGCGGGAAAGAAAATGCTCGGCCAAGGGCATGATCTCCTCGACCCGGTCCCTGAGGGCCGGGACATGGACGGGAAAAACGTTGAGCCGGTAGTAGAGGTCCTGCCGGAACTGGCCCTTCTCTATATAGCCAAGGAGATCGCGGTTTGAGGTCGCGATGATACGGACGTTCACCTTGATCGTCCTGTTGCCCCCCACCCTCTCGAACTCGCGCTCCTGGAGCACCCGGAGGAGCTTGGCCTGGAGGTTCGCAGGGATCTCGCTCACCTCGTCGAGCAGGAGCGTCCCCTGGTTCGCGAGCTCGAACCGCCCCTCCCGGCGCTCCGTGGCTCCGGTGAAGGCGCCGCGCTCGTGGCCGAAGAACTCGCTCTCGATAAGGTTCTCCGAGACGGCCGCGCAGTTGACCTTGATGAACGGGTACTGCCGCCGCGAACTGCGCCGGTAGAGCTCGCGGGCCACAACCTCCTTGCCCGTTCCGTTCTCTCCCGTGATGAGCACGGTGGCGTCGGTTGGCGCAACGCGTTCGATCATCTGCCTGAGCCTGAGCATGACAGGGCTGTGCCCGATGATCGCCCCTTCGTCGTCCGAGGCTTGGTCACTGAGGAGCTTGTTGACGGAAAGAAGCTGCCGGTAGGACTGCGCCTTCTTGATGATGATGTCGATCTGCGACGGGGAGAACGGCTTTAGGACGTAGTCGAATGCACCGGCCCTCATGCAGCCCACGGCGGACTCTATGCTTCCATACCCGGTGACCATCACGACGAGCGGCCTGGACGGGAGCATCGCAAGCCTCTCCAGGAACTGCTGCCCGTCGCCGTCGGGCAGCCTCAGGTCGAGCATCACCAGGTCGAACGAGTCGCGGTTCAGCAGTCCCTCCGCCTGCGCAAGGGTCTCGGCCACCGAAGCCATGAACTTCCTGCGCGTGAAGATCTCCATCAGCAGGTTGCGAACAACCGGCTCGTCTTCAATGATTAGGACTTTTTCGAATGACATCGTTCGTTGGCGCCTTGGGGCGCCCGTAGCTGGTGGGGGAGATATCGCTATGACTCCCCGCCCTCTTGTTCAAACAAAACATCTCTACGTACCTCTAGCAATGCCTTGGGTTGCCGACCGCATCCATTTGGGCAGGGACCGGCCGCCACAACGGGAGTGTTCGTTTTGCATCCGTTTAGGGCAAGGCGGTTTCGGCGTCCGGCGGAGCCCAAAAAAAGTTCAAAAATCCCCTAAAGTATGCTCCCCAGCGGCCGATTACCCCTACCGGCCCATTCCATTCCCACCTATGCAACCCCGCTTGCTTTCCTTCTTCTCCGACATCGAGCGCTCCATAGAGGCCGACATGCCCTCCTCCCCAGAGGGGACCTGGCAGAACAACAGGACCGTGAACTACACGCTGGGGCTTGCGCGCCTTGAGCTCGGCCTGAAGCCGCAGGGCGGCAAGATCGAGGCTAAGGGCACGATCCTCCTTCAGGGGTACCAGCTTGCCGACGAGTCGCCTTGTCTGAAGGCGGCCCTCTCATGGGCAGGCGTAGAGGGAGCGGTCACGCGCTCCATCTTCTCCAAGGCCGACACGAACTGGACCAGCGAGGCCCGAAAGATTGCGGCCGAGTGGCTGGGCGGGGCTCCCTCGGAACTGGATCGACCCTCACTCACCGAGGAGGCCGCTGAGGCCCTCTCCCCGGTTCCCGAGGCCGTCTCGGCCTAGCCTAGGCGGCCGCGTTCAGGCGACTACGCCGTACGCCGCGCGCGCCGTACACGGGGGCTATGCGTCCCAGGCGCACGCGCGCCTCGTTGATACGCGCGAGCTCCTGCTGCATACGGTCGAGGTTGGCATCGATGTAGTGCCAGCTCTCCATGCGGATTTCCATCAGCGCGGCGACCCGCTCCTTCAGGGCATCCACCCCAGGCTGGTCCGCCAGGCGCGCGAGCTCCTGGACGAGGGGCCCGGCGCGCTCCTGAATCGTGACCGCCTCAAGGTAGTTGGTGCTGCGGAGCAGGACTGACTCGCGCGCGACCAGGTCCTCAAGCGCGGCCAGCAGACGCTGCGCAGTCTGAAGCGGCGTTTCCATCAGGCTGCGCTCCTGTTGCCCTTTGAATAGGCGGGGTCCTGCTGGCGGAGCATCTCGGCCCAGGCATCACGGATCTCGCCGAGATGCCGCTCGACCTCGGCAATCGGCTCCTGGACCTTCTTGAGGTTTGCCTCGACCAGGCGACGAATGAAGTACCCGTACAGCCGGTACATTTCCTGGGAGAATTTCCCGTCACCCGCCTCCATGTTGAGCGTGCCCTGGAGCTCCAGGAGGATCCGCTGGGCCTTGATGAGGTGGGTGTTGGACTCCATGATCCGGCTCCTGTCCTCGGGGGGCCGCGACAGGACATTGCGGGCCTGCGCCATTGAGCGAAGGGCACCGTCGTAGAGCATCAGCACCAGCTGCCCTGGGCTTGCCGTAAGGACCGAGTTGGCGCGGTACATGCGCGCGCAGTTCTGGGCGACCATGGCGGCCTAAAGCTTACGAGGCGTCTTCCGAAAGATCGGGCGAATTCAAAATCTTCGCTCCCACGGCCCGGAGGACGGAGGTCGAAGGATACGTTGGGTCGGCGGCAAGGACCTTGCCGCGGGCCACAACCTCGGGGCGAATCTCCGGCTGAGCCTCAAGGGCGTTCCGAAGAACGGCCGTGTTCGAGGCGGAAAAGTTGTCCTTAGCCGACACGGTCGTGGCGGTCTTAGGTGCCGGGGCCAGGATGGGCTCCGCGCGGTTTGTCCGATCAGATGAGGACGTTGAATTAATCATGGGCTCTCGTTCTTTGGGACGGTCTGCCGCTGATAGTTGCTACAGGGAACGCCGTTGATTGTTGTCTCTATTATCGTCCTCGCGCTTCAGGACTTTAGGCCCTTTTTAGCGCGGCGGCAGCGTCGCAAGCATCGCGTCGGCAGCGTAGGCGGCGAACCTCCTCGGGCTCTGCAAGGCCGCCGTCGTCAGATCCACCGGGGGCTGCCCCGGGCTGTCCTGAAGGTAGTAGTGCCTAACTCCGTTCACCACGGTCGGATCATTCGACGAAAACGTGTCGTCAAAGCTCCATGCGAGCCTGACGCCCTGGATCACAGCGAGCTTGGCGCGGAACCCGACCGCAATCTGCCCATAGGGTTGGTAAACGGTTAAGTCCACAAATAATACAGCATCAACGGCATATGCCCGTCCAAGGTCGTCAAGGAACCCGTGAGGAAGCTCCGCCGCCGATGAGAACTCCGGCGCACCGTACCTCCTCTGGCAGTCCTCGCGGCTCAGGGAGACCACCTCGAAGCGCGACTGCTTCTGCAGGGCGGCCCGGACGATGTCGTCAAGCGCGGCCGCAGAGTCTGGGTCCGCGACTTGTCCACCGCAGACAGGAAGGACGAGCACCCGCCGGACACTGGCACTTAGAGTCTTGTCCCGCGAGTAGTTGAGGGGCTTGAAATAGGGGCCGCGGCGCGCCTGGTCAAAAGTGCCCGGGTGCGTGGCGCAGCCCGCCACGACGGCGGCGAGGACGCCCATGAGGAAAATTGCCGCGAGCCGCCGGCGCGCGGGATGGATAGTTTGCATACGTTGGTGGAGAGGAGTGGACCCTTCGGCCGCCTACGGATGTAGCATCCGAACCACCCTCTTGTCCATCCAGCGACGAATGAGATACCTGAGACGCGGCTTGTCGTCGAGCCAGGAGGCAAACCGTTGCCCGTGGCGCAGGTAGAGCCAGCGGAACCATGCGGGGGACTTCGAGAGGAGCCAAACCCGGAAGACGAGCCAACGCGGGTTTCCTGAGCCGTACACCGCGCGCGCCACCCAGCAGGAGCTGTTGTTATTGTTCTGGTTGAAGAACGCGTTGGTAAGGGTCGTCGAATCCGACTGTGCGGTGGATTGCGCATCCACCATGGCAATGAATGCGTTCGTCAGGTTTGTCTGCTCGGAGCTGAGGTGGGTCTGCATCACCGTGATGCGGTTCGCCAGGTCGGTATTTGCCTGGTTCAGGGCATTCTGCGCGCTGGTGTTCTGCCCGATGTCGGCCGAGAGCCCAGTGAACATTCTGGAAACAAAGCCGGTGCTTCCTGTCA
This sequence comes from uncultured Opitutaceae bacterium, assembly GCA_903887455.1. GTDB lineage: Bacteria > Verrucomicrobiota > Verrucomicrobiia > Opitutales > Opitutaceae > Palsa-1447. The sequence goes on along the minus strand of CAISPT010000356.1, from coordinate 3,396 downwards.
GGAAGAAGTTCTGCACGTCCTGCGGGCTGTTCGTTAGCGCGTTTGCCAGCTTCGTGCTATCCGTGATCGACAGCTGTCCGGTCGTTCCGGTGAAACCAATACCCATGTCGTTCAGGCTCTGGATGGAACCCGTGACTCCGGTCACCGCGTCGAATGCCAGACTCTGCAGGTTCGCCGCCCAGTCGGTGACCTGACCGTTGTTCGAGAGCACCGATGCAGTCGTCTTGCCGCCCGAGGTCGTGATCTGGGTGTCCGAGGTGATGTCAGATTGGACCTTGTTATAGGCCGTGATCATCGACTGAATCGCCGTCTGCATCGACGAAGTGTCGCTTTGGATCTGAAGCGTCTCAGCCGACTGGCTATTTACGGTGACGCTGAAGCCGGAAATCCCGGTGACCGTGCTGTCCAACGTGTTGCTCAGGCTGGTGAGGGTCGGCCCGTTGTTGATCGTGAACTGTGCGTTCTTGCCGTGGGCAAAGGTTCCTCCGCTGGCGCTTGTAAGCCCCATCGACGCGAGAAGACTGCCAGTGGTGTCGGAAAGCCCCATGCCGACGTCGCCCGTGTTGTTGTTGGTAACATTGAACCGATTGTTGGCAGAGTCGTAGCTCACGGTAACACCTGCGCTCGAGCTGTTGATCCTGGAGATGAGCGAGGACACCGTGTCGGTGTTGGCGTTGTATCCAATCAGGACTCCATTGACGGTGATCGAGCCGTTTCCTGAGGCGTCCAGGCCTGTGAGCGGGGTCTTCAAGTCGGCGGAGGCAATCGATGCCGAAGTCACCACGGTGCCAAGCGTAGACGAGCTTGACGTCGAAGACGTAGTATTGTTCTGCAACTTCATCGCCGATATGAAGTTACTGGTGTCGTTGTTGGCCCCTAGAATCATCTCCGCACCGCTCCCGCTCGTAAGGGTGATACCGTCAGTTGTGGGGTTGTAGCTACCGGTGACGTCGCCGCCCGTCGCCGTAGAGATCTTGTCAAAGACGCCCTGCAGCGAATCGGTGGTCGCGATCGTCACCTGCTTTCCATTCACCGTGAACGTTCCCGCTGTGATCGGCGTGGCTATGTTCAGGTTTGCGACGGTCAAGGCGGAGACGTCACTGGAGGAACTAAGGCCGGTGCTCACACCGACGGCTCCCTGGGTTTGCGCCTGAGTCGCGAGAGTCTGGATGGAAAAGGCGTACGTCCCGAGGGCCGCGCCATCCGTGGAGGTTGACTTCCAGGTCGAGATGGAATTGCTCGACGAAACGGTTCGTGCCGAGAACAGCCCCCCCGTCTGCAGGTTCTCCACAGAGGTCTGCAGGCTCGCCATGTCGGTCTGCAGCGAGTTCAACGCCGTAACCTGGCTTGTATTTGCTGTCTGCTGCGTCTGCAGGTTCGTTATTGGAATGCTGTCGGCGGCGATCAGCTCCGATACTACCGTCTTCCAGTCGAAGGCCGAGTTGGCGAGTAGACCTGAAATTTGTATGGCGGCCATGGGTACGAACTAGGTGAAGATGATGAGTCGTACCCTCCATCGGCACCCGTGGACGGAAGTTTAGGGGCTTGCGGCGATTTCCCCCAATTTCACCAGCCCAATCGGCCGGTGCTTTTCAGAGCGGATCCTTGCCGCTCGGGGCATCCGCAAACGCCGCGGTAAAAAAATAATCGAGGCAAATTCCTAAATTTGCACGCACCCCGGACCGATATTCCCCCTGTCGCGAATTTCCAATGTTCCGACCGGGCTGCCTGGGGACCGATTTCCCCCGGGCCGAAAGCGACACGGAAGTCGCATTTAAGATCAAGGAAAGATAATACCATGTCACTAGTCATCAACACGAACTACTCCGCGACGGTTGCCGCAAACAATCTCGCTTACTCGCACGACCAGCTGCAGAACTCCCTGAATGAGCTCTCCAGCGGATCCAAGCTCACCACGTCGGCTTCTGACGCGGGCGGCACCGCCCTCGCTCTGACGCTGAATTCGCAGGCCATCAATGACGGCGCGCTGATCCAGGCGAACGCCAATGCCCTCGCCGGCCTCCAGACCACGGACGGCGCCTACCAGGTCGCGGCTCAGATCCTGACCCGCATGAGCCAGCTCAACACCCTGTCGTACAATGCGTCCGGCGGCACTGGCACAGCGGCGACCGGCTCGTACGCCTCGGAGTTCACCTCCCTTCAGACCGAGCTCGCCAGCTTCGACACCGGCTTCGGCCTCCATGCCGACACCGGCTCGCCGACGGGCACGGCCATCGCCGCGGACATCGCGACGGTCGCCAGCCTGCGCGCTGCCAACGGTGCCGCACAGAGCGTTGATGGCTTCCAGAACACGCTCCTGACGAACAACCAGACGAACGCCCAGAGCCAGCTCAGCACGGTCAGCGACGTGGACGTGGCTTCGGCCTCGACCAAGCTCGCGAAGTGGAACGTCTTGGTCCAGGCCGGCACGGCGATGCTTGCCCAGGCCAACCAGTCGTCCCAGCTCGCGCTCAAGCTCCTGCAGTAATTGAGCTGAATCAAATGGGTTGAAGATTCACCCCTCGCGGCCGTCCTAAAAGACGGCCGCGCCCAGGGTGGAAAAAATCAAACCCGTTCCGGACAGTCAGGCCTCGGCCTCTGTCCCCAAAGAAGCCCCGGCTCGCGCCGGGGCTTCTTTGCATTTTGGGCAATCGCTAAGCTCCCTAACCGGGCGCGGCTTGCCCTTCCTGCTAAACGAGGTTGCCTGACAGCAACACTTCCGCTCGAGCCTCGCCGACCTTCGCCGCTGGGACCGATACTCCGACATACGCGGCGTGACGCTCCACTGGCGTTGCCTGTTCTTGCGGGCCGACATGCTGGCACCATCTTTCCCAGCACCCACGGAGAGCGGCCGCGAATCGGGCAGCCTGGCCGGTGTGGTCGAGAAGCGGGCTTGCCTGCATATCGCAGCGCAGGCGAGGGCGTTGGCCCTTCCGGCTACATGCCTCAGCCGCGAGCCTCGCGGCGATCTGGAGGTATTCCTCCTGAGAGTTTGCGATCCAATCCGTCTTTCCGACCGACGTGAGAAGGCTGGCTCCGACGCGCGACGAGTGTCTGTCGCCCTTCAACGTTACGACGGGCACGCCCATCCAGAGCGCCTCGCAGGTGGTGGTCGTCCCGTTGTACGGGAACGTGTCTAGGGCGACGTCAACCCTGTCGTATTGAGAAAGGTGTTCGCGAATGCCTCGGGTCCTATCCACAAGATCCACCCGCTCCAGGGGAAGGCCGCACGACCGGAGCCGTTTGTCCCAGTAAATTCTTGATCCCGGCACTCCGAGGCCAGCCCCCTTGAGAAGGAGCCTTGATCCCGGCACGGCCTGAAGAAGGCGGCCCCAGGTCGCCAAGGCCGCATCGGTCATTTTGCCCGGACTGTTGAAGCACCCGAAGGTCACCGCT
>CAISPT010000355.1 GCA_903887455.1 uncultured Opitutaceae bacterium | reverse complement strand
TACCGAGGGTTCGAATCCCTCCCTCTCCGCCATTTTCCGCAAGGCACCCCACAGGGGCCCTTGGCTTCCCGCACCTCAGGTCCCTCCAACGGCATTCCTCAACACGCCGACCAGGGTCTCGAATTCGAAGGGCTTTTGCAGGAAACCCGCGAGTTTCTTGCCGACCAGCTCCGGGGCGGCCTCCTCCTCGTTGAATCCGCTCATCAGCACGATGCGGACGTTTTCGCGGATCCGCCTGAGTTCAACAAGAGCCTCCTTGCCGCCGAGCTGCGGCATCGTGAGATCCATCAGCACTGCCGCGAACCGGTCCGGCTCGGACCGGTAGCGCTCAAGGCCCTCGCGCCCGTCACTGGCAAGGACCACCGAGAAGCCGAGCTTGGTGAGCATCGCCGACAGCGCCCTGCGCACGGCCTCCTCGTCGTCGACAACGAGGATGCACCCTTCGCCCCGCCAATCGACCCGCGAGCTGCCGGCGGTGGCTGCCCCCGGCGAGACCTCTGCTCCGTCGGCTGCGGGAAAGAGCAGCTTGAACGTCGTTCCCCGGCCAAGCTCCGAATAGACCTTCAGAACGCCCTTGTGCCCCCGCACGATGCCGTGCACCGCGGCCAGCCCGAGGCCACGGCCGGTAAATTTTGTGGTGAAAAACGGGTCGAAAATCCGGGCCTGAGTCTCGACGCTCATGCCGCAGCCGGTGTCGCTCACCTCAAGGCAGACATAGGTTCCCGCCGGTTGGCCAGGCAGGAGCATGGGGTTTACGGGGTCGTCGGCCGTCACGCGCATCACGGATGTAGAGAGGCTGATGAGCCCGTTGCTGGCGCCGATCGCCTCGGAGGCGTTGATGACCAGGTTCATGATCACCTGGCGCATCTGCGTCACGTCGGCGTCGACCGCCGGAAGGTTCGGCGCGAGGTTTAGCCGGAGCTCGGCCTGCTTGTTGATCGAGAGCCGGAGCAGCTGGGCCGTCTCCTCGACCAGGGTGCTCAACGACACCTTGCGGATCTCAAAGCGCCCCTTGCCCGAGTAGGCGAGCATCTGCTTGCAGAGCTCGGCAGCCCGGCGGCAGCCCTGCTTAATCGAGTCGATATAGTCGAGCGCCGGCGAGGCACCCGTAAGGCTGTGCCTGGCCAGATCCGCGCTGCCCAAGATACCCGTAAGGATGTTGTTGAAATCATGGGCGATTCCGCCCGCAAGCAGACCCAGGCTCTCGAGCTTCTGCGTCTGCTGAATCTTCCGCTCGAAGGTCGCGAGCGCCTCCTCGGCGGCCTTCGCCTCGGTGATGTCCGTGATGAAGCCGTGGAAAAGGGTCGCCCCTTCCTGGTCGCGCTGGGGCAGCGCGTTGCACGAGTGCCACTGCACGGGGCCATCGCCGAACCGGACGCGGTATTCGTACTGGAGGGGCGTGAGCTGCCGGGCCGAAAGGTCGAGGGCCGCCCTGAATCCATCGCGGTCCTCGGGGTGGAGCGCCGCGAGGACGGCGCTTCCATCGGTGAGGACGGCCTCCGGGCCCACGTGGTATATCCTCCGGATCGCCTCGCTCGCGTACAGGAAGCACACCGAGCGGTCCGCGCCGAGCCGCAGCTGGAACACCATGCCGGGAACCCGGTCCGCGACCTCGCGCAGGAGCTTCCTTGTCTGCCGCACCTGGGCGGCCTGTCGCCGGGTCAGGACGATCAGACCGACCATCGCGACGACGACGACCGACAGGCCGAGGACCCCCAACACGAGCTGCTGAACCCGCGCCTTTTGGCGGGCGGTTTCCCCGATGATGGCGTTGGCGGGGTCGAAAAAGAACGTCCAACGCTCCAGGATGGGCGTGGAGCTGCCGTCCTCCCCCATCAGCTGCAGGCTGCGGCGGAGCTCGTCGGCGACGGCGGCGCTTGCGAAGGTCGACCCGATGCTAAGGGGGCGGCGCGGCGAGCGGGAGGACAGCAGTCGGAACGGCACATGGCTCTCCCCGCGGAGCAGGGACATCACGAGGACATGCTGGTCGATGAAGATGGCGTCGGCACGACCCTCGGCCAGCTGGCTGAACGACCCGTCGTTTTCGGTTGCAACCACGATCTGCGCCTCGGGCATCAGCTTCTCGAGCACGTGCCGGACGACCAGGAGATTGCGGCAGCTGATCCGCGCCTTTCTCAGTTCGGAGGCGTCGCGCACGGGACTGTCGACCCGGACGATGAAACCGCTCTCGGCCTGGAGGTAGGGCTCCGTCAAATGCATCTGGCTCATCCGCTCCGGCGTCTCGGTCACGAGCACCCAAAGGTCCAGGTCGCCGAGATCCAGGGTGGCCTTGGAGACCCATTCGAGCCTGATGTCGGAGCGCCGGGCGGCCTCCCTCACCAGCTCGTACGCAAGTCCCGACGGGGCTCCATCTGTGCCCACAAAATGAAAGGGCGCATCGTTCCCGTAGCCGATCCGATAGACCCTCTTGTGGTCGAAGGCCGGCGGCAGGTAGTAGACCCAGAAAATCGCCGCCACCACGGTAAGGGCAAGCACCAGCAGGACGGATCGGGTCGCGTTCAGCGACAGGGGGTGATTGCGTGCCGATTCCACGATTGGCGGGGACCGTAACTTCCCGGCCAATAAACACAATAAATAGCTTTAAAAGGGAGGCAAAGATTGTGGCGAACCATCAGGGGCACCGGCATTAGTGCCGCCCCCGATTCCCGCAGGCCCCTCGTACTCCACGTTAAATCCTTTTTCATTGTCCCAAAAAGTGGTTCAATGGCGAACCCGGCATGAAGCTGATGCCGTAATTGTCTCCGGTATGAAACCCCCCGCCCTGATAGTGACCTCCTCGCACATGATCCTCGCCGCTGCGGTGGCGCTTGCTTCCGCAGCACTGTGCCGCGCCGAGGATGACGTCGACGGCGTCACGGCCGTGTCGGGCAAGGTCTGCGCAGACTACGTGCGCGCGCGCGCGCCCGACGGGGGATTCCAGCCCGAGTACTACGCCTTCGGAAAGGGCGGCGAGTGGGCCGGGCAGATCGCGGACAAGACCATCGACCAGCAGAATTTCGAGAAGGTTGCCCGCGTGATCGCCGGGCCGCTCGCGGAGCGGAGCTACCTGCCGGCCAAGAGCCCCAAGGAGACTAAGCTGCTGATCATGGTGTACTGGGGGATGACCTCCGTATCACCCTCATTCGGGAGCTCCGTCGCGGATTCCAACCTGAGCGGCGTCACAAAGAGCATCAACGAGGGCCTGAGCCCCGCCAACGCCCTCGGCACGTCGGCAGCCGTCCGAAACGGCATCGGGATCAAGGGGGGAAAGGGGATCGGCACCAGTTCAACGATCGGAGTCCGGGATGACGTTCTGAACGAAGAGTCCAACGCGCTCCACGTGCTCAGCATGATGAATGACATCAGGGACAACGCCGACTTCAGGAACGCGATGATGCTCGGCTACGACTCGGCCGGGCTGATCGCCTCCGAGCGCGGGCGCTACGTGCGGGGGACCGCCTTTGACGTGGAACGGAAGGACATCGAGCTCGAGATCGAGGAGAACCGGTACTTCGTGGTCCTGATGGCCTACGACTTCCAAATCATGTGGAAGGAAAAGAAGCACAAGCTGCTTTGGGAGACTCGCTTCAGCATCAGCGAAAGGCGCAACCAATTCGATAAGGCGCTTCCGGTGATGGCGCGCTACGCCTCGAGGTATTTCGGCGAATCGAGCAACGGCCTTCTCAGGAAGAGGGTGCTGGAGGGCAAGGTCGACATCGGCGAGGTGAAGAACCTCGGCGAAGTCAGCGAGCCGGCAAAGTAGGCGGAGACCCGACGAGGTCCCGAAGGAAGGATGCGACATCGGACCTGTACTCCTCGGGATAGAAGGCGAAGGCCTGGGCGTGCCCCCCGCGGGGAAAAACCCTCAGCCGCTTCGGAGCACTGGCGAGGTCAAACAGCCGCTGGGTCATCGAGGTGGGGACGAAGCGGTCCTCCGCCGTGTTGATGAAGAGCAGGGGGCTCGGGACACGGGCGACGTGGGCGAGCGGATCCGCGTCCCCGAGGGCGATCCCGGCCCGCAGGCGGGCCGCGGCAGCGGCCGCATCCCAGACCACCGGTCCGAGGAACCGGGGGATGAACGGGTAGTCAATTCCCATGCGGTAGAGCGCCTCCTCGTGAAACGAGGTGAACGGGCACTCCGAGACCACGAAGTCGCACGGCCCTCCCCTCCCCGCATAGAGAAGGACGACGGCGCCTCCCATGGACCTCCCCAGGACGCCGCAGAGCGCCCCCGGCGCGACACGGGTGCGCGCGAACGTAACGACCGACCCGAGGTCCACGGACTCGTTCACGCCGCACGTGATGAACCGGCCGCCGCTCAGCCCCGAGTCGCACTGGTCGTAGGCGAACACGTCAAAGCCCATCCCGAGCCACATCGGGATCAGGTCCCTGTACTGCGTGAGGTCCATACCGTATCCGTGGACAAGGACGACGAAGCGGCTATTTGCGGGACGGCTCCGGAAGTGCAGGCCCTTAAGCTCGTAGCCCAGCCCCGAGCGCACGGCGAAGGCCCCGCCACCGGTCCGGTCCGCCGCCTCCCTGAGCGGGAGCAGCTCCGGACCGTAGGCCTCGATCCGCGAAAGGGCGCGGTCCGGCTTTAGGATGATGCCCGCGAACACCCATCCCACGCCCGCGAGGCCGAGCGCGGCGCCGGTGACGGCGGCCAGGAGCGCAAGCCTGAGTCTCTTCATCGCTATCGCTGCGGTGGCGGCCCTTAGCCCCTTGCAGACCCGGTTTCAGCGCGCGCGGCGCCCGGGCCAGGACGCCGGGCGGGACCAGAAGGCGTCCCCCCTGCCCCCGTAGTAGCCCGAGAGAACGTGGTCCATCACCCTGGACGTCCGACGCGCGGATTCGCCCGTACTCGGGCATGTCCCGGTACCCAGGAGGTCGTCGACGACGGTCTGGATGAATGGCTGCGCCACGTGCTCGGGGAAGGCCACCCCCACCTCCCGGGTTCCTGCGGCAGTCGTCACCCTGATCGGGACTTGGGAGTACATGGGGAACACGATCTCCCCTTCTGTTCCCGCAATCCGCATCGTGTCGTCGTGGAGGTCGCTCGCGAAGTTCCACATCATCGCCCCGAGAATCCCGCCGGGGGCGCGGAAGGTGAGGGCCACGGTGTCCTCGGCCTCGTAGTCCGAGGCCATGTTCGAGGCCTTCCCATCGACCTCCGAGAGCGGGCCTAGCAGGAAATCGAGCAGGTCGAGGGAGTGAGACCCGACGTCCAGGAAATGGCCCGACCCGGCAATCGCCGCGTCCACCCTCCACGGCCTCCCGCGCTTGTGGTGCGGCTCGACCATCCGGTACGTGACCCCTGTCACCCGGCCGATCGCGCCGGCGGCAAGGAGCCGCGCAACCTCGCCGATCAACGGCAGGCTCCGGTAGTAGTAGGCCACAAAGAGCGGCAGGCCGGCCCGGCCGAAGGCGGCGATCATCCGGTCGCACTCCGCAAGATTCCGGGCCATGGGCTTCTCGACCAGGGCGGGCTTTCCCGCCGCGGCAACCGCCAGCGCGTACTCGCAGTGGGAGTCGGGAGGCGTCGCGATGTAGACCGCATCCACGCCCGGGTCGTCGATCAGCGCCTGGGCGTCGGCGTACCACCGGGCCACGCCGTGCCGCCGGGCGTAATCCTCGGCAAGCGCTCCGTTCCTTCGCATGACCGCCACTAGCTCGGAGCGCGCCGCCTTCCTGAAGCCGGGTCCGCTCTTCACCTCCGTCACGTCGCCGCACCCGATGATTCCCCACCGGACGGTGGACCTGCCGGAAAAATGGCCGGACGGTGCCATGGTTGCCAAGGGCTCGGGCAGGACTTCTCGGGGCACGCCTCTAGCGCAGCTCCTGGAAGCGGATCCGGCGGTACTCCATCTGGCCGTGGTCGCTCTCCAGTCCGATGGGGCCGGTCGGCGGGACCGGCATCGCGTCCATGATCACCTCGCCGTTGCAGGTCGCGTGGGCGAGCCCGCCCCTCACGGTGACCACGATCTCGTTCCAATCCAGAGGACGGTAATTGCGCAGCGCCGCGAAGGGCCCGGCGATAAGGAAGTCACGGCACTGGAGCTGCGGCTCCCTCACGAAGATCCCGCTGTCGGCATTCGGGCTCGACCGGAACTCGATCTTCAGGACGAAGTCCCTGGGAAAGCGCCGGGTCGTCCAGAGCCCCTTGTAGTCGCGCACCGTGTGGGCGACCGCGACGACCAGTCGGCCGTTGCGGACGACGTACCGGCCGTCCTTCGTCTCGGCCCGGCCCTTCAGGTCGGAGCCGCCCTCGTAGGTCCAGCCCGCGAGGTCGCGGCCGTTGAAGAGGCTCGTGAATCCGGGCTCGGGCGAAAAGTCGTCCGGCCACGCAGGCACGAGGCCGACCGTCTCGAGGATGGGACGCAGCGCCATGGCCCACTTGGCCTGGCCCAAGATATTCGGGTGAAGCAGGTCCGGCATCTCCTCCTCCCTCGCGTCGCCGTGGACGTTGGCGAAGAGCGAGTAGGTGTCGACGATCGTAACCTGCGGCTCGTCGGCCATCGCCGCGATGTAGAGCTCGTTGAGGCGCCGGATGGCAACCGCCGGCCTCTTCTTCGAGTCGGAGCTGGGGAAGACCTCGCACAGGACGACGGGCATCGCCGGGGCGCGGGCCTTGAGCGCGTCCACGATTAGCCTCACATTGGCGGTGATCACCTCAGGGGCCGCCCCCTCCTCGATGTCGTTGGTGCCGATCAGCATCACGACGCCCTTCGGGTTGAGCGGGATCACATCCTCGGCCATCCTGATCAGGACGCCGCGGCTTGTGTCCCCGCTGATGCCGCGATTGGCGACCTTGACTCCGGGGAAGGCGCTTCCCACGTCGCCCCAACCCTGGGTGATCGAGTCGCCCAGGAAGACGATGGCCCCCTGGTCCTGCTGGACCTGCGTGGCCCAGGACGACCGGCGCTCTACCCAGATGTTTTTGAACCAGTCGGCCCTGCGGATCGGGCCTGCGCCCGGTAGGCCGTCGTCGGTGGCTGGGATCTGGAAATGACCGGCGTCGGGGGCCTCGGGCGCCGCCCGGAGGGCGGAGGGGCCCACCGCGGCAAGGAGAACGGCCAAAAGGAGGCGCGCGCGCCTCGGGAATGTGTGCAGCGGGTTCATGGGGTGCACCCAACCTGAGCGCAACCCGGCCCAAAGAAAACCAGAATGTTCGGCCCCTGGGGGGCAGCTAGGCCGCCACCCCGGAGAGCTTCATGCGCACGAAACGCTTCACGTCGCCCACCGTGCGGAAGGGCCTGAGCTCCTCGTTGTCGATGGAGACCTGCAGGACCTCCTCGGCCATGAAGACAATCTCCAGCATCGTCAGCGAGTCGATCGAGAGGTCCTCGGAAAGCCTGAGCGTGTCGTCCCCCGCGCGAAGCTTCGCGCGGGCCTCGGGCACCACATAGTGGTCTATCACCCCCACCACGATGGCGGGGACGCAGTCAAGATTGCCGCTCCTCCGGAATTCGCAGGCCGCGTCCCGGGTGGCCGGCGAGCAGCGCCTGAGGATATCCCTCAGGCGCGATTCCTCCGCGTCCACGCGCGGCTCCGACGGCAGGAGCCCGACAAGGGATCCGCCAGGAAGGTGCTCGGTTGCAGGTGTCATGGTTTGCTTGGCTATATTGACTCCCCCCGGCGGCTTCGGTTCGTCTAAAAATCCCGAAAACATGCCTGGGTCGGCCCCAATATAGGATGTTCTATAGCAGGGTCCGTTCCCTATGGGAAGGTTGGCGGTGCTTTTTCCCGAATAGTTTTGCGCCATGGTGGGGAGACGAGCGTTGAGTGTGAACGGTTTCAGGCTTTGCTGCGCCCGCTAAGAATTATGACAGGGCTCCCGTGCAAATCCTCTACCCCGGCGGGGGCCCCACTCCCTAGAAGGTCACCGTCACCGAGACCGAGTACACCCGCCCCCTCCAGTCGCCGTAGGACTCGACGCCTGCGCCCGAGGCGTCGAAAGCGTATTTCGGGGGCGCAGCCCCCAGGAGGTTGTCCACGCGCAGCTGCCCTTTCAGCCCATAGCGCGGGCTCTTCCACGGGATCCAACGGCCGAGATCACCCTGGAGGTAGCCGTCGAACTGCCAGAACGGCTCGACATGGTCGGAGCCCTGCGCCGCCCACTCCACCTGCGGGAGTGTGCGCGAATGGAAATAGTTCCCGTCAAAGCCGAAGCCGAACGCGTGGTTTGACCAGCCCGCCCCGAGGTTCATGCGCATCCTCAGGAGCGAGGGGGCGGAGCCGTCCGGTTCGCGCAGCTCGTCGACGGGTTTCGTTCCGGGAAGAAGCTCGAGGGCGTAGCGCTGGAAGTCGACCAGCCTGCAGTAGGCCTCTAGCGATCCGCCGAGGCAGCGCGACCAGGTGTAGTCAAACGATCCCGTCCATTCGTAGGAGTGCCTCCATGCCAGGTTGAAGTTCCCCGTGAAGACCGAGGTGATGGGCCCCACGCCAAAGGGGTCCCCCGGAGCCGCGGAGGCCCGGACCACTCTGCCCGGGAAGGTTTTCTCAAGGTCGAGGACGCCCGCGGCGCCGAGGTAGGCCTGCTCGCCCGAGGTCACCGTGTTCACGAATTCCACTGACGCCCGGAAATGGTGGACCCTGCCGCGCTCGAAGATGAGGCCAAGCGTCTGCGTGACCGAGGCCTCCGCGACGAGGTTGGGGTTGACCGCGTCGCTCACCTGGAATGTCTCGACCTGGTTGCCCCTCTTGGCGTCCGCGAGGGTCACCGACTCGACGGTGCCCGCGCCCCCCGTCGTCAGCGGCGAGTACGGCCGGCTGAAGACCGGAGGCGGGAAACGGTTCGAGGTCGCAAAGGTGCCGCGGAGCGAAAGGCCCCCGGCAAAGTCGACCTTCACGGCGCCCGTTGGGGCGAAGTTCGATTCATTCGCGAGCGTCGAGGCCGTGTAGCGTCCGGCAAGGTCCGTTTCGACCGCGTGTATCCACGGGGGAAGCCACCGCGCCGGCACAAGCGGGGCGTCGAGTTCGCCAAAGGTGCTCACGCGCTGCAGGGATCGCCCCACCCAGGACTGCGGCTGCTCGAAGAGCGACCCGTCGCCGTAGCGCAGGATGTTGTCGTAGGTCCCGAGGCGCGCGTAGCGGTAGTCGCCGCCGATCACCACCGTGCTCGTCCCGGTGGGGAGCCGAAGGAACGCGTTTGTCACGCGGAGCGCGGAGTCGAAGGTGTCGTAGTCACCCAGGGTCACGAATCGACCGCGCGATCCGTAGAAGACTACCGCCTGGTCGTAGAAGTCGTGGGGCGGCGCCACCACCTGCGTGTCACGGAGGGGATTGTACACTCCGGAGTCCACCAGGTGCTGCCAGCGCGTTGGGTCGACCCCCTCGATTCCCCTGTAACGGGTGAGGCTGAGCCCGTACTGGGCATCCAGGGTGGCCTGCCAGTCGTCGGGCATCCTGAGCAGGAGCCCGAACACCGCCGAATAGTGGTCGATGTGGGCCTCGTTGTAGCTCGCGCCCGCGGCGGGCGCCGTCTCGTTGAGCGTCACGTCGACGGCGGAGCCGAACGGGTTGAAAGGGGACGCGGCGGGCAGCACCAAGCTGCCGTTAAAGACGCTGTAGCCGGTGTTGTTGACCGAGCGCCCGGCGCTCCCATCCACCCCGACCTGCAGCCACGGGAACAGGTCGTAGGTGACCGAGCCGAACACGGTCGCGCTCCTCTCCTTTCGGCCGTAGGGGAACCCCAGGCTGTTACTCGACTGCGCAATCCCGCCGCCAAAGGGCTCAAATAGCCCGAGGCTCTGCACGCCCTCGCGGCCGGAATAGGCGGAGATCCCGCCGGTGCCTGACGCCCCCGGTGCGACAGAGGTGATCGACGCCGTGCCGGGGCCAAAAAGCGGCGTCAGGCCGACCGAGGCGACATTGGGGGTGGCCCTGAAGAGCGAGGACTGGACCACAGCGGCTGCAAGGTTCGCGCGGATCAGCCCAAGCTCCGACTCCGTGGGCGGGCTGACCTGGGTGAACGTCGCGTTCAACCTTAAGCGGAGCCGACCATCCATGAGCGTCTGGCCGTGGGTGAGCGAGAATGTCGACTGCGGGGCGTCGAAATTCGCGAGCGCGTTGGTATAGGTCGTCGTGACCTCGGTCGCGTTGGCGCTTGGCCGAAGGACGATGTTGATCACCCCGCCCACGGGGCTCCCGCTGTAAATCGCCGAGGCCGACACAGGTAGCACCTCGATGTGGTCGATCAGGCTGAGCGGGATCACGTTCACGTCGACCTCCGGCGGCTTGGGCGTGGTCAGGTCCGTCGGCAGCGCGGTCACAATCTCCGGGAGCCGGCGGCCGTCGACCAGGACGATCGTCGCGTCCGCGCCGTAGCCGCGCATGTTCAGGTTGCTGCTTCCCGAGACAAAGGCCCCGAGCGAGCCGTTGCGCTCCGGCGGGAGCGTCGTCGCGTCGCTGTCCAGGATCTCCCGCTGAAGGAACTCGTTCACGTTGATCGCGCCGCTGCGTGCGATCTGCTCGCGTGTGAAGATCGTGTAGTCCAGGGCGTCGTTCTCCGACCTGGGGCGGTCCACGTTGCCGATCGCGGAGCGGGGGATCGGGTCCCCGCGGATCCGGTCTAGCGGCCCGTAGAGGGCCGACTTCGCCTGCACGACAAAGGGCTCCAGCTTGTCCGGGTCGCCCCGAACGGTCATCGCCATCGGCTCAAGGATCAGCGTCTTTCCGGCAGTGACGCGGACGTCGGAGATCTCCAGGGGCTGGAAGCCCGCCGCACCGGCGACAATCTGGTAGGTGCCGGCCTCAAGCGATCCCACCTCGAACGAGCCCGCGGCGTCGGTCACGGCGGACCTGCCGATGCCCGTGACGAGCACGTGAACTCCGGAGGCCGGGCCGCCGGCAGGCGAAAGGAGCCTTCCCCTCACCGACCCCTCGTTTCCGGCCGGGGTCACGACGAACCTGCCCTCCCCCTTCTGCCGGGCGACAAACCCGGTCCCCTCGAGCAGGAGGTCGAGTGCCGCCTTGGGCTCGAGCAGACCGGCGACCGGGGCCGATCTCACCTGGTGGAGGTCGTCGAACGAGAACAGCAATTCAACCCGGGTCTGTCGGCAGAAGGCCATGAGCGCCCCGTCGGCGGGGCCCGCGGGAACATTGATCTCGATCGGGACCGCCCGGGCCGTCGGGGCAATCAGGCCCGCGGCCAAGAGGAGCCGCAGGATCGCGGCCGGGAAGGCCCCTTTCACTTCAGGTCGGTTGCGGGTCAACGGGAGGCGGGTCCCTCAGGGTTCGGCGGCGAGGCTCACGCGTATTGCGCCCCCGGGGCCGCGGTCCACCCGCACCTTGTGATCCTGCTGGACCAGCTCGAGTTGGGCAAGGAATCCATCGAGGTCTTCGATGCTGTACCGGCCGCCCACGTGGAGCGCAGAGGCCCCCGGCGAGACTACGATGGTTCGCCCGTGGTAGTGGGCGAACAGGGCCAACGCCTCGGAGAGCGGCATCATCTTGCAGACGATCTTGCCCTGCCTCCAGGCCAGCGCGTCGTCCAGGTCGGAGTCCGCTAGCCTTGTGAGGGAGACTCCCCCCCGAACGGCGGAGAGGCGGTCGCCCGCGCCGAGATCCACGGTGCCTTGCGCCTCCGCGTGGTCGGCCCCACCGGGCCTCACCTGCACGGAGCCCTCGACCACCGTCACGTCGAGCTGAGACGACGCCTCGGTGAGGACGTTGAAGATCGTGCCCGTCACGCGGACCGAACCCGCGGGCGTGTCGACGACGAACGGGCGGGACTTGTCCTTGGCGACCACGAAGAAGGCCTCCCCGCTTGCCATGCGCACCCGGCGCCCGGATCGGCCGACCTCGACCACCACGCTCGTGTTCGCGTTGAGCTCGATACGGGTGCCGTCCGAGAGGGTGAACGCCTGGCGCTGGCCCGCGGGGGCCGTGAGCGTCTCGGCCCTCCCGCCAGGACGGACCAGCAGAAGGACGCAAAGGGCGACAGCCGCGAAGGCCGCCCCGGCGCCGGCAACGCCCCACCAGGTCCTTGATCGGGCCGGAGCCGGGCCACGGATCTCGATCGCTCCGGACTCCACGAGCTCGGAAACGGCTCGGTCAAGTGACGACGAGAAGCCGCAATAGGCGCCGAGTGCGGGCCGCCTAGCAGGGTCACCAGCGAGCCACTTCTCAAGCTCGGCTCGTTCGCCCGCGGTCAGGACTGATCCCTCGAGCCTCGCGGCCCAAAGCGCCGCCTGCTCGTCGAGGTCCTCCGGGGGGAGTGAGGGTGTTTCGTTCATGATTCGAGCCTCCCCTTAAGCGCCGTCCGCAGCAGCCGGAGCGCCCGGGCGTGCTGCTTCTCCACGGTGCTGACTGCGATCGAAAGTCGCTCTGAGACCTCCTTGTGGGAGAGCTGTTCGATCTTGCACATGAGAAGGACGGCGCGGCACCCCTCGGGAAGCTGGCCGATGGCCTCCTCAAGGAGATCAAGATCTTGCTTCGAGATGACCTGCTGCGCGACCCCAGGCTCGGTGCTTGCGGACATCTCCGGGATGAACGCGTCCCTCGCCACGGGGGAGATGCTCCGGCGCTTAATTCGGTTGATCGCCAGGCGCCGGGCCGCCGTGTAAAGAAGCGCCGCCGGGCGGCGCGCGGCCTGGCCCCTGATGGTCGGATAGACGCGCACGTACGCGTCGTGGGCCACGTCCTGGGCCTCGCTCGAGTTGCCCAGTAGGCGCGTCAGATAGCGCCTGAGCGGCGCGATCGTCGACCGGTACAGGGCCGTGAAGTCGGTCGGTCCGTTGGATTCGTCAGGCATGGCGGCCGTGAGCCGGGAAAGAGGAAAGGTCTGGATGGGTTTCACGCCTTCCCCACAGGACACCCGGGCAGCCCCAATCCTCTACTCCCCAAGCAAAAAAGATGTCGCGGGGAGGATTCGGGGGTGTCCGGTGCGAGGGGACGGGGTGCAACACCCTGCAGCCTTGCTGTTTAAGGAAGGTTCCGCGAACATCAAATGCATGCGCCCGATTCCGGGCCGGACGGGACTGAAAAGCCATAAAGGGTGCAGCGCCGGCAGGCAAATATACAAAACTATATAGTGCTCGAATCGCCCGCAAGGGTAGCCGCGTACAGTGCCATATATTCCGAAATATCCGAATTTAGGTTCCTATGGTCGCGGCCACTACAACCGCCCACTCCGAGGTCCACACACGGTTCTCGTCACCCTGCGCGGAACCGAACGGCAAGGTTCCTCAGGTGTGAAGGTCGTTTTGGGGGGACGGACCCATGGGCAAACCCGAGGCCGGACCTTGACGCAGCGTCGCGTCCGGATACCTGTATCCTTCCACCATGTCGGCCGACCTTTCCGATCTGTACCAGAACGTCATCCTCGACCATAACCGCCGGCCGCGCAACAGGGGCAAGCTCCCCACCGCCAACCGGTCCGCGCATGGCGACAACCCGTCCTGCGGGGACCAGTGCGACGTCTTCCTGAGGCTGGACGGCGACCGCATCGCCGAGATCACCTTTGACGGGTCGGGCTGCGCGATCTCCCAGGCGAGCGCCTCCCTCATGACGACCCAGCTGAAGGGCAAGACGACGACGGAGGCCGAGAAGCTCTACAAGGAGTTCCACGAGATCGTCACCAGCGGCAAGGAGCCCGAGGAGATCAGCGACCTGGCGGCGTTTGCGGGGGTTCACGCATTTCCCGCTAGGATCAAGTGCGCGACGCTTTCCTGGCATGCGGCGCTGAACGCGATAAAGGGCGACGCCGCGCAGGCCACCACCGAGAGCCACAAGGACTAGAGCGCGATGCCCTCCACCTGGGACAGCATCCGAGACCAATTCCCGATCCTGGCGCAGCAGGTGAACGGCCATCCCCTGGTCTACCTGGACAACGCCGCGACCACGCAGAAGCCGCTCTCGGTGACGCGGGCGCTCGACCGCTTCTACGCGTTGGACAACGCCAACGTCCACAGGGGGCTCCACGCGCTCTCAATGCGTTCAACCGACGCCTACGAGGGCGCCCGCTCCAGGGTCCGCGCCTTCATCAACGCCGAGGCACCCGAGGAAATCATCTTCACCAGGGGCACGACGGAATCGATCAACCTGGTCGCTGCGAGCTGGGGTTCGGCCAACCTGCGCAAGGGGGACGTGATCCTGCTCACAGAGATGGAGCACCACAGCAACCTGGTCCCCTGGCAGCTGATCGCCCAGCGGACCGGCGCCATTGTCCGCTACGTGCCCGTCACCGGCGACGAGGGGCTGCTCGACCTCGCCTCGCTTGACAGCCTCCTCACGCCGCAGGTCAAGGTCCTCGCCTTCACACACGTCTCGAACACGCTCGGCACGATAAACCCCGCGGCCGAGCTGTGCGCGCGGGCCAGGAAGCTCGGCATCGTGACGGTCGTCGACGCCGCGCAGTCCATCGGCCACATGCCCGTCGACGTGAGGGCGATCGGCTGCGATTTCCTCGCGTTTTCTGGTCACAAGATGGCGAGCGTCACGGGAATCGGCGTCCTGTACGGCCGCCGCGCGCTTCTGGACGCCATGCCTCCCTGGCAGGGAGGGGGCGGCATGATCTCGAGCGTCGACTTCGAGGGCAGCCGCTGGAAGCCCTCGCCCGAGCGTTTCGAGGCGGGCACGCCGAACTTCGCGGACGCGGTGGCCCTCGGCGTCTCGTGCGACTTCCTCGACGGCCTCGGCCGCGACAAGATCCAGCACCATGATGGCGCGCTGGCCAAGGAGGCCTACGACAGGCTCTCGGAGCTTCCCGGAATCAGGATCCTCGGGCCCCGCGGCGAGCGAGGAGGCCTTGTGAGCTTCGCCTTCGACGGGGTCCATGCCCATGATGTGGTCACGTTCGCCGACGAGGACGGAGTCGCGCTTCGGGGAGGGCACCATTGCAACCAGCCCCTCATGAAGAAGCTGGGGCTGACGAGCACGGTGCGCGCAAGTTTCTACGTCTACAACGTGCGCAGCGAGATCGATGCCCTGGTGGCCTCGATGGCGCGAACGCTGAAGTTCTTCGCCTAGCCCATCCAGGCAATCGCCTTGTCGGCGAGCCGGTCGAACGCCCTCACGCAGAGCTCGAGGTGCTCCTCCCGGGTGTCCTCGATCTTGTTGTGGCTGATGCCGTGGAGGCTCTGGACAAACATCATGACGGTGGGGACCCCCGACCGGGCTACCTCAGCCGCGTCATGGAGGGGGCCCGAGGGCAGGCGGTGGCTCACCCCGCAGGTCTCGAGTATGGACTCCTCGCAAAGGCCTATCAGGCCCGGGTCAAAGGGAATCGGCTCGATCCTCCAGATCCTCTCCCACTGGACCGACACCCTGCACGCCGCGGCGTGGCGCTCGGAGGCCTCCCTGGCCTCGGCCAGCATCCGGCCCAGGGCGGCGGGGTCTAGGTGGCGCTGGTCGAGCGTTATCCGGCACTCCTCGACCACGCTCGTGACGATCCCGGGCTTTGTCGTGCAGGAGCCTATCGTGCAGACGCCCCCATTGCGCTCCGCTATGGCGTAGATCTCGGGG
>CAISPT010000354.1 GCA_903887455.1 uncultured Opitutaceae bacterium | reverse complement strand
GCGATTCAGGGAGATCGATATCATCACGCCGACGGATTTTCTGCGGCGGATACATGTCGATTGATGGCGGACATCCCTGCGTCCTCGCAGATTTCAGGGCTGAGAAATTAGGGAGTTTAGCGGCAGAAAGTACAGGTAGGTACCATTCCGAGTTTGAACAACCAATGTCTTTGCCCTTAACACGGACGGATCGGTTCGACCGATGACCCTAGGGCTCGACTATTGTTTCTTCTGCGATGTGCCAGTCGGCTGCCAGGTTGGGGTGCCATCTTCCCACTGGTTGTCGGTCAATTGCTGGACATCCGTGCCGTCAAAGCGCATCACAAAAATCTCCCCATAGGGCTGCGGGGCATCGGTGTACGTTCCCTCATCCTTGTAACCCATTCGCGATGATGCAAACGCGATATACTCGCCATCCGGTGACCACGCCATGTGGGCGTCGATTCCCCGGGTAAATGTCAGCTGCTTCACGTTTGTCCCATCGGGCCTAATCGTGAAGACCGCGTAGTTGCCGTGGGTCTGCCGTGAAAACATGATCAGGTCGCCCCTTGGAGACCATAGGGGGAAATTGTCATAGCCATCGGTTAGCGTCGTGACCTCTTTTGTTTCAAGGTTCATGATCCGAAGTCCGTCACCGTTGGCGCCAAAGGTTCGGTAGACGAAGCGCTTGCCGTCGGGCGCCATCGACGGGAACCCGTTGTTGTTGGGCCCCGTCGTTACCTCGTGAAAGCCCGTGCCATCTGGCTTGATTGACGCAATCTGGGCGCCGCCCTCTGCACGGTCTCCTTGCTTCAGGAATTTCCCATGGAAGCCGTTGAAGAATGCGTTAAAATCGCCAATGCCGAACATGATCGTCGCGCCGTCCGAGGACCATTGTGGGCCAAGGACGTTGCGCGTAGGATCACGGAAAATCACCTCGGACGTGTTACTTCCCGTGGCAGAGATCGCTATTCCCGAGCCATGCACACCGTTAATCGGTCGGGCGACCATGACCAATCGGTCCCCGGATGGGTTGAACGACGGCATAATGCTCGTGAGTGTGAGCTCATATCCAGGGAGGCGGCTGAATGTTTTGTGCCACGTAATCGGCGGCGCAGTCATCCTCCTGTGAAACACCACCCGCGAACCGTCTGGCGACCAGGAAGCGGCCCGAATATCGCCCTTGGGTCCACTTCTGCCATCCACATAGTATACGCCCGGTCCGGGCCCTTCGGCGTCCTTCCTGATGTATCCAATGGTGTTGCCGACAAAAGATGGGTCGAATTTCACACCGGGCCCAGCTTCGACATCGGTCGTTTTCCCGGTCGAGACCTCTATCGAGACGAGGTGTGTGTCGTTGCCGGCGTCAGGGTGAAAGCGCCTGTTCGCTAGGGTTTCCTCGGCCGTCATTGCATAGGCTAGCACGTGCTGACTATCGGGTGCCCACTTGGGACTTCCCGTGAAATTTCCGTGTTCGGTGAACCGCTTTAACGCCGTGCCATCCGTTCTGACCGCGTAGAGATCGACGAGCTGCAATCGCTCCCAGCGGCCCTCCGCGGACGGCAACGAGCTTTCCCGGTCGGACGAAAAGACAATCCACTTCCCATCGGGCGACCACGCCGGTCGAAAGTCGCTGCCGGCCCCCGACGTCAGCATTCGTGAGCGCCGCGTGGCGAGGTCCATGATCCAAATATGGGCAAAGCCGCCATTCCGGGAGCTAACGAATACAATCTGCCGGTTGTCGGGGGAAAATGCAGCTTGGTCGTCGTAGGCGGGATCGTTTGTCAACCGCTCCAGCCCAGTTCCGTCTGGCTTCACTCGGAATAGATCCGCCGAACCTTCCCGTTCGGAGGTAAATACGATTGTCGCGCCGTCAGGCGACCATGCGGCATCATAGTCAATATCCGGATTATCTAACAAGGGTTGTTCCCCGCTGCCATCGGCCGAGGCGATGTATATTCCAACCTGCCCCGCGTTAGGGAATACCCGGGCAAAGGATATCTTCTGCGGTTCCGCAGCCGCCGTCAGCGCGCAGAACGTGAGGGCTAACACGAGGCGGATGCGCATGCCCGACTTATAGACTGGCCGGAGAAGTTCTGTCGAGGAAGCAAGACCGGTTGTTCGTAGCGATCTCAACCTCGTTGGAGCTCCTGCGACGGAAGTAGGTCAATTGAATGCAGGCATCTCCGCTTCAGCCCTAAATTTTGCGACCATGAAATTCTGGAGTGTATAGGCGACGTATCTAGGTAGGCTTGTCGGCCTACGGTATCGCCTCCCCTTGATATTATGCTCCCACGAATAATTAGACGGTCATCGAGAGCGCTGGGCCCGGTGGCTTGCACGGCGCTCCTTCTCATTGGGGGCACGGAACTGTCCGCCAGCCCTGAGGGAGCCGCAACCGAGACTTTCTTTGATGATTTCTCCTATGGGAGCGTAGGCGAGCTCGAGGCCCACGGCTGGACCGCGCGAACGAAGACAGGCTGGCCTGGCATTGAGAACGCCGCTTGGAGGAAGGAGGATGTTTCCTTCCAGGCCGATCCCTCCAACCCGGGAAACCGCATCCTTCGGATGACCTCGTCAACCGACGGAACGCCGCCTCATACCTTCCAGACCCAGATTTGCCAGCAGCGGAAATTCAAGGAGGGCACCTACGCGGCGAGGATTCATTTCTCGGACGGCCCCTCCCAGGGACCGTCCGGCGACGTCGTGGTCGAGAGCTGCTATACCTATTCGACTGTGGATATCCCCAAGAACCCCAATTACAGCGAATGCGACTTCGAGTACTTGCCGACGGCAGGCTGGGGGCAGAAGGGGCCCGCGCTCTTTATCACGACTTGGGGCACCGCCGATCCCTTGCCCGATGGGACCGGGGACAATGTCCACAATGCGTTCCCGGGCGCACAGGGCGGCTGGCATGTCCTGGTGCTCCAAGTAGCAGGGGGCCACGTCCGGTATTATTTCGATGGGAAGCTGATGGCTGACCACGCCGGGCGCTTCTACCCACGGGAGGTGATGTCCCTCAATTTCAACCTCTGGTTCACGCAGGAAGGCGTCGGGAGTTCCAGGTTGCCTCGCAGCTACCATGAGGAGATCGACTGGGTCTATTTTGAGAAGGACTCAGTCCTGAGCCCGGACATGGTCGCGCAGCGAGTGCGGGCGCTTCGGAGCGCGGGTACCTCGTGGCAGGACTCGGTCGAATCGATGGGGCTCCCCTGTCCCTGCAACAACTGACGGAGCCTGGAGCCACGGGCACCGCCTTTTGCGGCTGAAATCGGCGCCCGAAAGGCCCGTCGTCTAGCGCCCGGCATCAGGCCAGGGAGGCCATGTCGATCACGAAGCGGTACTTCACGTCGCTCTTGAGCATCCGCTCATAGGCCGTGTTGATCTGGTCCATTTGGATCATCTCGATGTCGCTTGTGATGTCGTGCTTGCCGCAGAAATCCAGCATCTCCTGGGTCTCGGGAAGTCCGCCGATCAGCGATCCCGAGAGCGACCTACGGCGCATGAGCAAGGCGAAGGCCCCGACCGGGATCGGCTTCTCGGGGGCCCCGACGAGGACAAGGTGGCCGTCGCGCTTCAAGAGGTTGAGGTAGGCGTTGATGTCGTGGGTTGCGGACACCGCATCCAGGATGAAGTCAAAGGTGCCGGCGTGTGCGGCCATCTGCGACTCGTCCGTCGAGACCACGACCTCGTGGGCCCCGAGGCGCTTGCCGTCAGCCACCTTGCTTGAGGAGGTCGTGAAGAGGACGACCTGCGCGCCGAATGCCTTGGCGAACTTGACGGCCATGTGACCGAGGCCGCCGAGACCGACGATGCCCACCTTGTGGCCGGGCCCCACCTTGGCGCGGCGAAGGGGAGAATAGGTCGTTATGCCCGCGCAGAGCAGGGGCGCCGCGGCCGCAAGATTCAGATTGGCGGGCATGCGGAGAACGAAGTCCTCCGTCACAACGATGCTCTGCGAGTAGCCGCCGAGAGTCGGCGTTCCGAGGTGCTTCTCCGTGCCGCCGTAGGTGCCCCCGGTCATTCCCAGGTCGCAGAACTGCTCGAGGCCCGAAAGGCAGCTCGGACACGTCCGGCACGAGTCGACAAGGCATCCTACGCCGACGGTGTCGCCGACCTTGAACTTCTTCACGCCGCTTCCAACGGACGTGACCTTGCCCACGATCTCATGGCCGGGCACCGCGGGGTACTGGGTGAAGTGCCATTCGTTGCGCGCGAAATGCAGGTCGGAATGGCAGACGCCACAGTAGAGGATCTGGATCTGGACGTCGGTCTCCGTCGGCGTGCGGCGCTCGATGACCGCGGCTCCGAGGGGGGAGGTCGCGCTGGCGGCTGAGTACGCTTTCGTGGAGTAGCAGGTGGGTTTGGACATAGGAAAGGGTGGCTCCTGGCAAGGATCTGTCGCTTTTGGTGAACTGCAACGTGTGAATCGATTTGCCCCGAAAATGGCACGTGGACCCCGGCTGACCTTTTTCGAGTGACCCGGTCCTGCCGGTGCCTAGGGTGTCCCAAGGAATCGTGCCATATGAACGACCGCCGGACCTTTCTTAAGGCAATTGCGTCCGTTGCGGCCGTCGGGTCGCTCGACACGATGCTCGCCGCGTCGCCCGGCGGTAATCCCCCGGCGCTGAGGAGCGGCGCCGCGGAGAGGAGATACTGGGTCTCCTTGATGGAGAAGCTAGCGACTCCTGTTCTTGGCAGCTTGGCGAGGCGGGAGCTTCGAAGCAGGATGCCGATTGAGACGAATGGCGATCCGGCCGGACGGAGCAAGTACACCCACCTCGAGGCCTTTGGCCGGGTGCTAATGGGGGTGGCACCTTGGCTCGCGGCGAAGCGCCTGGACGAGGAGGAGGCCCTTCTTCAGGCTAGGTTTATCGAACTGGCGCAGCAGTCTCTAGAGGCTGCTACGGACCCCGGTTCCCCCGACCACCTAAATTTTTCCGACGGGGGCCAACCCCTGGTCGATGCGGCATTCATGGCCCAGGGTATCCTCAGGGCTCCCGCCGTTCTCTGGGAGCCTTTGGGGCCGAGGCAGAGAGCGCACATTGTCGCAGCGCTAAAGTCCTCCCGGTCGATCCCGACACCCAAGGACAACAACTGGGTGATGTTCGCTGCGACAGTCGAGGCGGCGCTCCTGTGGATGGGCGAGCCCACCTTCAGGGAGCGGCTGGAGGACTGCGTGCGCGCCATGCTCTCGTGGTACAAGGGCGACGGGGCCTACGGCGACGGCGAGCGGTTTCACTTCGACTATTACAACAGCTTCGTGATCCAGCCGATGCTACTCGATGTCCTGGGCGTCTTGGCGGCGAGGGACCGCGGGTTTGAGCCGGCCCGGGCCTTAGTCCTTACCCGGGCGCGGCGGTTTGCGGAGATCCAGGAGCGCCTGATCGCCCCCGACGGGACCTTTCCTTCTCTGGGGCGTTCCACGACCTACCGCTTTGGGGCGATGCAGGTCCTCGCGCAGATGGCGCTCCTCGGGGAGCTTCCGCCGGCGTTAGTCCCCTCGCAGGTCCGGAGTGCCCTCACCGCTGTGATCTCTAGGATGGCTGAGGCCCCAGGCACCTTCGACGGGAACGGATGGCTGACGATTGGGTTTTGTGGCCACCAGCCCTCGCTCGCCGAGTCCTATATCTCGACCGGAAGCCTTTACCTGTGCACGGCCGGGCTCCTACCGCTGGGGCTCGCCCCGGCCGATCCCTTCTGGAGCGGTGAGCCGGCCAAATGGACCTCGCAGCGCATCTGGTCCGGCGAATCGCTGCCGGCTGACCATGCGATGAAGGACGACCTGAGCCCCACCGTTCCCGACCTCGGCCGTTCGGGCTAGGGGTGAGGGGCGCAACGACAGGCGTGCGCCCCCTTCGGCTCCTTCAGGAACGCTATGTTGAGGGGCAAGGCCGGGGTACCCGGCTCGTTTCCCCGTGATGGGGTAGGGGCGTGGCCGCATCGGGTTTCACCCCATACCAGCGTGGACGCGCCGGATGTAGAGTGGATCCCTCGTCATCCACAATTCCGAACAATCAAGGATCACCATGCCCCTCGTCCAAGTCGTCGTAACCCTCATCGTCGTCGGAGTCCTGCTCTGGCTCATCAACAGCTACATCCCGATGCAGTCGACGATCAAGTCGATCATCAACATCGTGGTCGTCATAGCCGTGGTCCTCTGGCTGCTGCACGGGTTCGGGGTGCTCTCGAGCGCAGGCGACATCAAGATGCCGGTCGTGAAGTAGCAGGCGCTCTTTAAGGAGGAAATATCTTGCCGTTTGGTTTGTGCCAGGCCGGGCGGGGGTCCACGGTGTGCCTACGTCCGCCTTGGTACCCAAGGCCCCAGTAGCTTTCGCATGCCGCTCACGCCCGAGGAATTCCGCGCCAAGTACCCGATCCTGATCGGATGGATCAACAAGACCGTGGCCGACCACAGCTCCCTGGCCAAGCCGGTGTCGGGCCTCGGGTTCCGCCGGCTGCCGTCGTACTTCTCCGCCCCGCTCCTGGCCTCGTCCTGGGTGGTGGGGGTCGCCCGGCTTCCCATGCCCCCGCTTTCGCAGATGGGGTTCACGCAGTTCACCGAATGGGAGCGGATCGAGTACGGGGGAATCACCTACATGGACACCTTCTTCGTCACGCCCGGCGAGGTGGCTAACGAGGCACTCCATTTCCACGAGCTTGTGCACGTGATCCAGTGGCGGGTGCTCGGTGCCGAGCGCTTTGTCGCGGCCTATGCCGAGGGCCTTGAGCGCTTCGGCTACAGGAGCAGCCCTCTTGAGGAGATGGCCTACGGGCTCGAGGACCGGTTCAAATACTCAACTGAGGTGTTTGATGCCGAGGAGGCCGTGAGGGCTGCGCTCAGGAGCTAGGTGGGCTGCCTGCGGCGCCGGGAGGGCTTGAACGGGGCGGAGGGTGCGCATTCCATGTGCTCCCCCAATCGAACAGGGGGACCCCCTGACCCGATGACAGACACGCCGAAGACCCAAGGAGGATACTCCCTGCCGATCGTGGACAGGTTCTTTGCCGCGGACTTCAACAATCCGGACATAGGGCGCGGCCTTCGGTGCATGGCCTCGTTCATGGCCCCGCTGGCCCTCGGCCTATCCGGGAAGCTCCCGGTGGAGATGATCTTCGCTGCGATGGCCGCCCAGAACGTGGCCAACGTGGACGTCCGAGGGTCCTACGGGCTGCGCCTGAGCCTGCTCTTGTCGATGACGGTGATCCTCGCCGGCTCTGCGGCGCTCGGTGCCCTGGCGGCGCCGTCGCTTGCGGCGTGCCTCGCGGCCACCGCGCTCGTGGGCCTGGGGGCCGGCCTATGGAGGCACCTGAGCAGCGACTACGGCCCGTCGCTGGCGATCGCCTCGGGCTTCCTCTGCTTTATCGCGATGGCGGAGAAGGGTGGGCCGGCCGTGGCGCAGAGCCATGCCCTCGCCGCGCTGGTGGGCGGCTCCTGGGGTGCGGCGCTCCACGTGATGCTCTGGCCCATCCGTCCGCAGCACCCCCTCAGGCAGGCCGTCGGCACGTCGTGGCTTGCCGTGGCGGAGGCCTGCACGCTCTCGCCTGACCCTGCCGCGGAGGCCGGGCTCCGCTCGGCCCTGGACAAGGCCCGCGCGACCCTCTCGGGGGCGCGGGCCCGGCGCAACCGGGTGGTGGTCGAGCGCCTGGACGCCCTCAACAACACGGCGGCGCGCTTCGGCCAGCGGATCAGCGCGTTCCAGTCGGCCTGGGAGGAGGTTGCCGGGCTGCCGCGGGACACGGACGTCCGGTCGGCCGCCGAGAGCGTGCTCTCGGTCGTCGGCAACCTCTCAAGGTCCGTGGCGCTAGCCGTCGTGTCCCGCCAGCCCGCCCACCTGGCGAGGGCCGAGGTCCGGCTCCGGCGGCTCGGGCACCTTCTCGGCGTCCTTCGTGGCTACATCTCGCAGCAGCCCGAACCAGAGCTCTGGGCCGCGTTCGACGTGACGGTCGTGCAGCTCTCGTCCTATCTCGCGGAGGTGGGCGTGGCACTCCGCGGCACGACCGACAGGGCTTCCGACCAGGGCGCGTTCTCGCTCGAGCTCCTCGACCTCGCCCAGTTGCACCTTAGGCCGCTCACCGCGTCCCTCAATCTGAGGTGGCGGCCCGACCCGGCGCTCGTCCGCTACACCGCCCGCATCATCGTACTCACGATCATCGGCGTGGGAGCCATGAAGTCCCTTGAGCTTCGGCACGGCTACTGGCTCCCCCTCACGCTGCTCGTGGTCCTTCAGCCGGACTACGGCTCCACCCGGTCGAGGGCGGCCCAGAGGCTCGTCGGGACGCTTGCGGGAAGCGTCCTGGCGAGCGTGGTCCTGTGGCTTCGGCTGCCGCTGCCGGTCCTGATGGGTGCGACTGCCCTTTGCGCCTTCGGCTTCGGGTTCTTCCTGCGCAGGAGCTATGCGGTCGCGGTCATCTTCATCACGCTCTTTGTCATCGTTCTGACGGAATCCCTGGGGCCCGCGACCATGGAGCTGACGATCGAGCGCTTCGGCGACACGCTCGCCGGCGGCCTCCTGGCGCTCTTGGCGGCGCTCCTGTTCTGGCCGTCGTGGGAGAAGGGCAGGTTCAGGCCCATCCTTTCACGGGCGCTGCAGGCCAACGCGGCCTACATGCGCATCGTCGGCGAGCGGCTCACGGAGGGCAGACCCTACGACGCGGAGGTCGTCCGCGCCAAGCGCGGCGCCGAAGCCGCGAGCGCCGAGGTGTTCTCGTCGCTGCAGCGCATGTCGGGCGACCCGAGGAATGTGAGGGACCTGATGAGCGAGCTGGCGGTCGTTGCCAACGGCAACCAGCGGGTGACGCGGGCGCTCAACCTCATCATCCTGGAGGCACATCCCGACAAGCCCATCCCCGGGGCCAGTTCGGTCACGGAGCTCCGGGCGGCGGCCCTGGAGGAGATGGCCAAGGCGCTCCGGGACCCCGCGACGCAGACGGGGGCCCTCCAGCTCGCCTGGGAACAGCTTCAGCGCAGCCTAAGGCCCGCGGGGGCGTCCCCGAGGTCGGAAGCGGCCGGTGCCGTGGCGCTCGGGCAGCTCGACCGGATCGGCGCGGAGATTGGCGGCATGTTCATCGGGGCCGCGGAGCTCGCCGGCCCAGAGCTGCGGGCTAAGTCGTGAGACGCGCCTCCGGTCGTGGCGGCGGCCCTTCCAAGCCCTAGCGGGCCGCCGGCGCAGGCACGGGGCCCCCCGGTGCCCCGAGGAGGGTCCGGTTGGAGCGGTCGCGAGGGTCGTCAGGCCTCGGGTAGTCCCTCCAGAGCCAGCGCAGGATCTCGGGGAGCGCGGCTCCCAATTGCCTGTTGCTGTGCGAGCCGACGCCCCAGCAAAAGTTGACGTCGTAACCCTTCTCGGTGAGCGCGGAGAGCATCCGGAGGTTCTGGGCGTGCCAGTCCCTCTGCGGGTCGTATTTGTGGTCCGGATCGTTCGGCCGGACTCCCCGGAGGTCGTTCACCCCGTCAAGGAGGTAGACCCGGATCGGCTTGCGGTCCGCGGCGCGAATCAGGTCGGGGTACACGTGTCCCCCGCGGATGTTGGTGAAGCTGCCGATGTTCGAGAGCACCTTGCTGAACTGGTCGGGCCGGTGCCAGGCGACTGTGAACGCCGCAATCGCGCCCGAGCTGGAGCCGCCGATTGCGTGGTCGCCTGCGTTCTTCGAGAGGTTGTAGCGGCTGAAGAGGACCGGCAGGAGCTCGTCCACGATCACGCGGGCGTACTTGTCATCCAGGGCATTGTACTCCTGGGGCCGGTTGGTGGTCTTGTCGCCCCACTCGGTGGCGGTGGCCTGCGGCTGCGCGGGGGTCCTGCCGGGGTTGATGAACACGGCGACCGTGACCGGCATTTCCCGCCGGTAGATCAGGTTGTCGAGGACCCGGGTCGCCCGTATTTCGCCGGCGGGGTTGAGCCAGGCGTGCCCATCCTGCAGGATCATGAGAGAGGCGGGGGCCGAGGCATTGTACTGCGCCGGGACGTAGACACAGAAATCGTGGAGGGTCCCGGAATAGGCCTGGCTCGGGAGCTGCTCCCACGCGGTCACCTGTCCCTGGGGCACCCCGGCGTGCGTCTCCGAGTCCGGGCCCAGCAGGTAGGTGTCGTCCTCGGGAGACCCGAAGCTGAAGGAGGCTGCCGCGGCAAGTCCGAGGGCGAAGGCGATCAAGGGACGCAGGGTGGCTTTCATGGGGTTAAGGGGGCTCCCCCGTGATTGGCCCCGCGGTGGCAAAGCGGCAAGCACGTCCTCGTCCGCGCCTCTGCCGGCCCCCCGCGAGGATCGTCGCTTGCCAAGGTGTGCAGCCCTCGGCAGCGTCCCGCCCATGAGCACTGCCGCCACCCCTGCGACCGCTGTTTCGGCAAGGAAGCCCCACCTCCTCGCCTGGATCTCTTGGACCGTTGTCCTTTCCTGCCTGGCCTACTTCCTTTTCAACAACGTCCCGCGCTACTTCGTGCTCACCCCGAAATCCTACGGCTCCTACTTCTGGCCCCGCGCGCACTGGCTCCTTCCCCACGTGGCGAGTGGACTTCTGGCAATCGTGATCGGGCCGATGCAATTCTGGCCGCGCATGAGGAGCCGCTACCTGAACGCGCACCGCCTTGCGGGCCGCGTCTACGTCGTCACGGTCCTCACCGGGTCGATCGCCGCGCTCGGCATGGCGAGCACCATTCCCAACGAGCCGGCCTACGCCCTTGGCCTTACCTTTCTGGCGGTGGCGTGGCTCGCCACAACCTCCATGGCGTTCATCGCCGTCCGCCGCGGGAACATCCCCCAGCACAGGCAGTGGATGGTGCGCAGCTACGTGGTCACCTTCGCCTTCGTCACCTTCCGGCTGGTAGAGCGCGCGATGGGCGCCTACCACATCCTCCCGGAGGAGTCGCGCGACGTGGTCCTCGCCTGGGGGTGCTGGTCGATCCCCCTTCTCGTCACGGAGGTGGTGATGCAGGCGCGCTTGGTCTTCTCGCCGAGGGCCCCCGCCTAGCCTCGGCTTTTGGGGCGGATCCGGGCAGGATGCCCCTTTCTAGGCTACAGAAGGGACGGAGTTGTTTTTCCTGCCAGGGCCGGTCAACGTGACTGTGGCCGTGACAGGCCGACCGACGTGCCCGCCATCCCCCAACGCACCTCAACCCTCTCGACCGCCCTCGTGGCGGTGGGCCTCACCACGTGCATCTACCTGGCGGCCCTGAAGATTCTCGACCTCCCGTGTCCGCTGTCGGGCTGCGCGGGGATCATCAACACGCACTACGGCTCCCTCTTCCGGGTCCCGCTTCCGCTCTACGCCATCCCCCTCTGGCTCTCGCTCGCCGTGCCGGGAGTGGGACCCTGGGTGACCCGCGCCCGATGGGCGTCCCTCCTCGGCCTGTCCCTCGGCGCGGTGGCCCTGATGGTGATCCAGTTCTTCGTGCTGAAGGGATTCTGCCCGTTCTGCACCCTGCACGCGGCTGCCGCGATCGCCGCGGCTTTCGTGGTCCCGAAGCAGGGAACGGCCCACGGGTGGCTGCCTGCGGTCATGATGGCCCTCGCGCTCCCGCTCGTCCTCGCGGTCAAGGTGGTCGAGAAGGCGAGGGTGGAGTCCTGGGAAGTCTCGGGCCATGTCCCGGCCGCCGTCACGGGGCCCCAATCGGCAGCTGCCGCCCAGGCCCCGGCGGCTATCCCGGCGAGCGTCGACAAGGCCGCGTTCGCCTGGCTCGGGGACTTCGACCCCAAGGATTCGCCCATCCTGATCGTGAGCTTCCAATGCTCCCACTGCCTGGACCTGC
>CAISPT010000353.1 GCA_903887455.1 uncultured Opitutaceae bacterium | reverse complement strand
CTCACGGCCTACGCCGTCAAGTGGTTCGAGATGCTCCAGGAGAAGTACGGCAAGGGCGTCAAGCGCAGGACCGAGTACGACGAGATCGAGCAGATCAGCGCGGCCGAGGTCGTGTCGGCCAACCAGCGCCTCTACGTGAACCGCGAGGAGGGCTTCATCGGCCTCAACTGGAGGCAGCATGAGTTCGTCACCGAGTGCACGATCCTGGACAGCGTGCTGTGCATCATGGCCGACGGGTCGATGAAGGTGTCCAAGGTCGCCGACAAGGTCTTCATGGGCCTCGGGATCCTCCACATCACGGTCTTCCCGAAGGACGGCGACACCTCGTTCTACACGATGGTCTACCAGGACGGGGCGAGCGGGAAGGCCTACGCCAAGCGCTTCCAGATCGGCGGCGTCACGCGCGACAAGCTCTACCCCCTGGTGAAGGCCGATGGCTCAAAGGTCGTCTACCTGGACGTGAGCCCCACGGAGAAGGCCATGCCGAAGGCGCTCCACATCTCGCTCGACGGGCGGAGCAAGGCCCGCGTGAGGGAGTTCGACTTCGACCTGAAGGCGGTGCCGCTGAGCGCGCGCGCCGCCCGCGGCCTCACGGTGACCAAGTGGTCGGTGAAGGACGTGAAGCGGATCGACCCTTGAGGCCAGTCGGGGCGGCCTAACCGCCCATCAGCTGGTGGTAGACGATCGGGATGTTCTCCCAGAAGATGAGCGCCACGCCCATCAGGGAGCCGCCCGCGATCAGTCCGGCCGCCACGGGGAAGTTGTAGGTGGTCGCCTTCTCCGGCGACTTCTTCTCGAGGATCCAGGCGATGAAGGCCCCGATGAAGAAGAGAAGCCCGTAGTACCAGTGGAAGGTCCATGAGAGCCCGACTCCAGAGGCCGAGGGGATCCATTTGGCGTGCTTGGGCATCCAGAGGGGCAGGAGCGTCAGCAGGGCGCCGACCGTGCCGCCGATGACGATTGACCAGAGGTTGAACTTGTTGAGCGCGTCGAACCCGTTGCTGAGCGCGAGGGCCACGACCCTCCAGGTCTGGGCGGCGGGTGCCGGGAACTTGTCCGAGCCCAGGACCGAGGCCGTCGGAACCATGATCCGGTAGGCGAGCACCGTGACCGCTGTGCCCGTGAAGATTCCGAAGAACTGTGCCAGGAACTGCTTGCGCGGGTTCGCCCCGAGGAGGTAGCCGCTCTTCAGGTCGGTGAGGAGGTCCGCCGAGGACGCGGCCGCACCGGAGGTGATGTTGGCGCTCATCAGGTTGACGTTCATGTTGTGCGGGTTGAGGGCGCCGAAGGTGATCTGCGTCACCTTGCCGAGCGCGCCGATCGGCGTCGTGTCGGTCTCGCCCGTGACCCGGCAGGCGACGAGCGAAAGGACGAACGAGAGGAAGACCGCAAGCGTCGTCTCCCAGATCGGCAGCCCGAGGCTCACCTTGGCGAGCCAAGCCAGTCCGATCAGCGAGAAGATCTGGCCGAAGAAGAACCAGGACATCGGGGTCTCGATCGCCACCATGGGGTCGACCGCCGACTTGGACTTCCTGAACAGGCCCCCCAGG
>CAISPT010000352.1 GCA_903887455.1 uncultured Opitutaceae bacterium | reverse complement strand
TGTCGTCGATCGTCTTGGCGTCGCTCTTCACCGGCTTGGAGATCGGCATGCAGCCGAGGGAGCGGTAGCGCTCTCCATTGCGGGAGAAGTACATCCCAGGAAGCGGTACCTTCTCGCGGTCCAGGTAGCGCCAGATGTCGATCTCGGTCCAGTCGAGCAGCGGCTGCACGCGAACGTGCTCGCCCGGTCCCGATTCCGTCGTGAAGTGATTCCAGAACTCCGGGGGCTGGTCCTTGTAGTCCCACTCGAACTCCGCGTTGCGCGGCGAGAAGTAGCGCTCCTTTGCCCTCGTCGAGTCCTCGTCGCGGCGGATGCCCGTGATCAGCGCGTCGTAGCCGTTGGCCGCCAGGCACTGTTGGAGCGCCACCGTCTTCAGCTCGTGGGTCACCGTCACCGGGTCCGTCGTCTCGTAGCCGATCCCGCGTGCGCGCGCCTCCTTGTTGATCCAAACGGTGAGATCAAAGCCGTAGTGCTTCTGCGCCCATGCGCGGAACTCGAGCATCTCCGGGAACTCGTAGGTGGTGTCGATGTGGACGACCGGGAAGGGCATGTGCCCGCAGAAGGCCTTCTTCGCCAGCCAGAGCAGGACGTTCGAGTCCTTGCCCATAGACCACAGCATGGCGGGTTTCTGGAAGCCGTGGTAGGCCTCCCTCATCAGGTAGATGCTCTGTGATTCGAGTTCGTCTAGGTGCGTCATTTCGTTTTGAGGTCTTTAGATATGGGCGCCGTCGTGCAGGCCGCACTCGCGCTTGAGCCCGAAGAAGCGGGTCTCCTCTGGCGTCATGTCCCCTGTCAGCGGGCGGGTGGTGTGAGTATCGCCGATCGAGACATAGCCCTTTTCCCAGAGGGGGTGGTACGGCAGGCCGTTGTTCGTCAGGTACTGGTAGACGTCCTTCTCGGTCCACTCGACGATCGGCAGCACCTTGACGCGACCGTCCTGGAGGCTGACGACGGGCAGGCTCTCCCGCGTGCTCGACTGCACGCGCCTTAGGCCCGCGAGCCACGCCCGGGCCCCGAGCTCGGCCAGGGCCCTCTGCATAGGCTCGACCTTGGCGATCTGGTTGTAACGGGCCAGGCCCTCGGCGCCTTGCTCCCAGAGCTTGCCGTGGCGCGCCTCGACCCACGCGGGCGACTCGGCGGCGCGGTAAACCTTCAGGTTGAGCCTTAGCCGCGCCGTCAGCTCGTCAGCGAAGCGGTATGTCTCGGGGAAGAGGTAGCCGGTGTCCACGAACACCACGGGGATGTCCGGTGCCACCTGGGTCGCCAGGTGCAGCATGACCGCCGCCTGGGCGCCGAAGCTCGTGCTCAAGACCAGGGCGCCGCCAAATTCCTTGTGGGCCCACGCCACGCGCTCCGCCGCCGAGACGACGGATAGCCTCCGGTCCGCCGCGGCTGTATCAACCGCAGGATTCAAGGTGTCCGCAGTTGGCATCTTCTAATGGAGCGGACAGCAGCACCTCGCGGTGGTCGCTTCTGCTCGTGCGGAGGCTTGTTTCATCAAGGTCGAGGGGTCAAACTGCAGCATGAGGCCCCGATTTACAAGCACGGCCCCCTCGAATTGTGTCATAGGGCGCCCGCCTTTGGCGTCCTGCCAGGCTGGATTACCCGTAGCGTAAGATCCTGAAGGTCATAATCTCATGAAATCGCTGTCCCGGCCTGGCACTCGCCCGGCTCCGCCCCAGGCAGGCCCGCGCTGCGTTGCCCTTATCCGCGGGATAAACGTCGGCGGAGCCCGGCCACTGAAGATGGCTCGCCTGAGAGAGATCTTAGAAAAGCTCGGAGTTTCGGGCGTCAGGACCCACCTGCAGAGCGGCAACGCCGTCTTCTCGGTGGACAAGGGGAGCCCGTCCGCAATCGCAGGCGCGATTGAACGCGCGATCAAGGTCGGGTGCGGTCTTGAGGTTTCGGCTGTGGTTGTCACAGCCGCCGAGCTGACCGACGCGGTGGTCCGCAACCCGCTTGTCGGCAGGGCCTCCGTCGATCCAGCGTTCCTCCACGCAACCTTCCTGGTCGGCCGTAAGCGGAGTCGGTCGCCCGACCCAGGGGAGTTTCCCCTCGGGCCCGGCGAGCAGGTCGCTGTCGTTGGTGACGTGGTGTACCTCTACTGCCCGAATGGATACTCCAACACCAAACTCCAGAACGGATACCTGGAGAGGAAGTTCGAGGCCCGCGCCACAACCCGCAACTGGCGCACCTTATCCGTCCTTGAAGCAATGGCGCGCGGCGTCGAGCCTTAGGCCATGAAACAGTCGATCGGATGCGTGAGCCTTTTGGTGAGGGACTACGACGAGGCGATGGCCTTCTACACCCGCAAGCTCCGCTTCGAGGTTGCGGAGGATGTGGACCAGGGCGGCGGGCGGCGCTGGGTGGTGCTGCGGCCGCCGGGATCGTGCGAGGCGTCGCTCCTCCTGGCCCGGGCGAAGAACGCGGAGGAGGAGGCGAGCGTGGGCCGGCAGGCGGGGGGCAGGGTGTTCCTCTTCCTGCACACCGACGACTTCGACCGGGACTATGCGGAGATGACCCGCAGCGGGGTCCGCTTCAGGGAGAAGCCTCGCCACGAGCCCTACGGCACCGTGGCGGTCTTCGAGGACCTCTACGGCAACCCGTGGGACCTGATCATGCACCGGCGCGCATGATCGTCGTCATGGTTCACGGATTTGCGGAGTCGGGCCGGCGGTTCGGCCGGATGCGCGGAACCCTCGAGGCGGCGGGCCACGCGTGCTTCGTACCCATGCTCTCGCCACGCGACGGGCGGCTCGGGATCGAGGACCTCTCGCGCAAGCTTGGGGACTTCGTGCACTCGAGCGTGCCCTGCGGGGCGCCGATGGCCCTCGTCGGCTTCAGCATGGGCGCCCTCGTCTCTAGGCACTTCCTCCAGCACGGGGGCGGGTCTGGGCGCGTCCGGGCGTTTTTCTCGATCTCGGGACCTCACCAGGGCACTTGGATCTCCTACCTCTACCCGGGGCTCGGGACTCGCCAGATGCGTCCGGGCAGCCCGTTCCTGCGCGAGCTCGACGCCGGTCTACCCAGGCTGGAAGGGCTCACCCTGCACACGTACCGGACCCCGGTCGACCTCATGGTGTCGCCCTCCAAGCGGGCCCGTATGCCCGGGGTGGCGGAACAGGTCGTATGGTGCGCGTTCCACTCTCACATGCAGGGTCATCCCCGGGTGATCGGCCACGTCGTAGGGGAGCTTGCCCGGCTCGAGAGGGGCGGCGCTTAGCGCTGGAGGACCCGCCGTGTCCGCCCTAGAAGGGGTGACCGCAATGATGAACGACCCGAGCAGAGACTCCGCGGAGATCCGGACTTTCCAAAGGGGCGAGGAGGCAGAGGTGGTGGAACTGTGGCGCGCCTGCGGCCTGCTCCGGCCCGCGAACGACCCCTTTCGGGACATCGCCCGCAAGGAGAGGGTCGGGCCGCACCTCTTTCTGGTCGCCCTCCGGGGCGGACACATCGTGGGGAGCGTGATGGGGGGCTATGAGGGGCACCGGGGCTGGATCAACTACCTGGCGGTGGACCCCGCGCACCGGCGGCGCGGCATCGGGCGGCGCCTCATGGCGGAGGCGGAGCGCCTGCTCCGCGCCGAGGGCTGCCCAAAGATCAACCTGCAGGTGAGGGCATCCAACAGGGAGGTCCTGGCCTTCTACGCCTCGCTCGGCTTCGCCGAGGACGCGGTCGTCAGCCTGGGGAAGCGGCTCGTCGACGAGGAGCCTCCGCAGGCATAGCCATGGGCGAGGATCAGAAAGGTCGAGGCAGTGCCAGGCCCCTCAGGGTCCTCTTCGTGTGCACGCTCAACCAGTGGCGGAGCCCGACCGCCGAGGCCATCTACCGCGGAGATCCCCGGCTGGAGGTCCGGTCGGCCGGGACCCGAAGCGGGGCCCGCCGCCGGGTCGGGCCGTCGGACCTGGCCTGGGCGGACGCCGTTCTCGTAATGGAGGCCGACCACAAGAACTGGATCCACGAGAAGTTCGGGGACCTCGACCTTCCCCCCGTCCGGATCCTCAGGATCTCGAACAACCTGGGGTTCATGGACGACGACCTCAAGCGCGAGCTGCGCGAAGCGATCGAGCCGGAGCTCGACGAGCTCCTGCGGGCCGGACCCCTGCGGCCGTGAAGCCCGTCCGCTTCGAGTCGTCAGGGGCCTTCCGCCGTTGGCTCGCCGCCAACCACGACAGCTCGAGGGAGCTCGTGGTCGCGCTCCCTTCGAAGGCGTCAGGAAGGGGAGGGATGACGTATCCGGAGGCCTTGGACGAGGC
Organism: uncultured Opitutaceae bacterium; assembly: GCA_903887455.1. Taxonomy (GTDB): domain Bacteria; phylum Verrucomicrobiota; class Verrucomicrobiia; order Opitutales; family Opitutaceae; genus Palsa-1447. The sequence goes on along the minus strand of CAISPT010000352.1, from coordinate 8,838 downwards.
GCTGTGCCACGGGTGGATCGACGGCCTTCGCAGGAGCCAGGGCGCCGAGGGCTACCAGATCCGCTTCACGCCGAGGAGGAAGGGCAGCATCTGGAGCCTGGTGAACGTGCGCCACGCCGAGCGGTTGATCCGCGAGGGGCGGATGGCGCCCGCCGGGCTCAGGGCCTTCGATGCGAGGACGGCCGGGCGCACCGGAATTTACTCATTCGAGGCGAAGCCTAGGTCGCTGCCGCGGCCCCTCGAGGCGTCGTTCCGCGAGAACGCAGGGGCCTTTGCCCACTGGTCGGCCCAGCCGCCCGGCTACAGGCGCACCGCGATATTCTGGGTCGTGAGCGCCGTCCGCGAGGAGACCCGGCTTAGGCGCCTGGGCAAGCTCGTGTCCTCTCACGCAGCGGGCACGAGGATCGACCTCCTGAAATGAGCGTCTCCCGGAATACGTCGTGGTTGATTACCGCCGGCAAATGGATTGCTTGGTTCGGGGCCCGTGGTCCCCGCCCAGATGAAGACCCCACCCGATGAGCCCCTTCAGTCACGCCGCACCTTTGTCCGCACCATGACGCTCGGAGCCGCAGTGCTTGGCAGCTCAGGCGCGGGAGGCCTCGCGGCCGAGGTCGCCGAGCTCACCAAGGGCGGCGAGCGCCGCCCCGGCGTCGTGCTGATGGGACTCGGGCTGTATTCCCGGGGCGAGCTGGCGCCGGCGTTCGAGCACACGAAGCTGTGCCGGCTGGCCGGCGTCATCACGGGCGATCGCGACAAGGGGCTTAAGTGGAGCCGCTACCTCGGGTTTCCTGAGAGGAACATCTGGAGCTACGAATCGATGCACGAGATCGCGGGCAACCCGGAGGTCGACATCGTCTACGTGGTGACGCCCAACGGGCTCCACGCCGAGCACACCGTGAAGGCAGCGCTGGCGGGCAAGCACGTGATCTGCGAGAAGCCGATGGCGAACACGGTCGCGGAGTGCGACGCGATGCTCGCGGCCTGCGCCAAGTCGAATGTGCAGCTCTCGATCGGCTACCGGCTGCACTACGATCCCTTCCACATCGAACTCGACCGCCTCGCGCGGGAGAAGGACTTCGGATCGCTCACCCGGCTCTCGGGCGAGCACAGCTGGACCTTCCGCAGCCGCGCGTGGCGGATCGAGAAGTCGCTCTCGGGGGGAGGTCCGCTCATGGACGTCGGCATTTATGTGATCCAGGCGGCTTGCCGCGCGGCGATGGCGCAGCCCGTGGCGATCACGGCTCGCGTGCTCCCGAAGACCCGACCCGAGCTTTTCAACGAGGTCGAGGAGACGATCGAGTGGACGATGGAGTTCCCCGGGGGCGTGACCTGCGAGGCCTCCTCGAGCTACAATCGCGACGCCAACAATTTCAGGGCCGAGGGGGCACGGGGGTGGATCCGGTTTGATCCCGCCTATGCCTACCGGGGGATTGAGGTCGAGACGTCCCGGGGCCGCCTGAATTACCCGGCGGTGCCCCAGCAGGCCCTCCACATGGACGATTTTTCCACCTGCGTCCTAACCGGCCGCAAGACGCCAGTCTCTGGCTTAATGGGCAGGGACCACCTGCGGGTGATCGAAGCTATCTACAAATCGGCGGCCGAGGGCGGACGACGGATGGCGCTCGCCTGAGCCTGGCGCTGCATCGTCTTAAGACACGGTTCTGGTAGGGTTTGTAACACAAATCCCCGATTCTTTGGTGGACAACCGGGCCGATTGGTGCTCAGTTATTCACAGGATACTCCCAACCAACCGATGGAAAACCTGCGCGGGGCAATTGCCTCCCATTCGCGGATCAGGGTCACGGCCAAGGTTAAAACGTTCGTCTTGGACACGAATGTTCTGATCCACGACCCGCAATCGATTTACAAGTTCCAGGATAACAACCTGGCCATACCGGTGGAGGTCCTTGAGGAGCTGGACGCCATCAAAACCGAGCAGTCGACTGAGCGGGGCCGCAACGCCCGCCGGGTCCACCGGATCCTCCAGGAGCTGCTCCCGGACTCCCGCTCCATGCTGGAGGGTGTCGAACTTCCCAATGGCGGGACCCTCTCTGTCATCATCAACCCCTACTTGGTCGAGCCCAACCGGCGCTCGCCCGCGATGGACCGCCTGAAGGCGGTGCTTCCCGACCTTTCCAAGAAAGACAACCGGATCATCGCCTCGGCGCTCTACGTCCAGGAGCAGTACCCGCCTCCGACCGTCCTTGTCACCAAGGACGTGAACGTGCAGCTGAAGGCCCGCGCGGTGGGCCTTGAGTCGGAGGACTACCTCAACGACAAGGTCCCCGAGGAGGCCGAGGAGGCCAGCTACCGGGAGATCTCCCTCTCCATCTACGAGCTCCAGCGCTTCTGCTCCGAGGGCAAGTTCGAGCTCGATAGCAAGGCGGCGAAGCCCCTCTACCTGAACGAGTACGTGCTGCTGCGCTCCGACGAGGGAAAGACGATGCCTGCACGCTACTACGGGGACGGCATGGTGCAGCGCCTTAAGATACCTGAGTACGTGAAGGCCCCCGGCGGCATTCCGATCCGCGCCCGCAACCTCGAGCAGCAGTTCCTGATGGACGCGCTCTTGGACGACAGCATCCACATGCTGACCTGCTTCGGGAAGGCCGGCACCGGAAAGACCCTCCTGACCACGGCCTGCGCCCTCCACCAGACGCTGGAGGAGAGCTCGCGCTACGACGGGGTGTCGATCTCCCGCCCGGTGATCTCGCTCGGCAAGGACATCGGCTTCCTGCCCGGGACCCTAGACGAGAAGATGAAGCCCTGGCTCCAGCCCTACTATGACGCGCTCGAGGTGCTGATCCCCTCAAAGCCCCCCAAGGAACCCCAGTTCGCCTCGAAGAAGGTCTCCAAAAAGAAGCACTGGAAGCGGGACGAGGCCATGGTGACGGCCCCCGTCCACGGCGCCAACGGCAGCCACGGCCACTCGGCCGCCCCCCTTGTGAAGCCCTACGAGCGCCTGCTGAAGAGCGGGCTGGTCGAGATCGAGGCGCTCTGCTTCATCCGCGGGCGCTCGATCGCCCGGAGGTTCTTCATCCTGGACGAGGCCCAGCAGCTCACCCCGCACGAGGTGAAGACCGTCATCACCCGCATCTCGGAGGGCTCGAAGATCATCCTGATCGGGGACCCGGCGCAGATCGACAACCCCTACGTGGACTCGAGAAGCAACGGCTTGGTGTACTGCCACAACCGGATGAAGGGCCAGTCGGTGGCCGCCCACGTGACGCTCACCAAGGGCGAGCGCTCAAGGCTCGCCGAGCTAGCGGCCGACCTGCTTTAGGCCGAGAAGGCTCTGTTCGCCGCGCCTGAGCGAGGCGTACTCCATCGCCAGGGCGAAGCCCCCGGTGAAGAGGAGGTCGCTCACCAGCGTGTTACGGAAGAAGAATAGGGTGGGGTAGAACTCGGGGTGCCCGACCGTGACCGCCTGCCACCATCCGGCAGTCGTGTGCGCGTAGCCCATGTCCACGGCCCACGAGGCCGTATTCGTGACCAGGTAGAAAATGACCGAGCCGGCGAGGGCGCCGCCCAGGAGGTTCACCCAGTTGCGGCGGCGGGAGACGAGGACGCCGATCCCCAGGGCCGCGCCGAAGCAGGCCGTCCGGAGCGCCGCGCCCGCCAGGCTCCACTGGTAGTGGTAGACGGTTGCGTAGTAGTGGTCGATATAGAGGTCCGAGAGCACGAGGGCCGCGAAGGGGGCGATCCACATCGCCTTGTTTCGCGTGTAGGCCCCGGAGCAGAACGCCAGCGCCATCAGGGGCGAGAAGTTGCTGAGTTCCGGAACGTAGAGCGCGAAGACGCGCCATCCTGCGGCGAGAACGAGGACGAGGATCGCAAAGGGCATGGTTCCCCATATATGGGACCCCTTCACCGGGATTTCAAGCGCCGCCGTCTTTGGCCCTAGAGTCCGCCTCCCGTGCCAGGAGCCAGAGGAGATCCGAAAGCCGGTTGGTCCACTGCAATAGGAGGGGCCTTGGGGTCCTGCCGGCTGAAACAACCGCAGCCAGGCGCCTCTCCGCGGTCCTTGCGGCAATCCTCGCGCGGTCGAACGAGAGGGAAATCGAGTTCGATCCCGGCGTCGCCCAGCCGTCGAGGCGCACGCCCTTCGACTCGAGGTCGGCGATCGCCCGGTCGAGGACCTGAAGGTCCTCCTCCTTCAGCCGGGCGAAGCCCGACTTTGCATGGCGCTCGGCGTCGGCCTCGGCCGCCGATACCTCGCCCATCAGGGCCACAAGGCACCGCTGGACGTCCGCGAGCAGCAGGCGCACGCCCCCGTCGGGCGACGCCATCCTTGCCGCTCCCGTCTCCACGTTGAGCTGGTCGAAGGCGCCGACCGCCTCTATCTGCGGATGGTCCTTCGGCACCCGCTGGCCGTAGAGCAGGCCCGTGAGCCCCTGGTCCCCGGTGCGGGTCGTGATGCTCACGACGAGGGGCCGGGGGCCGCCTTGGTGTGGCGGGCCAGCGCCTTGACAGCCTCCTCGACGGAGGCGCGCACGTCCTTGTCCATCCTGTCGATGAACAGGATGCCATTCAGGTGGTCCGCCTCGTGGAGGATGCAGCGGGCGAATAGGCCCGTGCAGTCGAGATGATGCTGGAGGCCGGCTTGATCCTGGAACTTGACCGAGATCACCCTCGGGCGGACCACGTCGCCGCGTATCTCAGGGAAGGAGAGGCACCCCTCCTCGACCGCGGCAGTCGGGGCCTTCCGCTCGACCGAGACCTTGGGGTTGACGACCACCATGGGCATGAAGAGCTCCATCGGGGGCTTCGCCCCGTCCAGCTTCCAGTCGAACTCGGCCTCCGAGCCCCGAAGGTCCACGACGCACATCTGGAGGGCGTGGCCGACCTGCTGCGCGGCCAGCCCGATCCCGCCGGCCTCGTGCATCGTCTCAATCATGGCGTCAGCGAGCGCGGCGAGCCCCGCGTCAAAAACGGTGATTTTCTCGCCTTTCTTGCGTAAAACTGGATCGTTGTAGCGAACAATTTCCAAGGACATCGGTCGGTGGAGTTTAGAGAGCGTGATCGTCCGCTTTCGGTCCCGCAAATCAATACTTCCGAGCAGCGCATGAGTCCCCCTAACGAGGCCCACAGGATGCCGCCGGCGGCCCCCGCGCTCATTTTTGCGGGCGCCGTGATCGCCGTCCTGGCGTGGATGCTGCCGGTGAGCCTTAAGTCCGTGAGCCGCGCGCTCCTGCGATCCGCCGGGACGGGCACGGCGTCGGTGGCCGCCTTCGGCCGCGACCTGGTGGACTCCGAGAAGATCGGTCCGGCCCTCCTTGTATTCGACGTGGCCCAGGCGATAGGGGACCCGAGGGCCCCCGCCCTGAAGCGGGCCCTCGACGATCTCTCCTCCCGGCAGCCGGCGCTCGTCGCGTGGGGAGGGTGGGACGCCGCGCTCGACCCGCTCTTCAACCTCCGGCAGAAGACGCCCCACGCCTCGAGCACGCCGGTGGTCACGTTCCTGATCCCGGACCACGCCCGCGAGGCGGCGAGGGCCTACCTTTCAAACTCCGGGTCCCTCGGGGTGCAGGCGGTGCTCAGGACCCGCGACGTGGCCGCGACGGGGCGCTTCGTCCCCGCGACACGGGCCGGCGGTCAGCCGCTGGACGCGCTCATCCTCCTCACCGGCCTCCTCTACCAGGGGGAGCACCTCTCGCCGACGCTCCAGCGCGAGGTCAGGTCGCTCGCCGAGGCCGCCGTCCAGCACAATGAGCTCGGGGACCTGGAGGGCTTCTACCTGGACCTGCTCTCGCTCGGACGGCGCCTCGACTGGACGCAGCTGACGGAGCTCCTGAGGCGAACGGACAACGTCCGCACCGTCGGCGAGTACGCCCACCTCGCGAGGGTGGCGCCCGACCAGCTTCCCAACATCTACACGGCCGCGCTCCTGTCCGACTCGGCCGACCGCGTGGCGACCTACCTGATCCGCTACGGAAAGGCCGGTTCTGAGGACCTGAACACGGCGCTCGCCGAGGGCCAGGGGGCGGTAAACCTCCTTCTTCAGCGGGCCGTCCCCGTGAACCGCTCGCCCGGTCCCGCCATGGGGGCCGCTGCGGCGCTCGTCCTCGAGCACCCGAGGCTCATGCTGGCGGCCAAGTACGCCGGCTACATCCTCGGCCTCTTCCTTCTCCTTAAGGGGCTGGACCTCTGGGTCGTCGAGCCCGCGGGCCGCGGCCCGCGGGCGGGGGCCCAGCAGCACGCGCGGGCCGGCATCCTCGCCGTCGTGATGTCAGCCCTTCTCATCGTCGCCACCGAGCCCTTCCTCCTGAAGGCCGCCCCGAGCTCCGAGTACAGGCTGCGCATGGCGATCCCGATGCTCGCCGCCACCTCGAGCCAGGCCTCGCCCCCCCCGCAGAATTCAAAACCAGCAACTATGGAAACCTCCACACTCGTATCCATCGGCGTTTTTGCCGCCCTCCAGGTCGCCATGTACATGGCCTGCCTCCGCAAGATCCGTGAGATTGAGAGCCAGGACGCGCCGCCGCTCCTGAAGCTGCGGCTCATGGAGAACGAGGAGAACCTCTTCGACAGCGGCCTGTACGTGGGGATGATGGGCACGGCCGCCGCGCTCGTGCTCCAGGTCCTGGGCGTAATTGAGCCCAACCTCCTTGCTGCCTACTCCTCGAACCTCTTCGGCATCATCTGCGTTGCCTTGGTAAAGATCAGGCATGTCCGCGGCTTCAAGCGCCGCCTGATCCTGGAGGGCCAGAGGCAGGCTCCGACACCCGTGGCGCTATGAACAGGACGCTACTGCTGTTCATCGTCGACTTCCTCTTCCTGAACCTGATCGCGCTCACGCGGTGGGAGAGGGCGGAGCCGGCGCGCCCGCGCCAACCGCCGGTCAACGAGATCTCGGCCAACGCGGCTACGAAGGACCAGGACCTTGTCGAGGCGATGAAGCAGTCCCTCACCGAGGAGCAGCTCGCCCGGCAGGCCCTCGAGCAGAAGCTCCAGTCCTCGGACCAGACCCTCGCAGCGCGCGAGAGGGTACTCGGCCAGCTCCAGTCAGAGAGCCAAAAGCTCACGGCCCAGCTGGTCGACACCCAGCGCGCCCAGGCCGACCTGAGTCTGAGGTACCAGGGCGTGACCCAGGAGAACTCGCTCACCCGCAGCGAGCTCGCCCAGCTGCAGCGCGAGCTCGAGGACAAGAAGGCCGAGGCCGAGCGCCAGAAGCAGGCCCTCGCAGCCCTGGAGAGGGCCCAGTCCGAGGCGCGAAAGCGCATCGAGGGGCTCGCGGTCCAGGTGGCTGTGAGCGAGAAGGAGAAGCAGGAGCTTGCGAGCCGCGCGGCCGAGCTCGCCGGCGAGGTGCAGACGGAGCGGGCCGAGCGCGCAAAGGTCGAGCAGGCGACTAGCCAGCTCGCCCAGGGCGTGGGACAGCTCGCCGTCAGCTCGGGTGCCCTCACCAAGGAGATCCGCGACAACCGCCCGATCTCGCCGAACGTGCTCTACAACGACTTCCTGGCGAACCGGGTGGGGGCGTCGTTCTCGGCGACCCGCAAGGGCCTCTTTGGAAAAAGCACCCGCGAGCGCGAGTCAAAGACGGTCTTCACGACCGACGGCAAGCAGGTCTACGCCCTCCTCGAGGTCGAGGACACGCCCTTCTCCCTCCGGGAGCTCGGCAGCGACTGGGACAAGATCTCGGTCCGCTTCGACCGGCCGCCGGACTACCGCTCCACCGCTTCCCGGATAGACTTCCTTGAGGCAGACCCCCGCGTGGTCGTGATTCCCGTGGACGCCCGGCAGGTGGCCGCCCTCGGGGCTAAGGTGTACCCGCTGGCGGCGGATCCCTTCAAGTTCCCGGAGGCGATCCTGATCAGCGGAAGCGGCAGCGGATACGGGGAGCTAGGGGTGAAGATAGACCCGGAGCACCGCGGCTACGTGCGAGTCGACAACCGGATCTTTAAGAGGATCTTCGGGGACTTTGCACCTTCCAGGGGCGACCTGGTCTTCAGCAAGTCGGGGGAGCTCCTGGGCGTCATGGTCAACAACGACTACTGCGTGCTGCTCGGCAATTTCGCTCCGACGGCGACCATTTTCGCCGAGGATGACCGCCCGGGCCAGCACACCGCCTCGCTCATCGACTCGCTCTCGTCTCGGGTGATGCAGATGCCGATAGAGCTCCAGTAGCCCCGGTGCCGCCGCGGGTTAGGAGCACGCTCCTCACCAGCCCCCACTGCAGGTCCACCGAATCGACCCTCCGCCACCCCTCCCTCGCGAGGATCTCCTCGGAGGGAGGCAGTTCCGAAACCCGCAGCCCCGTCTCCCAGCGGAAGAAGGCGTAGAGTATGCCGAGCCATACCCTGGCCCTGAGGCGCGCAAGCCGTCCCTTCGGGAGCACGAAGTCCGCGAAGGCCCACAGGGCATCGGGCCTCAAGGCGGCACTTACCCGCGAGACGATCCCCGAGGCGGTCGCCCCGTCGAAGCAGTCGAGGAAGAAGAGGGTCGTCACCGCATCGTGGCGGCCGGTCTCGGGCGTGAAGGTGACCGCGTCGGCGCACAGGAAGCTCACGCGTTCGGAGGCCCCCGCCCGCGCGATCCTCCGCGCAGCCCGCTCGATCATCCCGGGGCTAGAGTCGACGCAGAGGATGCGCGCCCGTGGGGCCGCGGCCGCGAGGCGCTCCGCGCACCGCCCGTCGCCCTCGCCGAGGAGCAGGATGTCCCGGCGGTCCGAGAGGCGCTGCAGGTACCTGAACCTTGCCCGTTCCAGGTCGTTTCCGAAGGCGAGCACCTCCAGTGCTCGGTACCAGTAGGCCAGCCTGTCGAATCCACGCTTGGGCGCCTTCACAAGAGTATCAGCGGGAACAGCGGCGTCATGAGGGCGACGTCCGCGAGCACGCG
>CAISPT010000351.1 GCA_903887455.1 uncultured Opitutaceae bacterium | reverse complement strand
TGAAGAAGTACTTGAACTCGAAGATCCCGTGCGGCGTGCGGATGTACTTGTTGGCGATCGCGCGGCTGACGGTCGTCTCGTGGACGCCGACCACGTCGGCGATCTGCGTCATCGTGAGGGGCTTCAGCTGGGAGACGCCGTTCTCAAAGAAGGGCATCTGCGCCTTCAGGATCTCGCGGGTGATGCGCTCGATCGTCCGCTGGCGCTGCTCGATCGAGTCGATCAGGAACTTGCCCGAGCGTATCCGGTCCTTCAGGTAGTCGCGCTCGCCCTTGGAGAGCGTGCCCTTGGCGATCATGTCCCGGTAGGTGCTCGAGATCCTGAGCCTCGGGATGTAGTCGTTGTTCAGGTGGATCTTCCACTCGTTGCCGTCGTGCTCGACGATCACGTCGGGGACCACGACCCGGTTCTGGTCGTCGGCGAATCGCCTTCCCGGGGCGGGGTCGAGCTTGCCGATCTCCTCGATCGCCCCCTGGACGTCGTCGGAGGCCGCGCCGAGCTTCCTCGAGATCTCGGGGATCCGGCGGCGGGTGAGGAGGTCGAAGTAGTCCCGGATGATCCGCGAGGCGAGCGAGTCGCGCCTTCCCTTGGCCGAAAGTTGGGCAAGGAGGCACTCGGCCAGGCTGTCCGAGCCGATCCCGGCGGGGTCAAAGGTTTTTAGCGCCGCGACCGCCTCTTGGACGGCGTCCAGCGGCAGTCCCGTCTGCAGCGCGACGTCGGCCGGCTTCGCCGTCAGGAAGCCGCGGTCGTCGAGGCTACCCACCAGGTGCACCATGGCGGCCATCGCCTTCTCGGGGAGGTCGGTCATCTGCGCCTGCATCATCAGGTGCTCCTGGAGCGAGGTCTCGGTGGCCACCGAGTCGAAGAAGTGCTGGCGCCTCTCGGCGTCCTCGGCGGAGAAGGTGTTCGTCCCGCCGGCGTTCGACATGTAGTCCCGCCAGTCCTCGTCGATCTTCCCGAGGATCTCGAATTCCTTCGTGAAGTCCATCTCCTCGCCCTTGGCCTCGACGGCAGGGTCCGGGGTGCCCTCGGCGCTGGCGCCGGCGTCGTCCCCGTTGGCATCGCTCTCGGTCGACTCGGGCTCCTGCTTCTCGGCGCTCATCCCCTCCATGGGGAGCTCCTCCAGCGTCGGGTTCGACTGGAGTTCCTCCTGGATCACGGAGCGCAGGTCCAGCGCCGCCACCTGGAGGATCTTCAGGGACTGGCGCAGCTGGGGCGCCAGGACGAGCGACTGCGTCTGGCGCTGGCGAAGGTCCTGGCTGAAACCGCCGGAGCTCATCGGATGGGAGGCACGACTGGCCTCATGGTTCCGGCGGGCGGGGGAGGTCGGAAAGCGCGACTATGGGTTGGGGGTCGCGGACGTTGAAAAGCTGGCGCAGGTAGACGCCGAGCTTCTCGTTGGTGGGGCCGTATCCGTCGCTGTAAAGGTAGACCTCCAGGTCGTGGAGCATCTCCGCCGCCGACTGGTAGCGCAGGTCGCGGTCGCGCTTGAGCGCCTTCTGGATGATCGCCTCGAGCCGGGGATCGACGTCGGGCCTGAGCGTCCGGAAGTCGGGGATCGGCATCGAGAGGATGTTGCGGCGCGACTGGCTCCGGTCCAGGTCCCTGAAGATATTCTTCCCGAGGAGGATCTCGGTGAGGACGATCCCCAGTGGGAAAAGGTCGGCCCGGGCGTCGGTCACGGCATAGCTCGCCTGCTCCGGGGAGAGGTACTCGTCCTTGCCGGCGATCACCTTTCCCTCCTCGTTGTACATCAGGTTCAGCGCCTTCGCTATCCCGAAGTCCGTCAGCTTCACGTCGCCCTCGTAGCCCATCAGGATGTTCTTCGGCCCGATGTCCCGGTGGACGATGTTCAGGTGGTTGCCCTGGCGGTCGCGCTTCTGGTGGGCGTAGGTGAGGCCGCGGGCCACCCGCGAGACGATGAAGGCGGCCAGGTCGACCGGCACCTGCTTTTGGCTCTGGCGGTGCTTCTCCAGGAACTGCTCCAGGTTCTGCCCTCCGACGTACTCCATCACCATGAAGTACTGCTCGTGGATCTTCCCCAGGTGGTAGGTCTGGACAATGTTGGTGTGGATCAGGTCCGCCACCAGGCGCGCCTCCCCGATGAAGTTCTTCTGGAACTCGGGGATCGCCGAGTACTCCTCCCGGATCAGCTTAACGGCGACCGTCTTCCGGAACTGGCCGGCCCCCAGCTGGTGAGCCTCATAGACCACACCCATGCCGCCCTCGGCTAGCATACGGATCATCTCGTAGTTGATCTCGTTAAGAATGTGGGTGATCGCGGCCAATCTGGAGCAAGGCAAGCGCGCCGCTCCACCGCTTGCAAGTGAACTTTCCGCTTAATCGGCCCGATATCTGCTGTAACGGTTTCGATACATGGATTTCCCGCCGTTTGACACGGGGTCGAACGCTCCTACGGTGGCCCCATGATCCAACTGACGCCACGAGCCGCCACGCAGGTCCGGACCATGCGCGACGAGGCCGGCGACCCCACCCGCAGCCTTCGTCTCTTCATCGAGAACGGCGGCTGCTCCGGGATGCAGGACGGGCTGTCCTGTGACGAGGCGAAGGCGGACGACGCCTC
>CAISPT010000350.1 GCA_903887455.1 uncultured Opitutaceae bacterium | reverse complement strand
GGGCTCGCCCCAGTAGCGCTGGCGGCTGAAGAGCCAGTCGCGGAGCTTGTAGTTGACCGAGTGGCGGGCCGCGCCCTTGGCGGCGAGGTCGTCGGTCATGCGCCGCTTGGCGTCCTGCCACGGGAGGCCCGTGTAGGGGCCGGAGGCGACCAGGCGCCCGTCGCCCGTGTAGGGGAGCGTCGCGGCCGGGGAGCCCTCGGCCCGGTCCGCCCGCTCGATCACCGCGGTGACCGGCAGGCCGTAGCGCTCGGCGAACTCGAAGTCCCGCTCGTCGTGCGCCGGCACCGCCATGATGGCTCCGGTACCGTAGCCCGTGAGCACGTAGTCGGCGACCCACACGGGCACCCGGGCCCCGTTGATCGGGTTAAGCGCGTAGGCGCCCGTGAAGACCCCGGACTTGTCCTTGGCCAGGTCGGTGCGCTCTAGGTCGCTCTTGGAGGCGGCCTGCTTGCGGTAGAGTTCGACCGCCTCGCGGCGGTCCGGGGTCGTGAGGGCGTCCACGAGCGCGTGCTCCGGGGCGAGGACCATGTAGGTGCAGCCGAAGAGGGTGTCCGGCCGGGTCGTGAAGACCTTAAGCCCGCCAAGCTCCGGCCGCTCCAGGCCGAAGACGATCTCCGCGCCCTCGCTCCGGCCGATCCAGGCGGCCTGCATGCGCTTGGTGGAGTCGGGCCAGTCGACGCCCTCCAGCCCCGACAGGAGCCGGTCCGCGTAGGCGGTGATCCTAAGGACCCACTGCCTGAGGCTCCGCCGCTCGACGGGGAAACCGCCGACCTCGCTCCTGCCGTCGACGACCTCCTCGTTGGCGAGGACGGTGCGCATCTCCGGACACCACCACACGGGGCGCTCGTCCACGTACGCCAGGCCCCGCCTGAAGAGCTGCAGGAAGATCCACTGCGTCCAGCGGAAGTACTTGGGGTCGGTCGTGTCGATCTCCCGCTCCCAGTCATAGGAGAAGCCGAGCGCCTTGATCTGGCGCTTGAAGTTGGCGATGTTGTTCTGGGTGTTGGCGGCGGGGTGGGTGCCGGTCTTCACCGCGTGCTGCTCGGCGGGCAGCCCGAAGGCGTCCCATCCCATGGGGTGGAGCACTTCGAAGCCCCGGGCCCTCTTGTACCGGGAGAGGATGTCGGTGGCGGTGTAGCCCTCGGGGTGTCCGATGTGCAGACCCGCCCCGGACGGGTAGGGGAACATGTCGAGGATGTAGTACTTGGGCCTGGAGGCGTCCGGGCCCGTCTTGTACGGGTTCTCGCGTTCCCAGAAAGATTGCCAGCGGGGCTCAATCTCTTGAAAGTCGTAGTCTTTGCTCTTGGTAACCATCATTTGAAACCCGCCATAGTGAACCAATCACTCCCCCGGTCAATCTTGGCCGCCGCGACCCTTTCCCTGGCCCTGCTGGCCGGGACGGCCAGGGGGTCCATGAGCTCCGGATTCGAGAAACTTCTGGACTCCGTGGTGCGTATCGATGTCCGGGAGATGAACTTCGACGACGGGGCCCGCCGGATCGACGCGAGCATCGGCTCTGGGGTCATCCTCTCCCAGGACGGGCTCGTCCTGACGAACGCCCACGTCGCCGGGCCCAAGGCGGTCGAGATCAACGTGACCCTCTCCAACCTGGAGCGGGTGGGGGCCCGGATCGTGGGCTGGGACCACTGGACGGACCTCTCGCTCCTGCGGCTCAACCTGGACGACGTGAAGCGGCGGGGCCTCACCTTCAAGCACGCGGAGTTCGGCGACAGCGACAAGCTCTTCGTGGGGCAGACGGTCTACGCCGTCGGGACGCCCCACGGCCTCACCCGCACCGTCACCCGGGGCATCATCTCCAACAACAACCGCTACTTCGAGGACACCGAGGGCGTGGACGGGTACGAGACGGGCAATTTCAACACCTGGCTGCAGACCGACGCTGCGATCAACCCGGGCAACTCCGGGGGGCCGCTGGTGACCGACGACGGCAGGGTGGTGGGGATCACGTCCCGGGCCTACCTCGGGGCCAACAACCTGGGGTTCGCGATCCCCTCAATGATCGCCAAGCGGATCGTCGCGGGCCTCGTCCGGGATGGCTCCATCACCCGCAGCTACACCGGGATCGTCCCGAAGGCGCTCCAGGACCTCGAGGGGTTCTACGACGTGGCGACGAACACCGGCATGCTGGTCGACAGCGTCGAGTCGGGGTCGCCCGCGTCCGCGGCGGGGCTGCGCGCCGGCGACATCATCCTCTCCATCGACGGCAAGAAGGTCGACGGACGCTTCCCGGAGGAGCTCCCGCCGATTCAGAACATGATCGCCTCCGCGCCGGTCGGCTCGACCCTCGCCCTCACCTACAAGCGCGGCTCGAAGGAGGACTCGACCTCCCTTGTCACTGCGCGCCTCGAGAGCAGGATGGGGGAGGAGTGGGTCTCGGACACGTGGGGGCTAGGACTCAGGAAGGTCTCGAGGGCCTTCGCCCGCGAAAACCAGCTCGACAGCGACACGGGGGTGCTCGTGATCGGCGTCCAGCGGGGCTTCCCGGCCGAGGTGGCCGGCCTGGCGCGCGGCGACATCATCACGAGGATCAACGACCTGCCGGTCTCCTCGCTCGAGATGGTGAAGGGCCTCGACGCCTCCTACGCCCAGAAGCCCGCGCCGACCCTCCTTGAGGTTCGCCGGGAACGGCGCGTCTCTCTCGTGGTCCTTAAGCCGTGAAAATCACCCCCCTGCTCCTGGCCGGCGTCCTCCTCTGCCCGGCGGCCCGCGCCGCCGATCTCCCCGCGCTCTGGGCCGAGCGCGTCAAGTGCACGGTCGCCGTCGAGTACGTGACCCAGACCGAGCTCGAGCGTCGGCCGACGATCGCGTACGGGACGGTGGTCGACACGAACGGCACCATCATCCTGCCCTCGGCTGCGATCGACCTGAGGATATCCCCCAAGCAGATCCGCGACTTCAAGGTCTACCTGCCGGGCGACCCCGACGGGCACCCGGCCGAGTACCTGGGACGCGACGCCTACACGGGCTGGCATTTTGTCAGGGCCGCCGAGGCGCTCCGCGCCCGCTTGGTCCCGGTGACCCGCTTCGCGGGGCCGGCCAGCCAGGGCGAGGTGACGCTTGCCCAGGAGGTCTGGGGGATCGGCATCCGCAACAAGGAGGAGGACTTCACGCCCTACATCCTGCAGAGCCACGTGGCCCTCGTACAGTCGCTCCCCCAGCGCACCGCGATCGCCCAGCAGGAGGTGGCCGGGCCCGGCCTGCCGGTCTTCGACGCGGAGGGGCGCTTCGTGGGCCTCGGGGCCAGCTCCTTCGGCCAGACCTTCCTCGAGTTCTCGGGCTCGGACCGCGGGGGCTCTCCCGTCATGCTGGTGAACATCGAGGAGAGTAGCGCCTTCCTGGTCGCCCCGGAGGTCCTCCCGAACATTGGCAGGACGCCGAAGAACGCCTTCGGCAGGCCGCTCGCCTGGCTCGGGGCCTACGGGCTCGAGCCTATGGACCGCGAGGTCGCCACCTTCCTCAAGCTCGAGACCCAGTCCGGCGCCGTCGTGAGCGAGGTGCTTGAAGGCAGCCCGGCCGAGAAGGCGGGCCTGAAGGCCCACGACATTATCCTCGGCGTCGACGGGACGCCGATCCCGCGCTTCAAGCCCGACCGGGTTGTGGTCGACTACCTGGAGCGTCTGATCGCCGCGCGCCTGCCGGGCGACACCATGACCCTCTCCCTGCTCCGGGGCTCCACGCGCCTCGAGCTGAAGGTTCCGCTCGCCGAGGAGCCGCGCCTGGTGCGCGAGGCCGACCGCCAGTTCTTCGAGAAGATCGGGTTCACGGGGCGCGAGTTTGTCTACGGGGACGCCATCGCGCGCCACTCCCCGGCGGGCAACTTGGCCGGGATCGTCGCCCACCTGGTCAAGCCGAACAGCCCGGCCGACACGGCGGGGCTAAGGCCCGACGACTGGATCAAGGAGATCGACGGGATTGAGGTGAAGGACTTCGCCTCGGCCGTCGCCAAGCTCGGCGAGATCGAGAAGGACCTCCTTCGCAGCGAGACCGTGTTCCTGGTGAGCCGCGGAGGCGATACCGC
>CAISPT010000349.1 GCA_903887455.1 uncultured Opitutaceae bacterium | reverse complement strand
GGCCCGGGGGTCCCGAAGGTTCCTTAGTTTTGACTGGGAAATAACACCGGAGAAAGTGGTGGCTCCCTCGGGACTCGAACCCGAAACCTACTGATTAAGAGTCAGCTGCTCTACCATTGAGCTAGAAAGCCATCGAACTGAGGTGTCAAAAACTCAAAATTAGGCCCACCAAGTCAACTCGATTTCGAGCCTAGCCCCAGAATTACGCGCAAACACCCCGGCCCCCGGGCGTTTTGGCGCTCCCGGCAAGGATGGGCCCGGCGGTGTTTGCCGCATTTGCGCGTAGTTTTTGGTCTTGTTGCCGGGGTCGCGCGAGTCCAGCACCGGGAAGCCGTCCCGATGCACATCCCCCTTTCCAGGCGCTCCTTCCGGTGCCTCCTGGCCGCCATTCTCGCCGGGGCGGAGGCCGCGGCCCGCGGCGCCCCCGTTGTCGACTCCAGTCTGCTGGACCATCGGCCCGCCGAGGTGTCGGCCCCGAAGCCCGACTATCCCCCGGGGTTCAGGGAGGCCGGGGAGAAGGGGATGGTGGTCCTTGAGCTCCTGATCGACCCGGAGGGCAGGGTGGCTGAGGCTATCGTCACCAGTTCCACCGACGCCCGCCTGTCAACCTGCGCTGCGGCGGCCGCCCTCAAGTGGACCTTCACGCCCCCAAGGAAGGCAGGGGTGCCGGTCTATGCGCGCATCCGGGAGGCCATGGGGTTCGGCCCGGGCGAGTTCGGCAGCACCGACAAGGGGGGCTTCACGCCGCCCGAGGTGACCTTCCAGGCCCGCCCGGAGTACCCCTTCTCGCTGAGGCTAAGCGGGGTGAAGGGCGAGGTCCTGGTCGGATTCACGGTGGATCCCGAGGGCAGGGTGATCCAGCCGGAGGTGATCCGCTCCACCCATCCCGATTTCGAGGCCCCGACGATCGAGGCCATCCTGCAGTCGAAGTTCCGACCGGGGACGCGCAACGGGCACACCGTTTACGTGCACATGGAGGTCCCGGTCATCTTCCAGATGGAATCCGGCCGCGGTCCGCCCGGGGGGCGCGAGGCCTGGTCGGTGCCCCGCACCCCGTACCGGAAGCTGCCGGCCGAGCTCCAGTACGACGAGCCCCCGAGGCCGGTCTTAATCGGGGCCCCGGTCTACCCGTTTGATCTCCTCCTGGAGGGCGTGAAGGGCAAGGCGGCCGTGACTTTCGCGATCGACCCGGCGGGCCGCACCCGCCAGATCGCCGTGGAGAGCGCGAGCCGGCCCGAGTTCGGGGCCGCGGCGGCCGCGATGGTGGCCGCCTGGCGGTTCGACCCGGCGATGAAGGACGGCAAGCCGAGCTGGAGCGTTCTAAGAAGAGAGGAGTCATTTAGCAGGTCCTCGGACGACTTCCCGCTCAGCGACTCGGCGCTCAGGCTGCTGAGGGACCTCGGGCGGAGCCCGTGCCCGATTCTCGGGTCGGTCGCCGCGCTCGACGCTCCCCTAAAGGGCCGCTACCAGCCGGGCCCGGTCGTCCCGGCGACGGTCTCCGATGCCAAACTGCCGGCGCAGGCCGAGATCAGCTTCATCGTGGACCGCGCCGGCCGAGCGGAGCTGCCGCGGATCGACCGGACGACGAACGAGGACTTCGGGTGGGCGGCGGCCACCGCCGTCAGCCGCTGGCAGTTCAACGCCCCGACGGTCCAGGGGCGGCCCGTCGACGTCCGCGTGACCGTTCCCATCGTGTACAGCCCCCGGAAGGCTGAAAACGCGCCGCCGTCGGCCGCTGGCGGCCCTGCGGGGGGATGAAGCTGGCGGGGCGGGGATAGGGGGCGCGGCGCGGTATCGGCTCCCGGTCGCCTTTTTCCCCTTGCCAAGGCGTCGGGCACTCTATGGTTTTGACCACTCCTCTCATGCAAAAGACCAAGAAGTCCATTGCCAAGCGCTTCAAGTTGACCGCCACGGGCAAGCTGGTTCGCCGGACCCCCGGCTTCCGCCACCTGCTGTCGGCCAAGTCCACGAAGCAGAAGCGCCGTGCCACCAAGGACAAGCTCGTTGCCCCTGGCCACGCCAAGCCCCTTCTGCGCAGCCTGCCGTTCGGCCTCTAAGGCCAGGACGAACACGGCCGCACAACAAAAACCAGGCCTGGCGGGTGATTTAATAAGCCGACCCGCCGGCCAACAACATAGGAACCTAAAACATGGCTCGTGCAACAAACTCCCCCGCGTCGCGCAAGCGCCGCAAGAAAGTGCTGAAATACGCCAAGGGCTATTTCGGCAGCAAATCCAAGCTCTTCCGCTACGCGAAAGAGGCCGTCCAGCACGCCTGGCAGTACGCCTACCGCGACCGCAAGAAGAAGAAGGGCGAGTGGCGCTCCCTCTGGATCATCCGCCTGAACGCGGCCTGCCGCGAGGGTGGCATCAGCTACAGCCGCTTCGTCGAGGGCCTGAAGGCCTCCGGCATTGGCCTGGACCGCAAGGTTCTCGCCGACATCGCGGTCAACGATCCCAAGGCCTTCGAGGCCCTGATCGCCCAGTCGCGCGAGGCGCTGACGGCCAAGTCCGCCGCTAAGAAGTCCTGATCTCCGGAAGCAAGGATGGAGATGCAAGAGCAACTCTCCTCGCTTCTCTCCAAGGCTAGCGCCGAACTCCAGCAGATCCGGACCCGCCCGGAGCTGGAGTCCCTTAAGGCGCGCTACGTGGGCCCCAACGGGGAGTTCACGGCCTTGATGAAGCAGATGGGGTCGGTCCCGAAGGAGCTTCGGCCGGCCATGGGGAAGCTCATCAACGAGTCCAAGGCGAAGCTGCAGTCGCTCCTGGACGCCTCACTGCGTTCGGTGGAGGAGGTGGAGCTGACGGCCAGGCTTGGGCCGGCTATCGACCCGACGCTGCCCTCGCCGGACGCGGGGCCCGGGACCTTCCACCCGCTCACCCTAGTTCGCGAGGAGGTCTGCAAGATCCTGCGCAAGGTGGGCTTCGTGGTCGCCGACGGTCCCGAGGTCGAGACCGAGTTCTACTGCTTTGACGCGCTCAACACCCCGCCGGAGCACCCGGCGAGGGACCCCCAGGACACGTTCTACTTCCCGCCCGGGGCCCGCTTCGGCAATGTCTCGCGCCACACCCCCGGGGAGAAGTACCTGCTGAGGACGCACACCAGCTCGGTGCAGGTGCGCACGATGCTCAAGGGCCAGCCGCCGATCCGGATCGTCTCGCCGGGCAGGGTCTACCGCCGTGACACCTCGGACGCCTCGCACAGCGCCAACTTCCACCAGGTCGAGTGCCTCTACGTGGACAAGAACGTGACCGTCCGGGACCTGAAGGCGCTCCTCGACTACCTCTTCGAGGCGCTCATGGGTCCGGGCACGAAGACCCGGTTCAGGCCTCACTATTTCGGCTACACCGAGCCCAGCTTCGAGGTCGACCTCTCGGCCAAGCACCTGCCCAAGGTGAACAAGGAGTGGATCGAGATCGGCGGGTGCGGGATCGTGGACCCGGAGGTCTTCAAGTCCGTGGGCTACGACCCGGAAGTATGGTCGGGCTACGCCTTCGGCATGGGCATCGAGCGCCTCGCCATGACCCTCTACGGTATAGACGACATCCGGGTGTTCTACCAGAACGACCTCCGGCTCCTCAGGCAGTTCACGGGCTCGATCTAGCGCCCTTAGCCCCGATGAAAATCTCGCTCAATTGGATCTGGGACTACGTGGCGATCGACGCCCCCGTGGAGGAGGTGACCCGCGCGATCACGTTCCTCGGGTTCGAGGTCGAGCACGTCTCGGTGACCGGCGCCCCGAAGCTCGACAAGGTCGTCGTCGGGGAGGTCCTTACGCGCGACAAGCACCCGAACGCCGACAAGCTGTCGGTCTGCACGGTCGACATCGGCCCGGCAGGCGGGGTGAAGACGATCGTCTGCGGCGCGCAGAACTACAAGGTCGGCGACCGGGTCCCCGTGGCGCTCCCCGGGGCGGTGCTGCCCGGCGACTTCACGATCAAGCAGTCAAAGATCCGCGGGCAGCTCTCCGACGGGATGATGTGCTCGGCCCGCGAGCTCGGCATGGGCGACGACCACGGCGGGCTCCTGATCCTGGAGGGGCGGCCGGAGCTCGGGATGGCGATCAACGAGGTGCTGCCCCCCGGGGACACCGTCTTCGATGTCGAGATCACACCCAACCGTCCGGACTGCCTCTCGCACCTGGGGCTCGCCCGCGAGCTCTCGGCCTGGTTCCGCCGCGGCCTCAGCTACCCTCCTGAGAGGTTCCTGGGCGATGTCTCGGGGGCGCCCACCAGCACGCTCTTTAGCGGCGTCCAGGTCGACCATGCCGAGGACTGCCCGCTCTACTCGGCGCACGTCGTGGCCGGCGTCAAGGTGGGCCCGAGCCCGGGCTGGATGCAGGAGCGCCTGAGGGCCGTCGGGCTAAGGCCCATCAACAACATCGTCGACGTCGGCAACTACGTGATGCTCGAGTACGGGCAGCCGCTTCACGCCTTCGATGCGAAGAAGATCGCCGGCGGGCGCCTGGTCGTGCGGCGGGCGTTTGAGGGCGAGAAGATAAGGACCCTCGACCAGAAGGAGCGGACGCTCTCTTCGAAGTCGCTCGTGATCGCTGACCAGGAGAAGGCGCTGGTGATCGCCGGGGTCATGGGCGGCGAGAACTCCGGGGTCGACGAGACAACGACCACGGTCGTCCTGGAATGCGCGATCTTCAAGGCCTCATCGATCCGCTGGACCTCGCGGTCCCTCGGCCTCTCGAGCGACTCCTCTTACCGCTACGAGCGCGGCGTCGACCCGCACACGGCGCTCGAGGCCGCGCGGCGCGCCGTCGACCTGATCATCGAGACGGCCGGCGGAACAGCCGTGGGCCCGGTGGCCGTGGCGGGGGGCGACGTCCCCTGGAAGCGCGAGATCACCGTCACCTCGACCTATGTCGAGGAGCGGCTCGGCTTCCCTGTCCCGGCCTCCGAGATGCGTGCCGCGCTTGAGGCCCTGGAGCTCCGCATCGAGCGCGAGAACCCGGCCCAAGGGGGCGGCACGGAGTGGGTTGTCGAGATCCCGAGCTGGAGGGACGACCTGGACAGGCCGATCGACCTGGTGGAGGAAATCCTGCGCATCTACGGGACCGAGAGGATCCCCGCCGCCCGGGTGCTGGCCGTCGGCACCTCGGCCGAGGACGACCCGGTGGTGGTCTTCAACCGCCGTGCGGTTTCCTACCTGGTGGGACACGACTTCCATGAATGCGTGAACCTGACGCTTAGGCCTGGGGCCGAGCTCACGACCTGGGTCTCCCAGACGGCCGCCGCCGAGCTCGCGCTCGCGAACCCCTTTGTCGAGGACCAGTCCCACCTGAGGCCGACCCTGGTCATGGGGCTCCTGGACACGCTGCTCCTCAACCAGTCCCGAGGGGAGCCCGCCTCGCGCCTGTGCGAGGCAGGCAGGATCTTCGTCGAGAACAACGGTCACAACTACGAGGGGGCCGCAGTCGCGTTTGTGATCGCGGAGGACCCGACCCGCCACTGGCTGCGCCGGCAGCCGGCCGACTTCTACACGGCAAAGCACCACCTTACGGCGATCGCGTCGGCCGCAGGCGTCGACCTAAGCAGCGAGGCCGCCGAGCCCGTCGTGGGCCCCGGATTCGGATGGCACGAGGGCCACTCGGTGAGCATTTCCGCGAAGGACCAGTCCTGGATCGCGCGCTTTGGCCTGGTGAACCTGGCGATGCTGCGCTCGCGCGGCATCGAGGGTTCGGTGATCGCCGGCGTGTTCTCGATACGTCCCGAGCGCCTGGATCCCGACAAGGCGCGCCGGCGCTTCCGCGACTTCAGCCTCTTCCCGGCGGCGCTCCGGGACCTGGCGCTCGTGGTCGATGAGTCGGCCAGGGCAGGCGACGTCGAGGCGGCGGTGGCCTCGGCGGCGCGGGAGGCGGCCGGAGCCCTCTTTGCCGTAGAGTCCGTGAGCCTCTTTGACGTCTACCGGGGCAAGGGCCTGGCCGAGGGCAAGAAGAGCCTGGCGTTCTCGCTCGTTTTCCGGTCGGCCTCGCGGACGTTGACGGACGACGAGGTGAACGGTGTGCTCCTCTCCATCCAGGACCGGATCGAGAAGGCCGGGACCTACCAACTCCGAAAATAAGAGCCGTGCCCAAACCCGAAGACTTCAATCTGGACCACGTGGCGAACCTCGCCCGGATAAACCTGACCGCGGAGGAGAAGACGCGCTTCTCCTCGCAACTGGGGGACGTCCTCACCTACATCGCGCAGTTAAACGAAGTGAACGTGGACGGCGTGGAGCCCACGGCGCACGCGTTCCCCGTCGTGAACGTCTGGGCCGACGACGTGGCGGAGGCCGGCCTGCCGGTCGAGGACGCACTCAGGAACGCCCCCGAGAAGCGGGACAACATGTTCGTGGTGCCAAAGGTGGTCGAGTAGCCGCCCAAAGCGCCCTTTCAAAAAGCCCGTGCCACAAGAACTCTTCAACAAGCCGGTCACCGAGCTCTCTGGGATGCTAGCCCGGGGCGAGGTCTCCGCGGTCGAACTCATGCGCTCGGTCGCCGAGCGGACACGCAAGGTCGAGCCCAAGGTGCACGCGTTCAACTCGCTGGACGAGGAGGACGCCCTGGCTCAGGCCGCCGCCTCCGACGCCCGCCGCGCCGCCGCCAAAGCCTCCGGCGCCGAGGTCCACGCTCTCGAGGGGATCCCGATCGGAATCAAGGACGTGATTTCGGTGGCCGGCCAGCCGCTCACGGCCTCCAGCCGCATGCTCGCCACCTTCGTCTCCCCCTACGACGCCACGGTCACTACGAAGCTGAAGGCCGCGGGCGCGATCTGCTGGGGCAGGCTTAACCTGGACGAGTTCGCCATGGGCAGCTCGACCGAGAACTCCGCCTTCGGCGTCACCTCCAACCCCTACGACCTGGAGCGGGTGCCCGGCGGCTCCTCGGGCGGGAGCGCAGCTTCGGTGGCCGCCGGCGAGGCCATCGCCTCGCTCGGGTCGGACACCGGGGGCTCCATCCGCCAGCCGGCGGCCCTCTGCAACATCGTCGGGCTCAAGCCCTCCTACGGCAGGGTCTCCCGCTACGGCCTGATCGCCTTCGCCTCATCCCTGGACCAGATCGGGCCGTTCGCCCGCTCGGTCGACGACGCCGCGACCGTCCTCGGCGCCATCTCCGGGCACGACCGCAGGGACTCGACGTCGCTCAGGATGGAGGTCCCGGACTACCGGCGCGGGATGGACGAGCTCCGCAAGTCGGGCCGCAAGTGGAGGCTCGGGATCCCCAAGGAGTACTTCGGCGAGGGTCTTGACCCCGAGGTCGGCGCCGCCGTCCAGGCGGCGATCGCCGAGTACACGAAGCTCGGCTGCGAGGTCCGGGAGGTGTCGCTGCCACACACCAAGTACGCGGTCGGCGCCTACTACATCATCGCGACGGCCGAGTGCTCCTCGAACCTGGCCCGCTTCGACGGCGTCCGCTACGGGCACCGCTCGAAAGACGCCACGGACGCGCTCGACCTCTACTTCAAGTCTCGCGCCGAGGGCTTCGGCCCCGAGGTCAAGCGCCGCATCATCCTGGGGACCTACGTCCTCTCGAGCGGGTACTACGACGCCTACTACCTGAGGGCGCAGAAGGTGCGGACGCTGATCCGCCGCGACTTCCTGGAGGCCTACAAGCAGGTCGACGCGATCGTCACCCCGACCTCGCCGACGCCGGCGTTCCGGAAGGGCGAGAAGGCGGCCAACCCGCTGGCCATGTACTTGAACGATATCTACACGATCGGCGTCAACCTGGCCGGTCTGCCCGGAATCAGCATCCCGTGCGGGTTCACGGGTGGCGGGCTCCCGATCGGCCTGCAGATCATCGGCCAGCCGTTCAAGGAGACCGAGCTCCTGGCCGTCGCCCGGTCCTACGAGGAGCGCAACGACTGGCGCAACCGATTCCCAACGCTATGACCTACGAAACCGTCATAGGTCTGGAGGTGCACGTGCAGCTCAAGACCCGGTCCAAGATGTTCACCCGGGTCGCTGCCGGCTACGGCCACCCCGAGAACACGCTCACGGACCCCGTGGTCCTGGCCCTGCCCGGCACGCTGCCGGTCATGAATAAGGATGCCCTGGACAAGATCATCAAGGCCGGTCTCCTGCTCGGGTGCGACATCGCGCCCGTCTGCAAGTGGGACCGCAAGAACTACTTCTACCCGGACTCCCCGAAGAATTACCAGATCTCCCAGTACGACCAGCCGATCTGCCGCGGGGGGTCCGTCGAGATCGAGTTGCCCGGCCCGGCGCGCAACGTGATGGGCGAGCACAAGAGGATCGCGCTCACGCGCATCCATCTGGAGGAGGACGTCGGCAAGCTCAACCACGGCGAGGGCGCCTCGCTGGTTGACTTCAACCGGGCGGGCACGCCCCTGATGGAGATCGTCTCCGAGCCCGTGATCCAGAGCGCCGACGAGGCCTTCGCCTACCTGACGGCACTCAAGACCATCATGATCTACGGCGGCATCTCCGACTGCGACATGGAGAAGGGCCAGCTGCGCTGCGACGCGAACATCTCGATCCGGCCGGTGGGGCAGGAGGCCCTCGGGACCAAGGTGGAGCTGAAGAACCTGAACTCCTTCTCCTTCGTGCGGGACGGCATCGCCCATGAGATCCGCCGCCAGACGGCAGTCGTGGAGTCGGGCGGCAAGATCGTCCAGGAGACCCGCGACTACGACGGGCAGACCGGCACCTCCCAGTCCCTCCGCTCGAAGGAGATGGCCCATGACTACCGCTACTTCCCGGATCCGGACCTGATGCCGGTCGAGGTCGACAGCGCATGGAAGGAGTCGATCCGCTCGGGCTGCCCCGAGCTCCCCTTCGACAAGCAGAGGCGCCTTTTGGAGCAGTACCAGGTTCCCTACACGATCACATCGGTCCTCGTGCCGGACGGCGAGCTCAGCGACTATTTCGAGGAGGCCGCGAGGCTGTCGGGCAAGCCCCAGGCGGCCGGCAACTGGATCACCAACGACCTGCTGCGGGAGCTCGGCGCGTCCAAGACGCCGCTGTCGGCCTCCAAGGTGCGCCCGGCCCACGTGGCCGGGCTGGTGAAGCTCGTCGAGGACGGGACGATCCTCAGCAACGCCGCCAAGGAGGTCTTCATCGACATGTTCCACTCCGGCGAGATGCCGGAGGCGGTCCTCGCGCGCAAGGGGCTAAAGGCCGAGACAAACCTCGAGGACCTGGAGCGCTGGTGCGCCGAGGCCATCGCCGCCAACTCGAAGTCGGTCGCCGACTACAAGGGCGGCAAGGAGAGCGCCCTGAACGCCTTCAAGGGGCCCGTGATGCGGGCGGCCAAGGGCAAGGCCGACCCCAAGCGGGTCGACGAGACCCTGCGGCGCCTCCTGGCCCAGTAGGGCCAACCGGCGCCCGAGACTTGCCAGACAGGGCGAACGGGCTAGGGTGGCGCCCATGACACGACGCGATGCACTGAAGGTGATCGGCGGGGGCGCGGCCCTTGTGGGCTTTGGGGCGATACCGGGGCTAAAGGCGGCGCCTGCCGTCGTCCCCGCGGGCACCGGGGCGACGAAGCAGCCCTTCGTGCTGCCGAACCTCCCCTACGCCTACGACGCCCTGGAGCCCCACATCGACGCGAAGACGATGGAGATCCACCACTCCAAGCACCACGCCGCCTACATCAAGAACGCGAACAAGGCGCTCGAGGTCCACCCGTCGATGGAGGGAATGACCGCGGAGGAGATCCTCGTTAATCTGGCCGCGGTCGACGAGCCGCTGCGGACGGCGCTTCGCAACAACATCGGCGGCCACGTGAACCACTCCTTCTTCTGGCAGATCCTCTCGCCGAAGGGCGGCGGTGAGCCGGCGGGCGACCTGGCAACGGCCATCGCGAAGGACTTTGG
>CAISPT010000348.1 GCA_903887455.1 uncultured Opitutaceae bacterium | reverse complement strand
GCCAGTATCCTCGTGAGCGCCCGGAGGATGTGGTCGATCGCGGTCTGCGAGGAGCGCCGGAGCGGGTGGCGGGTCGCCAGGGTGTAGAGGCGGTCTTTCAGGATGTCGTGGTAGGTCGCCGACAGCGTGACCGTGCAGAACTGGTTGCAGAGCTGGTAGACGCGGTGGAACTCGTAGGCGTCGTAGGCGGCCGTGCACGCGCGCGCCAGCTCGGCAGCCTGGTCGAGCGCCCAAATGTCGAGCGCGTCCAACTTCTCCCGCGGGACCAGGTCCTTGGCGGGGTCGAAGTCAAAAAGGTTGGCCAGCTGGAATCGGAACGTGTTGCGGATCAGCCTGTAGGTCTCCCCGACGTGCGAGAGGATCTCCTTGGATATCGGGATGTCGTCCCGGAAGTCCTGGGAGGTGATCCACAGGCGGATCACATCCGCCCCGTACTCGCCCACGTACGCGTCGCTTGTCTGCGGCTTCTGGTAGGTGGAGCTCTTTGAGATCTTCTTCTGCTCCTCGTCGACGATGAAGCCGTGCGTCAAGACGGCCCGGTAGGGAGCCTTCCCGAAGGCGATCACGGAGGTCCAGAGCGAGGACTGAAACCAGCCGCGGTGCTGGTCGCTGCCCTCAAGGTAGAGGTCGGCGGGCCAGGAGGTGCCGCCCTGGCCGCGCCTGAGGACAGCGGCGTGCGAGGAACCGGAGTCGAGCCAGACGTCCAGGGTGTCCCGGCCGCAGGTGAGGGCGGAGGCCGCGGGCCAGCCCGAAGGCAGCGCGACGCCCTCCAGGAGCTCGGCGGGGGACGTCTCGTACCAGATGTTCGTCCCGAGCTTCTCGACCTTGTCGGCGACGGCCCGGATCACGCCGGCGTCCAGGTAGGCCCTCTTCTCGGAATCGTAGAACGCGGGAATCGGCACGCCCCAGGAGCGCTGGCGGCTCACGCACCAGTCCGGGCGCGATTCGACGGCGCCGCGTATGCGGGCCTCGCCCCAGGCGGGCACCCATCCCCCGTGCGAGGCGATGGCGGTGATCTCGCGCAGGGCGTCGGCCCTTGAGCCCGCCTTGTCCAGAGACACGAACCACTGGTCGACGGCCCTGAAGATGATCGGCGTCTTCGAGCGCCAGCAGTGCGGGTAGCTGTGGGTGTACTTCTGCTTGGCGAAGAGGGCGCCGGCCTGGTCGAGCTTGCGGAGGACGGCGATGTTGGCCTGGCTCGTCCGCTTCTTCTCCAGGTCCTCAACGCTTTCAAGCGTCGATACCCCGACCAGCTCCGCGGGGATCCTGCCGTCGTCCAGGTACGTCCCGTTGTCGGCGACCGGGCAGTAGATCTCCAGGCCGTATTTAAGGCCCGTCAGGTAATCCTCGGCGCCGTGGCCCGGCGCGGTGTGGACGCACCCGGTGCCGCTGTCCACGGTCACGTAGTCGGCAAGCACCACGGGCGACGCGCGGTCGATGAACGGATGGCGGGGGGCGAGCTTCTCAAGGGCGCGCCCCGGGACGCTCTTCACAACGTCGGGCGCGGCCTTAAGCCCGGCCGCGGTCGCCACCTGGCCCAGGAGGGCTCCGGCGACCACGATCCGCTCGGCGCCGAGGTCGGCGACCACGTACTCGACGTCGGGGTTTAGCGCGATCGCCAAGTTGGCCGGGATCGTCCACGGTGTCGTGGTCCAGATCACGACAAAGAGGGGCTTGTCCGCCGGCAGACCGAAGCGCTCCGCCTCGGAGGCCGGAACGGCAAAGCGCACCCAGATGGAGGGTGAGGAGTGCTCCTTGTACTCGATTTCGGCCTCGGCCAGCGCCGTCTCGAAGGGGATGGACCAGTAGACGGGCTTCTTGCTGCGGTAGACGATGCCCTTGTCCACGAAGGAGGAGAACGTCCTGAGGATGTCGGCCTCGAAGGCGGGGGCCTTCGTCTTGTACTCGTTCTTCCAGTCGGCGAGGACACCGAGGCGCTTGAACTGCTCCTTCTGCGTGGCGATCCAGGACTCGGAAAAGGCGTCGCAGAGGCGCCGGAGCTCGGGCGTGGAGACCTGCCGGTTCGAATCCCGGAGCTCCCGGGCCACCTTTTGCTCGATCGGAAGCCCGTGGCAGTCCCATCCGGGGACGAACGGGGTGCTGAAGCCCCGCATTGCCCTGTAGCGCAACGTCACGTCCTTCAGGGTCTTATTAAGCGCGGTGCCGATGTGGACATCCCCATTGGTGAACGGGGGCCCATCGTGCAGCACGAAGGAGGGGCTCCCCTTGCGCTTCGCCTGGATCGCCTCGTAGAGGCCGGTCTTCTCCCAGTGCGCCACCCGGCCCGGCTCGCGCTGGGCGAGCGCCGCCCTCATCGGGAATTCGGTCCTGGGAAGCTGAAGCGTGTCTTTGAGATCGTTCGCCAAAAGAAAAAAAAGGGTCCGAGAGGGTAAAGACCCCCCGGGGTGAGTCAAGACACGCGCTTGGCGAGCTGGATCCCCGAGCGTATGCAGTCGGGGAGAGCGATCCCGTCGCGGACGCTGCCGCCGACCAGGAAACCGGGGCTTAATTCCTCGGCCTGGGAGATCGCGTCGAGGAAGCGGCCGTAGCCCAGGTTGTACTGGGGGATCGCCCGGTTCCAGAGGACATGGCGCGTGAAGACCGGCTTACCCTGGACGCCGACCAGGTCCCTCAGGTCCCCGTTCACCCGGTCGAGGAGCTCGGCGGCCGGCAGGCGGGCCGTCTCCGGCTGCAGGGCGCCGCCTGCGAAGACGGTGAGCCCGACGTGGCCCTCCGGGGCCCTCCCGGGGAAGAGACTCGAGCTGAAGAGCAGACCCAGGATCGCCCGCTTCTCGGCGCGGGGCACCAGGGCGCCGAATCCGTCCAAGGGATGGCTAACCTGGTCGCGGCGGTAGCCCAGGAAAAGGGAGGCGACCGGCGAGTAGGAGACCCCCTCAAGCGCCGAAAGGGGTGTGGCGCCGTCGGCGCCGATCCTCAGGCGGGCGAGGCTCCAGGCCGGAAGCGCGGCGAGAACGAAGTCGGCCTCGGTTGCCCCGGGCCCCGCGGTGCCGTCCCAAGCGACGCTCCAGCGGCTGGAGGAACCCGGGGAGACGTAGCGGACGTCGGCCGACAGCTCCACGGATCCGGCGGGTAGGCGAGAGGCGAGGGCGTCAGTCAGCGCCTGGAGGCCCCGCTTAAAGGAGATGACCGGGGCGGAACCCTTCAACCCCTGGGCGCGCCGCGCCTTCGCCCCCTTGATGGCGGCGCGGATCAGGGATCCCGTGGTCCGCTCCGCCTCCCAGAGCTTCGGGAAGGCGTGCCGTGCCGAGAGCCGCTCGCTGTCGCCGGCATAGATCCCCCCGATGAAGGGCTGGACCGCCCGCTCGAGCACCTGGGCGCCCACATGGTCCGTCACGAACTGGGCGACGCTCACCTCCGCCGGCCGGTTGCGCGGCGACTGCAGGACCTCGGATAGGATCTTCAGCTTTGTGCCGAAGGAAAAGAGGGGCGTGGAAAAGAAGGCACCAGGGCCGTCGGGGGCCGGCTCGAGCTTGCCGCCAAGCACCAGGTAGCGCTTCTTCGCCGCGGGAAGCGTCGTCAGCCTCTCCGCGCCGAGGCCCAGCTCCGCGATCATCGCGGCCACCTCGGGGGTGGACTCCTGGAAGGAATTGGGGCCTGCCTCCGCGAGCCATCCGTCGGCGCACTCGGTCCGGATGTTGCCGCCGACCCGCGGGGCCGACTCGAGCACCCTCACCTGGTGGCCCGCCCTGGACAGGTGCCAGGCGGCCGTTAGCCCGGTGACGCCCCCGCCGAGAATCGCGACCTTCATGGGAGCGTCACTTCCAGGTTACGACGGCGTCGAGGAGCGCCTCGACGCAGGGGATCTTGGCCTGCGGGAGAATCCCGTGGCCCAGGTTGAAGATGTGGCCGCGCGATCCCCTCATCGACTCGAGGATGCGGCGGGTCTCCCGGGCGGTGATCTCCGGCGTCGTGTTCAGGATCGCCGGGTCCAGGTTCCCCTGGACGGCAACGTTCTTCGGGAGGTTCCGGCGGACGACTGAGAGGTCGTTCGACCAGTCGACGCTCAGTACCCGCGCCCCGGTGAAAGCCTGGTCGGTCAGGTGTGGTCCGGTTCCCTTGCCGTAGATGATGATCGGGAAGCCCTCGGGCATGGCCGCGATGATCTGGCGGATCCACTTGAGGGACGCCGCCTCGTAGTCGGTGCCCGAGATGATGCCGCCCCAGGAGTCGAAGATCTGGATGGCGTCGGCCCCGGAGGCCACCTGCATCTTGAAGTAGGCGATCAGGGCCTCGGTGAGCTTGCCGAGAAGCAGCTCGAACGTCTGCCGGTCCTCATAGTAGAGGGCCTTCACGAGCGCGAAATCCTCCGAGCTGCCGCCTTCCACCATGTACGTGGCGAGCGTCCAGGGAGACCCGCCGAAGCCCAGCAGTGCGCGCTCCCCCTTGAGCTCGCGCTTGAGGATCTTAAGGGCATCGCCCACGTAGGAGAGCTTCTCAGGCACGGCCGACGCGGGCCCCAGGGCCTCGATCAGTGAGCGGTTCTCGAGCCTGTACTCCATGGCGATTCCGCCCTGGTCCCGGAACGTGTAGCCCTGCCCGAGCGCCTCAGGGATGACGAGGATGTCGGAGAAGAGGATCGTCGCGTCGATCGGGAAGCGGCGGATCGGCTGGAGGGAGACCTCGGCTGCCAGGTCCGGTGTCTTCACCATCTTCAGGAAGCCGTGCTTGGCCTTCAGCTCCCGGTATTCGGGCAGGTAGCGGCCGGCCTGGCGCATGATCCAGACCGGGGGCCGGTCGAGGGGCTCGCAGGAGCAGGCGGAGAGGAATCGGGTGCGGGAGTTCACAGGGATTTGCCCAGCCAGTCGCGGGGCTTGAGGAAGTAGTCCACCAGGCGCGCCTCGGGGCTTCCCGGCGCGGGAGCCGCCCCGTAGTCCCAGCGGACCAGTGGAGGCAGGCTCATCAGGATGGACTCGGTTCGTCCGCCGCTCTGCAGGCCGAAGTGCGTGCCTCGGTCGAGGAGCAGGTTGAACTCGACGTAGCGGCCCCGCCGGCGCAGCTGGTGCTCGCGCTCGCGTTCGCCGTAGGGCGTGCCCTTGCGCAGGGCGACGATCGGGCGGTAGGCCCGTATGTAGGCGTCTCCGACGCTCCTGAGAAGGGCGAAGCTCCCGTCGAAGCCGAGCTCTTGAAAATCGTCGAAGAAGAGCCCGCCGATCCCTCGGGGCTCGCCCCGATGCTTCAGGTAAAAATAATCGTCGCACCACTTCTTGAACCTCGGGTGAAGATCCTCGCCGAAGGGCGAGACGGCCTCCCGCGCCACACGGTGCCAATGCACCGCGTCCTCCTCAAATCCGTAGTAGGGCGTCAGGTCCCAACCCCCGCCGAACCACCACGCCGGCTCAGGGCCCAGCGGGTCGGCGACGAAAAAGCGGACATTGGCATGCGACGTCGGCACGAAGGGGTTCTTCGGGTGGATGACGAGCGAGACCCCGACGGCGCTCCAGGGCTTCCCGGCGAGGTGGGGGTGCCTGGATGAGGCGGTCTGCGGCAGCGTCGAGCCCTCGACGTGCGAGAACGCGACTCCCGCCTTCTCAAAGACGGCTCCGGACTCGAGGATGCGGGTAAGTCCCCCGCCGCCCTCGGCCCGCTCCCAGCCGTCCTGTCGGAAAGTGCCCAGGCCGTCCTCGGCCTGGAGCTCCGCGCAGATCGAGTCCTGGAGCCCCGAGAGATAGTCCCGCACGCTCTGGAAATCGACCTTCATCGCCTCTAGTTTCCCTTTGCCCCCGGAAGATGGATGACCGGGCCCGTGTCCCCCTCCTTGGCCGATGCCGTGGGCCGGGTCGGCGAGGTGGGCGCCGCGTTCTGGGGCGCAGGAGCCGCCCCCGGCGCCTCCTGCTTGAAGGGAGGTGAGGTGATGGGCAGCTTCACGAAGGCTTCCGAGATGAGCTCCTGCACGTTGAGGTCGCGCGTCTTCGAGTCCGGGCTGTCCATCATCACGACAATGATTCGCCGGCCATTGCGCTGGGCGGTCGCAGACAGGCAGAACCCGGCGCCGCTGGTGAAGCCTGTCTTCAGCCCGTCAACCCCCGCGATTTTTCCGAGTAGGTGGTTGTGGTTGTTCATCAGCACCGGCTGAAGCCTGATCCCCGCCCCGAATGTCCGGCTCTTGACTGCGGTGTACTTCAGGACGTCCGTGTGCAGCAGCAGGT
>CAISPT010000347.1 GCA_903887455.1 uncultured Opitutaceae bacterium | reverse complement strand
GACGTCGTGGGCGAGCTGGTGATTGTGCAGAGCCAGCTGATCGAGTCGGCGAAGTCGCTTGGATCCGACGGGACCCCGCTGCACCGCAACGTCTCCCAGCTTTCGCGGATCGCCAAGGAGCTCCAGCACACGTCGATGTCGCTGCGAATGATCCCTATCAAGCCGATGTTCCAGAAGATGGAGCGTCTCGCCCGCGACCTTGCCCGTAATTTCGGCAAGAAGGTGCTGTTCCAGGTGAACGGTGAGGACACCGAGCTCGACCGCACCGTGGTCGAGGAGATCGGCGACCCGCTGGTGCACATGATGCGCAATGCCCTCGACCACGGCCTGGAGCTTCCCGAGCAGCGCCTTGCCTCTGGGAAGTCTGAGACCGGAACGGTCCAGCTGAGCGCCTACCATCAGGGAAGCAACATCGTCATTGAGCTGAAGGACGACGGCAGGGGCATCAACCCCGAGGTCATCCTCAGGAAGGCGACCGAGAAGGGGATCATCCCGCCGAACGCCACGCTCACGACCGAGGAGATCTACGCGCTACTGTTTGCGCCGGGCTTCTCGACAGCCGAGAAGGTCACGGCCGTTTCGGGCCGCGGGGTCGGCATGGACGTCGTGAAGCGAAATATCGAGAAGCTGCGCGGCAAGATCGAGATCCTCTCCGCTGTCGGCCAGGGCTCGACATTCAAGATCAAGCTGCCGCTGACGATGGCGATCATCGACGGGCTGGTAGTCAGGGTCGGGACGGACAGGTTCATCCTGCCCTGCACTTCGGTCCAGATGGCCCTTAGGCCGACCCGCGAGTCGATCACGACGATCCAGGGCAAGGGCGAGGTGCTCGACCTGCGCGGCCGCATTCTCCCTCTCCACCGCCTGCACCGTCAGTTCGGCATACCGGCCGACGCCCAGGATCCTTGGGACGGCATCGTTGTCATCGTCGAGCATGCCGGCCGCCTCTCCGCTCTTCTTGTCGACCAGATGGTCAGCAAGCAGGAGGTGGTCATCAAAAACCTCGGTGCCTTCATGCAGGGCTTGCCGGGCGTGGCGGGCGGCGCCATCCTTGGCGACGGCAACATCGCTCTCATCCTCGATCCGGCCTCGCTTCTCCAGGCGGCGTAAGCGCAAGGCCATAAGCACAACAACCTAAGCCATGTCCGAACCACTCCGGCCCCCGTCGATCGAGCAGGTCTGCAAGAAGTCCCTAAGCCTGCCGTGCGCCCCGTCGCTTCTGCCGAGGCTAGCCACGGCGCTCCGCAGCGACGACAGCTCATCGTACGAGATCGAGAACCTTATTTCCCTGGATTCCTCGCTTGCGGCCGCGACCCTGCGGCTCGCCAATTCCGCGGCCTTTGGCCGCGGGGGCATCGACTCCTTGGAGGGGGCTATCCTCCGCCTCGGGGCTAAAGAGATCTATAGGCTCGCGGCTCTGGTGCTCGTCAGCCGCTGGGAGATTGGCTCGGGCTCGCTGCTTCGCTGGGAGCCGGGTGACTTTAGCAGGCACGCCCTGTGTGTCGCTATAGCAGCGGAGGTCCTCGCCGAGGCCACAGAGCGCCTTGAGCCGCAGATTGCCTACACGGCCGGCCTGGTCTGTGACCTGGGCAAGCTTGCCCTCGCCCATTCCTGCGCTGAGTTCTATCCGGCGATCAGGTCCGACTGTGCGGAGCGCAAGTGCACATGGGAGGAGTCCGAAAAGAAGATTCTTGGCTATAGCTGCACCGACGTGAGCGAACGTCTTTTGAAGGCATGGAAATTTCCCGCGGCCTTCGTGGGCGCAGCCCAGTTCATGGCTCGTCCGAACGAGGCGCCGGCCGATGTCGTGCCCCTCTTGGCCCACCTGCACGCTGCAAAGTATCTGGCAATGTCGCTTGGGCCCGGGGTCACAGAGGACGGGTTTCTGGTCACTCTGCCCGGCAACTTCCTCCGCGAATGGGGCTTTACCCAGGAGATGCTTGAGGAGGCAATGCCGGTGGTACTCAGCCGCGCCGTCGACCGCTTGGGCGAGAAGCTCTCGACCGGTCCGGTGGCGATCTGATCTGGTCTGCGAGGCCGGGAGATTTCCAAGCGGGCTACCGCTAGGCGCCCTGCGGGTGAACTGCGGCCGGCGGCAGGCGCGCGCTCCCAACCGGGGCGGCTGTTTCTGGCCGGTGTGTTTCCTCGGCGCACCGGGATCCAGGGCTTCCCGCTGCACGGGGTTTCAACCCCGAGGCGGTTGGGGTCGCGTCCCGGCGGTCCTTGCCCCTAGGGGGCCAATTCCAAGCTAGCTCCCGAGCGAGAGCTGCCCGCTTTCGTTGGGCGTCTTCAGGGTCACCACGCCGGTACTCATCTCGAGGTGGATGGTGCGGTTCACGGTGCCCCCGACCTCGTTGTGGGTCACGTTGAATCCGTTCTTGCTCAGATACTCGAGGGTGACCTTCGAGTTGCGCTCTCCGATCTTAAAGGGATCGTTCCCGCTGATAACGCTGGCTCCTCCTGCGACAAAGAGCTTGAGGCGAAACTTCTCCGCCTTGACGCCGATTAGCGCTCTGAAAAAGTGCGGCAGGCCGGTGTCGGCGAACATCGCCGGTTGCTTTGCCGCCTTCTCCATCGAGATCGAGGACTCGGGCAGCATCAGGTGGAGGATGCCTCCGACCTTGGCAGCCGGGTCGTAGGCAACGACCCCGATGCACGATCCGAGTGCGTAGGTGCTCAGAACGACCTGGCTGTTATTCGAGACGGCCATATCGGCGACGCCGATGACGACGCGCTGGGCGAAGATGGATGCGATGGAGGGTGCGCCGGCCATGGATCAGGAAACAGGCAGGCTGGTCGCCAGGTCCGTGGGGTTCTGGGAAAGTTCGGGCATGCGGTTGAAGGGGCTTAGCCGGAAAAGCTTAGGCCCCGTAATAGTAAACGGCCCCCGCCGTCCCAACTTGAGCCAAGTCGGCCCGAATTGGCGAAAAATCCGAGGGAGGCCCGGCGGGCCTGGGCGGCGGGGCGTTGCGTTGCCAGTGGCCATCGTGGGCGGTGGTTAGCGGATTCCCGAAGAAGCCGTCCGCCTTTAAGATACACCAGCAGCCGCTGGTTGATCGGCGTGATCTGATCGAGATCGGAAGAGCACACG
>CAISPT010000346.1 GCA_903887455.1 uncultured Opitutaceae bacterium | reverse complement strand
GTCGCCAATAGGGCGAGGAAGGTCAGTCAGGCGACAGGTGATAACCTTTAAGCGCCCCGGCCTGCCGGATCGTAACAACGATACGGCCTGAATCCGGACCAAGCGCCCTCGCCCGGTATTTCAAAGGCGCCGCTCTCACGAGCGGCGCCTTTCGCTTTGTGCGGATCGGGCTAACCCTGCAGGAGGAGGCCGACCGATCCTGCGGGAGAGATGAGCACCTTGCCGGTGCTCTTCAGGGTCGCCTTGATGTCGAGGAGCCTGAACAGGGCGTCGGCCACGGGCTGGTTCTTCTGGACCTCGGCGAGAGCCGCGCCGACCACCTGGGGGCGGACCGCCTGGGCCTGGCCCAGCTTCTCGGAGGCGCGCTTGTCGGCGTCAGAGTGGATGAGCGCCACCTGGTTGTCACCATTCTGCCGCATGGCCGCCGTGACCTGCCTGAGGCGATTAACGACCTTCAGCTCGATCTGGGCGATCATTCCGCGGTCGCGGAACGCGACCTTGCGGATGTAGGTCGAGCCGAGCTGGAAGCCCCACTTGAGGGACGTGGGCGACACCTCCTCGCGGACCTTCGAGGATAGGGCGTCCCGGTCCTCGAGGAGCGTCTCCAGCTTGAGGTTGGAGAGCTGGCGCGACACCGCCGTCGCCACGTTAGCCCGGAGAGATCCCACGGGGTCGGAGTTCTGGAAAAGAAACGCCGTCGGGTTCTGCACGTACATCTCGTACCAGACGCCGACGCCCATCGGGGCGCCCTCTTCGGAGTTGACGAGCTGGTTGCGCAGGTAGGACTGCTGGAGGGCGGTGTTGACGGCGTAGGCCCGCCCAAAGAACGGAAGCAGGAGCGCCTTCACGCCGAAGTGGAAGATCGGGAAGAACATCCCGGGCTCGCTCACCTCCCCTATCACCTTGCCGAAGTAGGTGTAGACGATGACCGTCCGCTCAGGCAGCGTGCGCCAGAGAAGGAACATGCGGCCGAGGGCGACGAAGATGCCGACAGCGAAGAAGGTGCCGATGAATCCGAAGGCGACGGAAGCAAGGAAGGGTATCATGGGAGTCAGGGGTTGATGACCGTCTGCGAGGCCTTTTCCCTGAGCGGGAGGAGAGCATTACGGAGGTAGGAGTCGAGGGCGGGCTGGCCTCCCTGCGCATGGATGGCGGAAAGCGTTCTGCCGAGCTCGAGGATCGGGGCCGCATCGGCGTCCGCCATGTTCCGGGCGATCTGGACGGCCTGCTCGGCCATCGTGAGCTTCTGGTCGGCGTCCGCCCGGGCCTGGCTGATCGCCGCGGCCACCTGGTTCTGCGTCGTGTTGATCGAGGCCAGGGCGTCGTCCACGTCGGCCGGCGGGTCGATGGTCGTGATAAGCGCCGCCTCAAGCTCGATCCCGTAGCGGGCTGCCGTCTTCTTGCAGGCAACCTCCATGAACTGGTTGATGCTCGAGAGGTTCTTTCTGAGGTCGTTGATCGATATCCCGTCAACCGAGACGTCCCCCGCCTGGCTGTGGAAGGTGGCAATCCGGTCGCGCAGGACCGAGATGAAGTAGCCCATGACGTGGGCCCTGGGGCGGGCCACACCGAAGAGGTAACCGTAGAGGTTCCGCTCGCAGGGCTTCCAGCGGATCTGGCCGGTGAGCGAGATCGTGAGGTTATCCTTTGTAACGGCCTCGATCGTGTTCTGCTGGACGTCGGGATCCCAGATGATGTCCGTTGTCTGGATCGTCATGTCGATCCGATAGAGACGCTGCCAGGGCCATTTGAAATAGGGGCCGCCGGGCTTAACCACGTGGATCAGGGGGAAGTCGTAGCGCGGGAGCTCCTCCGGTGTCAGGAGGGGGGCGAGCTCCGGATCGGAGCCGACCGTCCCCTTAAGCCTAGGGGCCCTGCCGAAGGTGGTGAGGACGCCCCGCTCGGTGGGCCCGATGGTATAGACGCCGAATAGCAGCGTCATGATGGCGGCCAGGGCGATACCCGCTCCGAGGCCTATGAAGACGATTGGGGTTATCACGCCTGTCCATCCTTGCCGGGACCGACCCTCGACGCAAGCGGCGACAGTTCGGTGATCGCGAGCGCAGCCAGCACGATCACGGCCACGGTGGCGCCGAGAGAGGCCACGACCGGGATCCGGCTGAGCGCAAGGACACCGAACGAGGAGGCCGTCGCCACCGCCGACATCCGTATGGACGGCGGCGGCTCCTCTCCCCTGCCCTGGCTCTCGGCCGAGAAGATTGCGTAGTTGTGGCTGAGGCAGACGCCGAGAAAGGCGCCCAGGAGGTTGAAGAGATTGAGCGTCACCCCGAGGAGGCCGAAGATGCCGAAGGCGAAAAGGCAGGCACCCGCAGGCACGGCGAAGATCCGGGCCCCGCGCCTTAGGCCGTAAAGGACGAACACGCTCGCCCCAACGAAGGCGAGCCCCGCCGAGCTTAGCCTGAGTGCCGAGAGCCGGTAGCGGGAAAACAGCCGGTTGAGGTTCCCGAGCTGGCTGTCGGTCACCGTGTCGGTGGCCGCCGGCGGCTCCGCGCCGGGGGCCTCGCGGGCGATGGTCACAAACCAGCTCGCGTGCGGACCCACGTGGATGAGCGAGGCCATCGGCCCCTTCAGGCTCGCTGAAAGTTGAGCTGCGAGGGTGTCGTAATCCCTCGCGGGACCAGGCGCGAGGCGCGCCCTCCATGCCACGAAGAAGGCTCCGAAGGCGTCCGGATCAAAGCCGTCGCGGACAAGCGCGCCGCGCAGGTCCCCCTCGAAGGGCCCGAGCGACGACTCCAACGTGCGGGCTCCTGCTATCTCGGACACTGTCGGCAGGGCGTAACCCAAAGTCGCGGCTGAGGAGGAAGGATACTGCCCGCCGTGCCAGGCTAGGAATGCCTGGAGGTTGTCCC
>CAISPT010000345.1 GCA_903887455.1 uncultured Opitutaceae bacterium | reverse complement strand
CCCGCAGGACACGAACATCCCCGGCCGCCGCGACCTGCGCATCTCGGTCAAGGAGGGGCGGACGGGCACGTTCACCTTCGGCGCCGGCTACAGCTCGCTTGAGCGCGCGACCGTCTTCGCCCAGATCCAGCAGACGAACTTCGACCTGTTCAACCGCCGCTCCCTCTTCCAGGGCGACGGCGAGAAGTTCAGCATAAAGGTCTCCCTGGGGCAGCTCTCCAACGAGGCCGTCATCAGCTTTGAGGAGCCGTACCTCTTCGAGAAGCAGCTGGCCTTCGGGTTCAGCCTCTTCCGCGAGCAGTCGACCTACGTGAGCACGTACTACCAGGAGCTCACCGAGGGCGGAAACGTCAACCTGAGGAAGCACCTCTTCGGCCTCTTCAACGGCACGCTCACCTACCAGTACGAGACGATCAAGATCTACAACGTAAACCCCTCGGCTTCCAACGTGATCACGGAGTTTCAGGGCCTGCACAAGGTCTCGGACATCTCATTCGAGCTCGTGCGCGACACCCGCGACAAGCTCGTGAGCCCGACCTCGGGCAACCGCATCGACCTGACGACCACGGTGGCCGGCGGCCTCCTCGGGGGCACCGACAACTACTACAGCATCGACTTCCACGGTTCGCAGAACTTCAAGGTCTTCGACACCCAGACACAGGTGCTGGAGCTCGTCGCCCGCGCCGGCGTGATCGACAACTACGGCGGGTTCAAGGTGCTGCCGTACTACGACTCGTTCTACCTGGGCGGCCCTTACGACCTTCGCGGCTTTGAGTACCATGAGGTTAGCCCACGCGACCAGTTCGGGGAGCCGATCGGCGGCAAGACCTACGGCATGTTCAACGTCGAGTACTCAGTCGAGATCGTGGACCCCATCCGGTTCGCCTTCTTCTACGATGTGGGCTTCGTGAACGCCGCCGCCTACGACTTTAACCCGAGCGGCTACAACGACGACTTCGGGTTCGGCCTGAGGCTCATGGTGGCGGGCTCCCCGCTGAGCCTGGACTACGGCATCCCGATCAAGGGAACGCCCCTCAACAAGCACGGCGGACAGTTCAATTTTTCGTTTGGCACCCGCTTCTAAATCCGATTCGATCTATCCCTTACACCCTGCGATAACATCCCATGAAGAAATCCATACAGTCCATAGTTGCAGTCGCCGCGATCGCGTTCTCGGCCCTGACGACTCACGCCCAAACCGCCCCCAAAATCCTCGTGGTGGACCTGGCCAAGCTTTTTGACAACCACTGGAAAACCCAGGAGCAGCAGGCGAAGCTCCAGGCCGACGAGACGAAGGCCCAGGACCAGCTGGCCCAGATCACGAAGGACGGCAACACCCTCGTGGAGCAGTTCAAGGAGCTCGACGAGCAGGCCAAGAACCCGGCCGCCACCGCCGAGGCCAAGGCCAAGGCCCAGGCCGACGCC
The DNA here is from genome assembly GCA_903887455.1 of uncultured Opitutaceae bacterium. GTDB lineage: Bacteria > Verrucomicrobiota > Verrucomicrobiia > Opitutales > Opitutaceae > Palsa-1447. The sequence goes on along the minus strand of CAISPT010000345.1, from coordinate 10,894 downwards.
CAGAAGAAGTACGAGGAGATCCAGCAGAAGAAGGGCGAGCAGAATTCCTTCATCCAGAACACGCGCAACACCCTCCAGCAGCGCTTCCAGACCTTCAAGACCCTGATGATCGAGGAGATCTCCAAGGCCGCGGTCGAGATCGCCAAGAAGCACGGCGCCACGTTCCTGGTGGACAAGAGCGGCCCGACCCTGGTCGGCGTCTCGAACATCCTCTACTTTGACCCCTCGCTCGACATCACCGACGAGGTCGCCACGGAGCTGAACAAGGACAAGCCGGCCGCCTCCGCGACCCCGGCCGCCTCGACAGCCGCCCCGGCCCCCGCGGCGGGCGACTCGCCGAAGATCACGGTCCCCGGGATCAAGTAATACGGGCCCCAAGAGGCCCCCTTTTTGGATCGAACCCCGCTTGCGTCCCGCAAGCGGGGTTCTTTGTCTAGGGGCACATGAAGGTCACGTTCACGCAGGCCGAGGTCTCGGCGATTGTGCAGCCGATCCGTACCGAGGGATCCACAGCCGAATCGGTCCGGGGGATCGCCACCCTGGGCTCCGCCGAGCCGGGCGATTTGAGCTTCCTCGGCAACCCGAAGTACAAGACGTCGGTGCCGGCGAGCCGGGCGACGGTGGTGCTCCTGCCCCTCGACTATGACGGGAAGCCCGGGCCGGGACAGGTTTACCTGTTCGTGGACAACCCCTCCGTCGCCCTCGCCCGGCTCTGCTCGCGCCTGGAGCAGGAACTCTGGCCGAGGCCGGCGGCCGGCGTCCACCCGACGGCGGTAGTGGCGCCAGGCGCCCGCGTGGCCGCCACGGCGACCGTGGGGCCGCTCTGCGTGGTCGAGGACGGGGCGCGGATTGGGGAGAGCGTGCACCTCCAGTCGGGGGTCTTTGTCGGCAGGGGCTCGGTCGTCGGCGACCAGTCCTGGCTCATGCACGGCGTCGTGGTCCAGGCCGAGTGCACGATCGGCAGGAGGGTCCGCCTGCATCCCGGGGTCGTGATTGGCGCGGACGGGTTCGGCTACGAGTTCGTCGGGGGCCGCCACGAGAAGGTCCCCCAGGTCGGCACCGTCGACCTCGGCGACGACGTGGAGATCGGGGCCAACACGACGATCGATCGCTCGCGCTTCGAGCGGACCTCGGTCGGCGAGGGCACGAAAATCGACAACCTAGTCCAGGTGGGCCACAACGTGGCGATCGGCAAGCACTGCATGATCTGCGCCCAGGTCGGGATCGCGGGGAGCTGCACCCTGGGTGACTACGTGGTGGTTGGGGGGCAGAGCGGCCTTGCCGGCCACCTGACGGTGGGTTCCGGCGCCATGCTTGCCGCCAGGTCCGGCGTGAAGGACGACATCGCCCCGAAGACCTCGGTCTGGGGGTCGCCGAGCCTGCCGCTCCTCCTCGAGCAGAAGATCATCATCCTGCGCAACCGCCTGCCCGAACTCTTCCGGCGGGTCGACGCGCTCGAGAAAGCCGCGGGCCTGGAGCAGCCGAAGGCCCCCAGGGGCAGGGCCTAGCCGAGCTCGGAGAGGCGGATGCAGGCGGCCTCGCGGGAGGGCCCCGCGGGCACCAATGGGGGCACCGCGAGCCTGCAGGCTTCCACCGCATAGGCGCATCGCGGGTGGAACGCGCAGCCGCTCGGCGGGTTGATCGGGGAGGGCGGGTCCCCCGCAAGGACGATCCGCTGGCGCGTGCGCTCGATGTCGGGGTTTGGCACGGGGATCGCGCTCACCAGGGCCCGCGTGTAGGGGTGGCTCGGCCGGTCGATCACGTCGAGGGCGGGCCCGAGCTCGACGATCTTCCCGAGGTACATGACGGCGACCCGGTCAGAGATATGCCGCACGACCGAGAGGTCGTGCGCGATGAAGATGAGTGTCAGGTTCATCCCGCGGCACAGCTCCGAGAGGAGGTTCAGGATCTGGGCCTGGATCGAGACGTCGAGTGCCGAGACGGGCTCGTCGGCCACGATGACCTTCGGCTTGAGCGCCAGGGCGCGCGCGATGGCGATCCTCTGGCGCTGGCCGCCCGAGAACTCGTGGGGGTACTTGCGGGCGAAGCGGGGCGCAAGGCCCACGAGCTTCATGAGCGCGTCGACCTGCCCCTGGACCTCGCTCCTCTTGCAGATCCCGTGGACCAGGAGCGGCTCGGCGAGCGTCGCGTGCACGGTCATCCGGGGGTTGAGCGACGCATAGGGGTCCTGGAAGATCATCTGCAGGTCGCGCCGGCACAGCTGCATCTCCTCGCGCGTCGTCTCGCCCAGGTTGCGGCCGTTGAGGACCACCATGCCGCCGGTCGTGGGCACGAGCTGGAGGATCGTCCGGGCAAGCGTCGACTTGCCGCACCCGGACTCGCCCACAAGGCCCAGCACCTCGCCCTGGCGCACCGAGAGGGTCACGCCGTCCACGGCCTTCACGGAGCCGGTGTGGCGCTTCACCAGGAATCCCGAGTGGATCGGGAAATGCGTCCTCACGTCGCGCAGCTCTAGGATGTTCTCAGTCATTGTTCTCAGCGAGAGCGTTGGCGCCCAGGCTTATCTCCCCGGCGCGGGCCCTGACGCAGGCGTGGGCGTGGCCCGGGTGCGACTCCTCCAGCTCGGGACGGGGGGAGAGGCAGCGGTCGGCGGCGAAGGAGCACCGCGGGGCGAAGGCGCAGCCGGCGATCTCCTTGGAAACGTCGGGCGGAAGCCCCGGTATCGTGAAGAGCTCCTGGCCCTTCGGCTGGAGGGCCGGGATCGAGCGCTGGAGGGCCTGGGTGTAGGGGTGCTGGGGCGCGTTGAAGATGGCCCGGGCGCTGCCGGTCTCCATGACCCGACCTCCGTACATCACCTGCACCTTGTCGCAGAGGCCCGCCACGACCCCCAGGTCGTGCGTCACGAAGATGACCGCCATCCCGAGCTCGCGCTGGAGCTTGCGGATCAGGTCCAGGATCTGGGCCTGGACGGTCACGTCGAGGGCCGTGGTCGGCTCGTCGGCGATCAGGAGCTCCGGGCGGGTGACCAGCGCCATGGCGATCATGACCCTCTGCCTCATGCCGCCCGAGAACTCGTGCGGGTAGAAGTGGATGCGCCGGGCGGCGTCGTTGATGCCGACCGCCTCCAGCATCTCGAGCGCCCGGCCGAGGGCCTCCTTGCGGGAGAGCATCCCGTGGATCAGGAGCGGCTCGACCAGCTGCTCGGAGACCCTCAGGTAGGGGTTGAGCGAGGTCATCGGGTCCTGGAAGATCATCGAGACCCGCTTGCCGCGGATCGCACGCGCCTCGGAGGGCTTGCAGTGCAGAAGGTCTATGCCGTCGAACATCGCCGTCCCGCTCTCAATCCGTCCCGGGGGCTGCGGGATAAGCCCCATGATGGAGTAGCAGGTGACCGACTTCCCGGATCCCGACTCCCCCACGATCCCCAGGGTCTCTCCGCGCTCCACCGAAAAGCTCACCCCGTCGACCGCGCGGTAGACGCCGTTTCGGGTGTGGAAGGAGGTGCGCAGGTCGGTGACGGTGAGGAGCGGCATCGGCGGGCGCTAGGGTGTCGGCAAGGGGCGCACTATAGCAAGTCCCGCACCGCGTGCGCCACGGTTTCGGGAGCCAGGCCGGTGAGGGCGCCGCCGCCAAGCGGGGGGCAGCCCTCGGGCTGCAGGATGCGGAAGGGCGCCGAGTACACCGGCCCGGTCCGGACGGGATTGGTGGGCCCGAAGAGGCCGACCAAGGGGACGCCGAGCGCATTGGCCAGGTGCATCCCGCCGGTGTCGTTGGTTACCAGGAGCCGGCACGAGGAGAGCGCCGCCGCGAACTCAAGGAGGCTCGTCCGCCCGGCCAGGTCCAGGACCTGGCCCTCCGGCTTCCCGGAGGCGATCCCGGAAGTGATTGCCGCGTCGGCCGCCGTCCCGAGGAGGACGAAGCGCTCCGACGGGAAGGCGTCGATCAAACCCCGCCACCCCTCGGGTTGCCAGCGCTTCCGGGGCTCGTTCTCGGATCCGGCGATCAGGCCGATGGCGCCACTCGGAACGTCCGGGTGCCTCCGCGGGAAGGCGAGCGGCGAGCGGTCGGGCCGCGCGTCGAGCCCGAAGTGGCGCAGGAAGTCGCCCCAGAGCTCGATCTGGTGGTGGTGGGATTCGTCGAAGCCGTCGGCCGTCCGGTAGGCGTGGGAGAGGAGGGGCCGCGGCCTGCCCGGGCGGACGATCCCGAAGCGCTGGGGGCACCCGGAGAGCAGGGCCTCGAGGTCCCCCCGGGCGGAGTTGGTGAGGAGGATCCACACATCGGGGTACTCCGCCCTCATGGCCGCGAAGCGGGCGAAATAGCCCTGGCCGGGGGGCGGGAGCGCGCGCACGCGGTCGGCAACCCCGAGCGCCTCGAGGAGCGGCACGAAGCCGGGTTTGGCCAGGAGGGTCACCTGGGCGTCGGGCCGGGAGTGGCGCAGGGCGCGCAGGAGCGGGAGCGCCATGGCGACGTCCCCCAGCCAGTTGGGCATCCGAACGAACACCCGGGTTTTGCGGGGCATCTCCGCGAGGCCCCGCGCGGCCAGGTCCGCCGGCAGGAAGTTGCGCTTGGCCTGGAGCCGGAGCCTGCGCGCCGGTACGTCCTGGTTCCTCCAGCGGTCGTGGGCCCAGAGCCAGGACGGGCAGAGCTCCTCCCCCGACAGGGCGCCCTCGATCCAGCGGTTGAGGGCGATCGTCACCCCCTCCACGGTGCCGTCGTTCGGCACCGGGTCGCTCTCGAAGGAGACCCGCCAGAACCCGGTCCTCCTCGGGTAGAAGGTCCTGACCTCCGCCCCGAACTTGGCGGCGAGGACGCCGGGCAACTCCGTGGTCGAGCAGACGCGCCCGAAGAGGAGCGTGAGCGCCCCCTGGTCGCCGGCGTTCTGGTCCACCAGGATGCCGACGCACCCCTTCTCCCGGAGGATCCCCAGGGCCTGGGCGAAGCCGGACTTGCGGGAAAGGAGCCTCATGCCGTGGCGCTCGCGGGTGCGCTTCACAAAGGCGTCGAGCGCAGGGTTGTCGAGGGGCCTGAAGATGATGCCGAACTCCGGCATCGAGACCGGGGCGAGGAGCTTGAACCAGGTCTGGCTCTCCCAGAGGGCCAGGTGAAGCGTCGCCAGGACGACGGGTCGGGGGTTGTCGTGGATCGACCGGGAGAAGGCCTCGGCGGACGGCGCCAGGCGGGCGATCTGCCGGATGCGGCGCTCCGAGAGGAACGGGGCCGCCAGAGAGAGGAGCGCCGTCTCCACCAGGCGCCGCGAGCACTGCCGTGCCACGTCCCTGCGCCAGGCCCTGGGCTTGTCGGGGAAGGCGTGGTGGAGGTTGGACCTGAGGACCCTGCGGCGCCGGGGCGCCAGCCACAGGATCAGCTCCCCAATGACCGCGCAGAACGCCCCCAGGAGCGGCTCTGGGGTCGCCGCCAAGAGGCGGCCGAGGATGTTCAGCACGAGGAGGATCAATCGGTCTTTGGGTCGAAAGGGGATTTGGCGTTTGATCTTGGCCCGGAAAAGCCATGGAACGTTAAGCTCGCGCGTCAATGACCGAACTCCTTGTCATCAAGCCCTCCTCCCTGGGAGACATCGTCCAGGGGCTCCAGGTGGCCACCTCCCTCAAGGCCCAGAAGGCCGACCTGCGCATCTCCTGGATCGTGCGGGACGTCTTTGCGCCGATCGTCTGTGCATGCGAGGCGGTCGACAACGTCTACGTCTTCGAGCGGGCGGGCGGGGCGAAGAGCTTCCTGAAGCTCATGCGCGAGGTCAGGAAGACGAAGTTCGACTACGCCTTCGACATGCAGGGTCTCCTCCGGACGGGGCTCATGACCTCGCGGGCGAGGGCCAAGCACAAGGTCGGCCGCACCGACGCGCGGGAGTACGCCGGGATCTTCTACGACGAGAAGGTGCCGCTCCCGGAGGCCGGCCGCAGGAGCCACGCCCTCGACATCCTGCTTCAGTTTTGCCCGGTCCTCGGGGCCAAGCCGGAGCTTAAGGGGAGCCTTAAGTTTCGGGAGGTCGACAGCCTAAACCTCAAGTTTGCCGACGGCAGGGGAGGGGCGCGCCCGATCATCATGTTCCCCGACAGCCGCAGGGCCGACAAGAAGTGGGGGGGGTTCAAGCAGCTGACCGACCTGATCCTGCGCGAGGACAAGAACCGCAAGGTGATCTGGGCCGGCAACAACTTCCTGCCGGACCGGGGGGCGTACCCTGCCGAGCAGTTCCTGAACCTGACGGGCAACACGAGCCTCGTGTCGCTGCCGGCGCTGGTGAAGCGCGCCGACTGGGTGATCAGCAACGACAGCGGCCCCATGCACCTGGCGGCGGCGCTCGGCGTCCGCGTCCTGGCGATCTTTGGCCCCACGGACCCGAGCCTTTACGGGCCGTACCCCCTCGGGGGACCCACGAACTTCGTGATCCAGGCCCCGGTGGGAAACCTCAAAATGCTTACCGTCAAGGAGGTGCAAATGCGCTTCCAGAGGGCCCGCGCGCAGGTCGCCGCCCGCCGGGCCTCCGAGGGTTGATTTTCGCAGGAGCCCCGGGCATACACCTCTCCATGGATGTGGTAACTATCGTGACGGCCGGGGGATGGGGCGCGGACTCTGGGCATGGCTCGCCCCGGGTCCCTAAAGACCTGGCTTTCCCCCGCTCGGACGCCCTGAAGGGTGTCCTGAACCCCCGCATCCTCGTGAGGCTGACCGGCCGCGCCCCTGTTTAAGCTATGCTCGACCCGAAACTGATCCGCGAGACCCCCGACCTGGTCCGCGCCGCCATCGCAAAGAAGCACCTGAAGGTGGACCTGGACGCGGTCCTGGCCGCCGACGCCTCGTGGCGCTCCCACCTGCAGGAGGTCGAGCACCTGCGCAGCGTGCAGAAGGCCGCCAACACGGCGATGGCCTCGCTGCCGAAGGGCTCTCCGGAGTTCCTGGCGAAGCTTTCCGAGATGAAGGCGGTCTCGGCGCAGATCAAGGAGAAGGACGCGGCGCTGAAGGGCGCCGAGGAGGCGTGCAAGGAGGCCATGCTCACGCTCCCGAACCTCCCCCACGCGAGTGTCCCGGAGGGCCGCACGCCCGAGGAGAACGTCACGTTCTCAACCCACGGCGATGTTTTGGCCCAGAGCCCGCACGCGGTCGCCCACTGGGACATCCCGGGGTTCTCCAGGCTCTATGACTTCGAGCGGGGGGCAAAGGTGACCGGAGCCGGGTTCCCGTTCTTTATCGGGGACGGCGCCCGCCTGGTCCGCTCGCTGGTCAACTTCTTCATCGATGAGGACGCGAAGGCCGGGTACCGCGAGGTCTCGCCGCCGATCTTCGTGAACGCGGCGAGCGCCACGGCCACGGGCCAATTGCCCGACAAGGAGGGGCAGATGTACGAGACGACCCCCGACAGGCTCTTCGCCGTGCCGACGGCCGAGGTCCCGCTCACGAACTTCTTCCGCGACGAGATCCTCGACGAGGCCTCGCTTCCGGTCCTGCGCTGCGCCTACACGCCGTGCTTCCGGCGCGAGGCGGGCAGCTACGGCAAGGACGTCCGCGGGCTCAACCGCCTCCACCAGTTCGACAAGGTAGAGCTCCTGAAGTGGGTCCACCCGACCCGCAGCTACGAGGAGCTGGACCTCCTGCGGAACGACGTCGAGGCGCTCCTGAGGAAGCTCGAGATCCCGTACCGCGTGCTGCTCATGTGCGGAGGCGACCTGGGCTTCGCCCAGTCCAAGAAGTACGACCTGGAGGTCTGGGCCGCCGGACAGAAGCGGTGGCTGGAGGTCTCCAGCTGCTCGAACTTCGAGGCCTTCCAGGCCCGCCGCGCCCAGATCCGCTTCCGCTCGAAGGAGTCCGGCAAGACCGAGCTCGTGCACACACTGAACGGCTCGGGGCTCGCCGTTCCGCGCGTCCTTGCCGCCATCCTCGAGAACAACCTCGAGTCCGACGGCCGCGTGCGCATCCCCGCGGCCCTGGTGCCGTACTTCGGGAAGTCGCACCTCTCCTTCGCCGGCTAGGGGCCGCGGGCCATGACGACGCGCGGCAGAGCGCAGTGGCCTGCTGCGGCCGAAAGGCTGGCCGGGCTCCTGCCGCCGGACCGCCTCCACCCCTCCGTGATGGAGTGGGCCCGCGCCCGTCCCTCGAGGGAGCGCTGGGCCGTGGCGCTCTCCGGGGGCGCCGATTCGGTGGCGCTCCTCCTGCTTCTCTTCGCCCATTTTCCGAAGCGGGTGGGGCGCCTGCTTGCGCTCCACTTCGACCACCGGCTGCGCGGCGCCGAGTCGACCGCCGACGCGCGGTTCTGCCGGGGGCTCTGCCGTTCCCTCGGGGTCGCCTTCCAGGGCGGGCGTTGGACAGCGCGCCTAAAGTCGCGGAGCGAGGCCGGTGCCCGCGAGGCCCGATTCTCCTTCATCGAGCGCGCGATGGCCGGGCGCCGCATCCGCGTCCTCTGGCTCGGGCACCAGCAGGACGACGTGGCCGAGACGCTCCTCATGCGCCTGGCCCGGGGCAGCGGGGCCTCGGGCCTTTCGGCCCCGCGGCCCCTCCACCAGGTCGGCTCCCCGCGGGCGGCCGGCAGCCGGCTGCATGTGCGGCCGCTCCTCGGGCTAAAGAAGGCTGAGATCGAGGCCTTTCTCAGGAAGGCGGGGGCCTCCTGGCGCCTTGACTCAAGCAACCGGAAGGGCGCCCACTTCAGGAACCGCCTTCGCAGGGACGTGATCCCGGGATGGGTTGTCGCCTCCGAGCGGGACGCCCTGGCCGGGGCTGCCCTGTCGAGGGAATTCCTTGAGGAGGACGACCGGGCGCTCGAGGAGTGGGTGGAACGGACGGGGTGCCTAATGGCCGACGGGTCCCTCTCGGTCTCGGCGCTGGCGGGAATCCCCCGGGCGGTGGTGCGGAGGGCGCTCCACCGCTGGATTCTGGGCCAGCCGAAGGCCGGTTCGCTCTCCCGGCAGGGGTTTGACGCCCTCTTGCGGTCGGTCGAACGGGGAGTCCCCGTACGCCACAGCCTTGGCAGGCATGGCTTTGCGGTAGTGAGGGCGGGCAGGCTCGCCTTCGAGGCACTACGCAAAACTGCGACACCACATTGACTTGTAACGCCGGAACAACAACGTTGGTTTAACAGTCATATCCCCATCTAGATGCCCGACCTCGAAACCAAGAAACCTCGCAGGCAGCTGAAGAACATCCCTCCCGACCGGTTTCAGCCGAAGGTGCTGATATTCTGGATCGTTCTGGCATTCCTGGTCGTGGGGCTGCTGTTCTGGTCGCCCGGAATCACGGTTTCTCCGGCGCCGCTCACGATCTTCGAGGTGGTGACCCACGCCGAGTCGGCGGACATCAAGAACGGCGTCATCCAGCCGGACCCGTCGGGCGGCCGCGACTGGGTGATCATCACGGGAGAGCTCAACACGGCATCCCTCACCAACGAGCGGGGGGTGAAGACCTCGGCTTTCCGCGCCGCGGGCAGGCTCACCGACTCGAACATGGAGCGGCTCCAGAAGACGAACAAGTTCGCGGAGCGCCCGACGACGACGGTCCTCACCCAGCTGGCGCTCAGCGTCCTGCCGGTGCTCATCATCATCGGCTTCCTCTACTTCCTCTTCAGCCGGCAGCTGCGCCAGGCGGGCCGCGGCGCGCTCAATTTCGGCAAGAGCCGGGCCAAGCTCCTCACGCGTGACCGGGACAAGGTGACCTTCGGCGACGTCGCGGGCTGCGATGAGGCCAAGGAGGAGGTCTCCGAGGTCGTGGAGTTCCTGAAGGACCCGAAGAAGTTCACGAAGATGGGCGGCAGGATCCCGAAGGGCATCCTGATGGTCGGTCCCCCGGGAACCGGCAAAACGCTGCTCGCGAAGGCCGTGGCCGGCGAGGCCGACGTGCCGTTCTTCAGCATTTCCGGCTCGGACTTTGTGGAGATGTTCGTCGGCGTGGGCGCCTCCCGCGTCAGGGACATGTTCGAGCAGGGCCGCAAGAGCGCCCCCTGCCTCATCTTCATCGACGAGATCGACGCCGTCGGCCGCCAGCGCGGCGCGGGCCTTGGCGGCGGTAACGACGAGCGCGAGCAGACGCTCAACTCCCTCCTGGTCGAGATGGACGGCTTCGACACCACCGAGGGCGTGATCATCATCGCGGCGACCAACCGTCCGGACGTGCTCGACAGCGCGCTGCTGCGCCCCGGCCGCTTCGACCGCCAGATCTACGTGGACCTGCCCGACATGATCGGCCGCGAGCAGATCCTCAGGGTCCACGCCCGCAAGCTGAGCCTCGCCGAGAACGTGGACCTGGGCGTCATCGCCCGCGGGACCCCGGGCCTCTCCGGAGCTGAGCTCGCCAACCTCCTCAACGAGGCCGCCCTCCTTGCGGCTCGACGCAACCGCAAGAAGATCGACGCGCAGGACGTCGAGGATGCGCGCGAGAAGGTCCAGTTCGGCCGCGAGCGCCGCCGCCTGATGGACGACGACGAGAAGAAGCTCACGGCCTACCATGAGGCGGGCCACGCGCTGATCCAGGGCGTCCTGGACGACGGCCACATGCCCGTCCACAAGGTGACGATCATCCCCCGCGGCCGGAGCCTCGGGAGCACGATGTTCATCCCGAAGAAGGACGTCCTCACGCAGGCGATGAAGCGCATGCTTAACCAGATCGCCATGGGCCTCGGCGGCCGGGTGGCCGAGGAGCTGGTCCTTAACGACATCTCGAGCGGCGCCGCCGGCGACATCGTCCAGATCACCACGATCGCCCGCCACATGGTGTGCGACTGGGGCATGAGCCCCCTGGGCCCCATCTCCTACGGCGGCAACCACGACACGGTCTTTCTCGGCCGCGACATCCAGCGCACCGAGAACGTCTCCGAGGACACCGCCCGGCGGATCGACGCCGAGATCCAGAGGATCATTTCCGAGCAGTACGAGCGGGCCAAGACCATCATCACCGAGCACCGCTCGGCGCTCGACAAGATCGCCGAGGCCCTCCT
>CAISPT010000344.1 GCA_903887455.1 uncultured Opitutaceae bacterium | reverse complement strand
GATAAGTCCAAAGGAGAACAGCACGGCACCCCAGCGCACGAAGTTCCCCCAATTGGTCGGTGGGAACCAGCGGAGGAGCACCAAGGCCAGGATGAACCAGCAGGCGATGTTCTGTAGGGCGTACGCGTTCATGACGCGCGCGGGGTCCCCGCCCCCGAACACGCGAGCGGTCATGAGGAAAAGGATGCGCCGTGCGCGGTACGGGAGGCTGTCGACCGCATCGCGCAGCACCTTGTCCCCCAGGTGGGGGTGCATCGCGATCTGGACATAGAACTGCGAGTCGTAACCTGGGGAGTTCGGGGCCTCGTAGTGAGCCACCGCCTTCACCTCCGGCACGTAGCGCGCGTGCTTCATCGAGCCGAACTCGATCAGGTAGCTAAACCCCTGACCCGGAAGGTAGAAGAACGCGATGCTCCAGACGAAAAGCCCCACAAGGGCCCCATAGGCGAGCGCCCTGAGCGCATGGGGCCATCCCTTGAGAAATGAATTGAGTCCAGCCACTAAAAGAGGACAAACCACTCGTCCCCCCGACGCAAAGCAAGTATGGATTTTCCTGACCCCGAGCCGCCCCAAACCCGCAGGGCCACGGTATGGGCAGCTGCGGCCCTGGTCGCCCTCGGGGTCTACGCCGCCGTCCTGGGGCACTATGTCGGGGCCGTGGCGGGGAGCTCCGACACCTCGGGCTACCTGAACCATGCCCGGCTCCTCTCCTGGCACTATATCCACATCCCCGCCCGCACGATCCCGGGGCTCCCGATGGAGGGGGCCGCGACGCCGCTCTACATCCCCTTGGGCTTCAAGCCGGCCTGGAACGGCGACGGGCTCGTTCCCACCTACCCCGTGGGCCTGCCCCTGTTCATTCTGGCCGCCAAGTACGTCGCCGGATGGCACAATGCCGGGGACGTGGTGATCGTGCTGCACGCCCTTGCCGGGCTCTGCGCAACCTTCGTTCTGGGCCGGATGCTGGGGCTAAGCCGCGCCTGGGCGGCATCGGGTGCCGCCATCATCGCGCTGAGTCCCCTCTACCTCTTCATGTCGATGCAGGCAATGAGCGACGTGCCGTCGCTCGTGTGGACCTGCCTGGCGATGATCGCCGCTCTCAAGAGCCGGGAGCGCCCGGCATGGGCGCTAGCAGCCGGCGTGGCGGTGGCAGTCGATGTCCTGCTGCGCCCGACCAACATCCTCACCTTTGTGCCGCTCGCCTTTGCCCTCGGCGCCTCGCCCAGGCGCTGGGTGCTGCTAGGCCTCGGCGGCCTGCCAGGCGCGGCCTTCTACCTCGCCCACAGCATGCGCGCCTACGGGCACTACCTCACCACGGGCTACGGCGACACAACCTTCGCCTTCTCAAGCGGCTACGTGCCCGGCACCCTCCTGCACTACGTTCGGTGGCTCCCGCTCCTCTTCACCCCGGTGGTGGCGCTCTCTGCCGGCCTTCCCTGGAAGGGCGGCACGCCGCGCGACCGCTGGATGCTCGCGATTTGGATCCTCACCTTCGCGGCGTTCTATTCCACCTACACGTTCACCCACCAGACCTGGTGGTACTTGCGCTTCCTCCTGCCCGCCGCCCCGGCGCTCGTGGTCGGGGGACTCTTGGTCAGCCGGGACCTCCTCTCCCGCGCCCCGCGGTGGGCTGACCCGGGACGCTCCGTGGGGGCGGCCACGGTCGCCCTCGCGCTCGGCGTTTCTGTCCTAGGCCTCGGGGAACGCTCACTCCATCCCTTCATCGTCGGCAACGAGGAGCTGCGGTACGGGCGACTCGCCGACTGGATGCAGAAGAACATGCCCCACGACTCGGTTTGCCTGGCGATGCAGGCGACCGGCGCCCTCGTCTATTACACGCAGTTTAGCTTCCTGCGCTGGGACGCGCTCCACCCGGACAACCTGCCCCAGGTCGAGGCGGCGTTACGCTCCTCAGGCCGTCCCCTCTACGCCGTCCTCTTCCCCTTCGAGGTCATCGACGCCAAGGCCCTCGACACCTATGTGCCAGGCCACTGGACAGAGGTGGGCAAGGTCGACAACGTGACGGTCTGGCGGCGCGACCCCGGCCCCGCGAAGAACTAAAGCCCCCCGCCCTTGCCAAAGCCGCTCCTCCTCGACCTAAGCCACACGAGCCACACCCGGGCCCGGACGGGGGTCCAGCGGGTGTGCCGGGCGCTCCACGCGGCCTTGGGAACACAAGCCGCGGCCGTCTGCTTTGACCCCTATGAGCGGGCCTGGCGGCCGCTCGGGTCGGTCGAGGAGCAGAACCTCGCCGCGACCGCGCCTGCCAAGGGTCGCGGGGCCCGGTGGTCGCTGGCGGCGAGCCTAAGGGGGCGCCTAAGGCGCCTAAGGAAATCCGGGGACCCGCTTTCGGCCCTTGAGTCGCCGTCCCCTGCCGGCCCGCCGGGGGTCGTGGTGCCCGAGATCTTCTCCCCCTCCGTCGCCCGGGCGCTTCCCCGACTCTTCGCGTCCTCGACCGGCCCCCGGGTCGCCCTTTTCCACGACGCCCTCGCGCTCCAATTCCCAGAGTACACGCCGCGCTCCACGGTCGCCCGCTTCCCGGCCTATCTCCAGGAACTCCTGCAGTTCGACGGCATCGCAGCCGTCTCGGCGGCCTCGAAAGACGCGCTTCGCGGCTACTGGCAGTGGCTCGGGGTTTCACGGACGCCGCCGGTGGTGGCAATCCCGCTTGGCCTCGATCCCGCGCCCGCGCTCAAGGTTTCCCGGATAGATGCGCCCCCGACCGTCCTCTGCATCGGAAGCCTTGAGGGCCGGAAGAACCATCCGGCTCTCCTTTCCGCGTGCGAGGCGCTCTGGGATCGGGGCCGGGTCTTCGAGCTTCACCTGATCGGCCTCGCGCACCCGGAGACGGGGGCAGCGGCGCTTCGGCAGATCTCCGCGCTCAAGGCCAAGGGCCGGCCGGTCTGCTACCCCGGGCCCGCCACCGAGCAGGAGCTTGAGACCGCCTACGAAAATGCCGCCTTCACCGTCTATCCCTCCCTTGCCGAGGGCTTCGGGTTGCCGGTCGCGGAGAGTCTCGCGCGGGGAAGGCCCTGCCTCTGCCGTTTTGAGGGTGCGCTGGGCGAGATCGCGCGCGGCGGCGGGTGCCTGGACCTGGGTGCTGCAGGTACCGAGGAGATTGCCGCGGCCATCGACGGGCTTCTCACCTCGCCGGCCCGCCTCCAGGCGCTGCAAAAGGAGGCCGGTGAGCGCCGTTTCAGGACGTGGCCCCAGTACGTCACCGATCTTCTGGGTTGGATGGGGACCCTCCCCCATCACCCATAAAAACATTGGAATGCGTTGATGCGCTAGGGCCTAGGTTCCCGTCATTTGCGTTTGCAAACGCCACCCCCGCGCTTACCTTCGGGCCCGCATGGCGATTACCTTTTTCCTGAAAAACAAGAAGCCGATCTTGGGTCGTTGCAGCGACGACTACTCGACGAAGATGCGGCTCAGGTACG
>CAISPT010000343.1 GCA_903887455.1 uncultured Opitutaceae bacterium | reverse complement strand
TGATCTTCAACACGAAGTTCGTGATCTTCACCCTCCTTGGCCAGGGCGTCGGCTGGGTCACACAGAAGCGCCTGGCCGACGAGGATGGCACCGACTGGCGCGAGGCGATCATCACCCACGGCCCCCAGACGATCTTCGGCCTGGTCTGGGGTGTCTCCTCCCTGATCCTGATCCCAGCCTACTTCGCGTGGCTTAGCCCGGTCCTGGCCGGGCTCGTGTTCTCGATCCCGGTGTCAATCTTCCTCAGCAAGGCGAGCTTCGGGCGACGGGCGCAGGAGCTGGGCATCTTTGTCACCCCGGACGAGACGCAGCCCCCTGAGGAGCTCAGGCTCCTCAGCCAGAACCTGGAGGAGTGCTACCGCCACCTGCCGCCGTTCGAGCCGCTGCGGGCCGACTACGGGCTCATGCAGGCGGTTCTCGACCCGTACATCAACGCCATGCACGTGGCGCTCCTAAGGCAGCGCAGGACGAGCGCCGTCGCCAGGGAGTGGTTTGCGAAGCTACAGCTGCGCCTGCTCAGGGAGGGCCCGGGCAAGTTCACGACCAAGGAAAAGATGGCTCTCCTCTTGGATCCCCAATCGATGATCCACCTTCACCGGGAGCTCTGGAGCCTTCCCTCCGAGTCCTTGGCCGAGTGGTGGCGTCTGGCGATGCGCCAGTACAACGTGCTGGCAGCGGTGCCCAGCACCGCGCTCTACCGCTAGCTCTTGAGCTTCAGGAGCTCCGCCGAGGCCCGTGCGAACTCGGTCTCGATCTCGGCGACCACGGGCTCGGCCCCGGCTATCCCGTCGCGCCGGGACATGATCTCAAGGCGCTCGGCGATGCCTTTTAGGACCTGGGCTCCGACGTTGGCGGAACTGCCCTTGATCGTGTGGGCGGCCCGGGTGAAACCGGCCGTGTCACCCGACTTCAGCGTACTCCTTAAGTCCTCGATCCGCTTCGGGGTGTCCTCCAGGTAGATGGCGATGATCTCCCGCAGAAACTCGCCGCCGTCGCCGGGGTTGAGCTCCCTGAGATTGCTAATGGCTTCGGGATCGATGGAGGGTAGTTCGGGCACGGCGTCTGTGGGTTAAGGGTCGTTTCAGGGAGGCGCTAGGTCGCCCACTCAAAGGAGGTGTTCTGCTCGATCTCGGTGATGGTTGTCATGCCGAGGAGGACTTTCTTAAGGCCGTCGTAGCGGAGCGGCTTGTAGCCCACCTTGGCCGCCGCCTTGGTGATCTCCTGGACGCTGCGCCCCTCGCTGATCAGAGCCCGGATCTCCTCGGTGATGAGGACAAGCTCGTGGATCGCCACGCGGCCCTTGTAGCCGGTGTTGCGGCATTTCGGGCACCCCTTGCCCCGGTAGAAGGAGACTTCGGTCAATCCCTCGTCCTTAAAGTACTTGCTTAGGACCTCCCTGGTGGGGGTGTAGGCCTCCTTGCAGTTCTCGCAGATCCGCGCGGCCAGCCTCTGGGCCAGGACGCCGATGACCGACGGGGCCACCATGTAGGGTTCGACGCCGATCTCGATCAGGCGGGTGATCGCCTGGGGCGCGGAGTTGGTGTGCAGGGTCGCAAAGACAATGTGCCCGGTGAGGGCGGCCTCGGTCGCGATCTTCGCCGTCTCAAGGTCGCGGATCTCGCCGATCAGGATCGCATCGGGGTCCTGGCGCATGAGCGCCCGGAGCAGGTTCGCGAACTTCAAGTCGATCGAGTGGTTGACCTGGCTCTGCGTCACGCCCTCCAGCTGGATCTCGATCGGGTCCTCGATCGTCGAGATATTGAGCTCCGGGGTGTTGATCTCGTGGAGCGCGGAGTAGAGGGTCGTCGTCTTGCCCGAGCCGGTCGGTCCGGTCACGAAGATGATGCCGTTCGGGTTCTGGATCAGGCGCCGGAAGGGCTGCAGGATCGACTGCGACATCATCATCTTCTCCAGCGTGATCATCGACTTCTTGCCCGACATCGCGAGGATGCGGATCACGACCTTCTCGCCGTAGGCCGAAGGTATCGTGGAGACGCGGAAGTTGGCCGTCTGGTTGCCGATCGGCAGCGAGAAGCGCCCGTCCTGGGGGATCCTCGTCTCGGCGATGTCCAGGTTGCACAGGATCTTGATTCGGGAGATGAGCGCCTTGTGGAGCTTCCTGGAGTAGGTGAGGATCTCGCGCAGGTTGCCGTCCACGCGGAATCGGATGCGGGAGTGGATTTCCTGGGCCTCGATGTGGATGTCGGTCGCCCGCTCGCGCATGGCGTAGTAGACGATCTCGTCGAGGATCTGGACTAAGGCGTTGTTCTCGGCGAGTGCCGCCAGCTTGTCGCCGGCGAGCTCGGGCTGGTCGAAGAGAGTCGAGCGCTCCAATTGGCCCAGGCTGTCCTCGAGGCGCTCCTCGTTGGAGTAATGGATGGCGATCGCGTCGTCGACCTCGCGGGGCAGCGCGAAGACGGGGCTCACCGGGATGCGGGCGATCTGGCCCAGGCGCTTGGCGGTCTCCAGGTCGTCGGGGGCCGCCATCGCCACCGTCATGGTGCCATTGAAAATGTACAGTCCGATCGCGCGGACCTTCTTCGCCACCTCAAGCGGGATCTTCTCGATCGCGTCGTCCGTGATGACCGAGACAAACGGGTCCACGTAGGCCACGTTCATCGTGTCGGCCCAGAACCTGCAGGCGTCGTCCTTTGCCGCGATCTTCGACTCGATCACCGCCTGCACGAGCTCGGGCGTGTCGCCGTGGCGCTCGTGGAGAAGGCGCAGCTCGTCCTCGCTCCCGAAGTTGGGAGTTTCGCGGAGCCTGGCGTAGAATGTCTCAACTCTTTGGCTTAACACGGGTGACCTTCTTTACCTTGAAGAGCTTGCCGATCTCGGCCTGGTCGAGCTTCTCCATCGCGAACGAGGCGGAGCCGCGCTCCGCCTCGATCTCGGCCAGCAGCTCGTGCAGGGAGTAGCGCACCTCGGCCAAGGCGGCCTTGGCCGCGGGCTTCTCCGCGGGGGGGGTGTCGTGCTCGCTCATGGGCTGGGGGAGGGGTCGTCGGGCATGTCATCGGTCTCGAAGCACGCCTCTATCGTCTCCGCTAGCGCCCGGCCGATGTCCTCGGGCGGTGCGTCCTTCCTGATGTAGTTGGCGGCACCGAGAGCCACGGCCTCGTCGATCGTCTGGCGGTTCGCGAGGGAGGTGAGCATCACGACCACGCAGTCCGGGTTGATGGCCTTCAGCGCCTTCAGGGTGGCGATCCCGTCCATGATCGGCATGTTCACGTCGAGCATCACCAGGTCCGGCTGCTCGCGCTTGTAGACCTCGAGCGCCTCCATGCCGTTGGGCGCCTCGAAGATGCGCGTCGTCCCAAGGTGGCGCAGCAAGAGCGAGATGAACTTCCTG
>CAISPT010000342.1 GCA_903887455.1 uncultured Opitutaceae bacterium | reverse complement strand
TGGGGAGCACAGGTGGGTGCGCCCCCCGTTGCCCTGGCGCCCCTCGAAGTTGCGGTTGCTGGTGCTGGCGCAGCGCTCCCCGGGCTCCAGCTTGTCAGGGTTCATGGCCAGGCACATGGAGCACCCCGCCGATCGCCACTCAAAGCCCGCGTCCTGGAAGACCTTGTCGATCCCCAGCTCGGCGCAAATAAGCCCGACGCCCTGCGAGCCGGGGACGGCGATCGCCTTCACCCCGGGGGCAACTCGGCGGCCCTTCAGGAAGCGCGCCACCTCCTGGAAGTCGCTCAGGCGCCCGTTCGTGCAGGAGCCCAGGAAGGCGACGTCGATCTTCGTGCCCTTGATGGGGGCGCCGGGCTTGAGCTTCATGTAGGCGAGGGCCTCCTCGATCGAGCTCTTCTCGTCCGCACTTGACGCCTTTGCCGGGTCGGGGATGGAGCCCGTGATCGGCAGCCCCTGGCCGGGATTGATGCCCCAGGTGACGGTGGGGGCTATGTCGGCGGCGTCGATCTTCACGACGTCGTCGTAGGTGCAGCCGGGGTCGCTCGCGACGGCCTTCCAACGGGCAACAGCGGCGTCCCACGCGGCGCCCTTCGGGGAGTACGGCCTGCCCTTCAGGTAGGAGAAGGTCGTCTCGTCGGGGTTCACGTAGCCCGCACGGGCCCCGCCCTCGATCGACATGTTGCACACCGTCATCCGCTCCTCCATCGAGAAGCGGTCGAAGACCTCTCCCGCATACTCGTAGGCGTAGCCGGTCCCGCCGTTTACGCCCAAGGTGGCGATGATGTGCAGGATCACGTCCTTGGCGTAGACGCCCGGCTTTAGCCGGCCGTTCACCTCGATCCGGCGGACCTTCAGGCGCCCGAGCGCCATTGTCTGCGTCGCCAGGACGTCGCGTATCTGGGTCGTTCCGATGCCGAAGGCGATGGCCCCGAAGGCACCGTGCGTGCTCGTGTGGGAGTCGCCGCACGCGATCGTCGTTCCCGGCTGCGTGATGCCCTGCTCCGGGCCCACGATGTGGACGATGCCCTGCTTGCCCGTCGACCGGTCAAAGAAGGTGATCCCGAACTCCTTGCAGCTCCTTCGGAGCTCCTTGATCATCGCATCGGCCAGCGGGTCCGCGTAGGGCTCGCTCACCTGGTCGGTCGGGACGATGTGGTCGACGGTCGCAAAGGTGCGGTGGGGCATGGCGACCTTCAGCTTGAGGTCGCGCATCATCCCGAAGGCCTGGGGGCTCGTCACCTCGTGGATCAGGTGGGTCCCGATCAGCAGCTGCGTCTGGCCGTTGGCCAGCGTGCGCACGGTGTGGGCGTCCCATACTTTCTCAAAGAGGGTTTTTGGCATGGGCGTTTATACCACAGGGTTGCATTGTCTGGGAAATACTTGTTTGGGTATTACTGATGCCTAGAGAGTATCAATATCCCTTCGAACTGCGACACCTGGTCTACTTCAGGGAGGTCGCCCGCAGACTCCATTTCCGGAAGGCCGCCGAGGCGCTCGGCGTCGCCCAACCGGCGCTCAGCCGCCAGATCGCGCAGCTCGAAGAGGCGCTCGGCGTCCGGCTGCTCGCCCGCTCTAGCCGCCGCGTGGAGCTTACCCCCGCCGGCCACGCCCTGGTCGAGCGGGTCGAGCCCGTCCTTGGCGCGCTCATGCGGGTGCCCGCCGACATGCGGGCGGTGGCCGAGGGCCGCGTCGGCCGCCTGCGGGTCTCCTTCACGGGGCTCGCGATGGCGACCGTTCTCCCGGACATCCTGCGGGGCTTCCGCCGGCAGTTCCCGGGGATTCGCCTGGAGCTCACCGAGTCACCGACCTCGCTTCAGATCGCCGCGCTCAAGCAGGGCGAGATCGACTGCGGCTTCTTCCACCCCGACGGGCCCTCGCCCGGGATCGACACCGTCCTTCTCCTGAAGGAGCAGAACGGCGTCCTT
>CAISPT010000341.1 GCA_903887455.1 uncultured Opitutaceae bacterium | reverse complement strand
CCAGGTGAAGGTCTCCAAGCACTTGGCCTACCTCCGCGTGCGCGGCATGGTGTCGGTGCGGCGCGATTCAAACTGGATGATCTACAGCCTGCCCACGAAGCGGTCCGCCGAGCTCGAGCGAAACCTCTCGTGCCTGCAGGACTGCTCTGGCGAGGAGCCGGCATTTCGGTCGGACATTCGCAGGCTAGCCCAGCTTGCTGCCGCCCTAAAAAAGGGGGGCTCCTGCTGCTCACTAACCCCGAAGCGCAGCCGCAAGGCGCCCCAAACCGCATGAGCGACAAGACCCCCTACAAGGCGCTGATCCTCTGCACGGGAAACTCCGCGCGGAGCGTGATCGGCGAATACCTGCTGAGGATGAAGGGAAAGGGCCGCTTCGAGGCCTACAGCGCCGGCGCCAAGCCTTCGGGAACCGTAAACCCGCTCGCCCTTTGGGTATTGCAGGAGAAGTACGCGATCGACGCCTCGGGCGCGCGCAGCAAGTCGTGGGACGAGTTCAAGGACGTGAAGTTCGACTTCGTCATCACGGTCTGCGACAATGCCCGCGAATCCTGCCCGGTCTGGCCAGGCCAGCCGGTGATCGCCCACTGGGGATCCCCCGACCCTGCGGCCGCCGAGGGCACGGAGGAGCAGCGCAAGTGGGTGTTCGTGCAGGTCGCCTCCCAGATCGCACGCAGAATCGACCTTCTCTGCGCCCTGCCCGACCGTGAGCTAAAGGCGATGGCGCTGGAGCGCATTGCGGCGCAGACGCCGTACAAGGCGTGAGCGAGCTGCAGAAAGGCACCCCACCGGAGGCCCCGCGGCGCCTCGCCGTGTTCGAGCGCTTCCTCTCGGTCTGGGTCCTGGCTTGCATGGCGGTGGGTGTCGCCCTCGGCAAGGCGTTCCCGGGGCTCACCTCCCGGCTGAGCGGCATGGAGTTTGGCAGGGACTCCCACGTGAACATCCCGATCAGCATCCTGCTCTGGCTGATGATCTATCCGATGATGCTCAAGGTTGACTTCGCCGCGGTGGGCGGCATCGCCCGCCGGCCGCGGGGCCTCATGGTCACCCTCTTCGTGAACTGGCTCGTGAAGCCGTTTGGGATGGCGCTCCTGGCATGGGTGTTCATGCAGCACGTGTTCTCGTCCTGGATCGACCCGGAGACGGCCCGCGGGTTCACCGCGGGCCTCATCATCCTCGCCGCGGCGCCGTGCACGGCCATGGTGTTCGTCTGGTCCTACCTGACCGAGGGCGACCCCGCCTACACCCTGGTGCAGGTGGCCGTAAACGACCTGATCATGCTGGTCGTGTTTGCGCCCCTGGTGATGTTCCTCTGCGGCGTCGCCCATGTGGTCGTCCCGACAGCCGTCCTGGTGACCTCCGTGGTGGTCTTCATCGTGATTCCTTTGGCGGCCGGCTACCTGACACGCCTCGCGCTCACCCGCTCCCGGGGCCTGGACTGGTTCGAAAAATCGTTCCTGCCGCTCTTCCACCCGGTGATGATCGCGGCCCTTCTCCTCACGCTTGTCCTCATCTTCGCCTTCCAGGCCGAGAACCTGACAAGCCGGTGGTTCATGGTGCTCCTGATCGCCGTCCCGATCGTCATCCAGGTCTACTTCAACTCGGGCGTCACCTACCTGCTCATGCGGGCGCTCCGGGTCGAGCACTCGGTGGCCGCCCCCGGCGCCCTCATAGGCGCCAGCAATTTCTTCGAGCTGGCGGTGGCGGTCGCGATCGCCCTTTTCGGGCCAGGGTCGCCAGCCGCCCTGGCCACCGTGGTCGGCGTCCTGGTCGAGGTTCCGGTGATGCTTTCGATCTGCGGGGCGTGCAACCGAACACGCGCCTGGTACGGCGCCCCGACCGGCAGGCCCTAGGAACCGAAGACCTCTGCGAGGAAGGCCCTCATGTCCTCCCATGAACGGCGGTCGGCCGTGGGGCTGTAGCCAATAAAGCCCTTCAGCTGCGGGTAGGCCGCCGCCTTCGCGTCCGCTCCCGGGTTCGTGAACGCGTGGAGGGCGCCCGCGTACTGGACGAAGCGGTAGTCAATCTTGGCGTCGTTTAGCGACTTGAGGTAGGCGGTGATCTCCTCGGGCTTCGAGGAGGGGTCCAGGGCCCCGTGGCAGATGAGGAACTTCGTGCTGTTGCCGGCCGTGGCCGGAATCAGCCCCCCGTGGAAGCTCACGATTCCCGCGAGCGGCGCCCCTGAGTAGGCGAGCGCCTGTGAGGTCGAGCCCCCGAAGCAGTAGCCGATCGAGGCGACCTTCGACGCGTCGACAAGGCCCGTGGCCAGGAGCTGGTCGAGGCCGGCGCGGGCGCGCTCGGCCATCAGCGGCTTGCCGTAGAACTGGCCGGCGAGCTTGCCCGCCGTCGCGGGGTCGTCCGCGAGGACACCGGCTCCGTACATGTCCAGGGCAAAGGCCACGTAGCCCAGCTTCGCGACCTGGACGGCCCGGCCCTTCACGTAGTCGTTCAACCCCCACCACTCGTGGACAAGGAGGACGCCGGGGAGCTTTCCGTCCTTCACCTTCTGGTCGTCGTAGGCGAGGAAGCCGCGGAGCCTCACGCCCCCGTGCTCGTAGGCGACGTCTCTGGTGACGACCGCGGCGCCTGCGGAGGCCATGCTGAGGGCTGACATGAGGGCGATGATCGGTGCTTTCATTCGGGTGGTGGGTTGTTACCCGACCAACGTGCAAGGTCGCCGCCCTTCGTCAAGAAGCGCGGCCCGATCTCGGCGGCCCCTTGCCGGGGCCCGCCCCGAGCGGTCAGGAGGGAAACCCGCCTGCGATGTAATTCTTCAGGTGGTCGGCCTCGGCGCGGCTCACGTCCGCGACCCAGCGCGAGATGTCGCCGATCGAGACCAGTCCCTTCAGCTGCCCCGCCTCGATCACGGGCAGGTGGCGGCATTTCTTTTCGGCGAAGATGACCATCGTCTGCTCGACCGTTGTGTCCGGGGTGATCGAGAGGACGTTCTTGCTCATCACCTCCGAGACGCGGACCGTCTTTGGGTTCAGGTCCGCTCCCACGACGCGGCTCAGCACGTCGCGCTCGGTGAATATTCCTGCGATCTTGCCGTCATCGATGACGATGATGCAGCCGATTCGTTTCCTGTTCATTTCAGCCACGGCTTCGGCGATCGTGATCGTCGAGGCCACAGCGAAGACATCTGACCCTTTGCGCTCAATAAGCGCCGAAACGGGGGTATCCATGGGGGTATTGGGGTTACTGCTTGTGCGTGATATTCCCGTGTATGGGCCCGACCGCAAACCCAAACCGGCCCGAACCCCAATTGAGCCGCCGGGAGGCGGGCCGCCCTCCCCCTTAGCGAAGAAGCTTGAGCTTACCCCCCCAAATCAGGGGAATGACCGCTCCCGCACCTCGCATGAAGCCCCCCCTCCTCCCCTCAGAGACCTTTCGCCGGGTGCAGCGCATCGCACGCTTCGACGGGCTTTCGGTCCTCGGGGTGTCGGGAGCCTTTGCCCTGATCTCCGCGGCCTCCCGCGACGTCCCCGGGGCCCTGATCGGACTCCTGGTGGCCGCAGCCGGGGCCATTGAGCTGCACGGCCTCACGCTCCTTAAGGTCGGCCGCAGCCGGGGCATGAACTGGCTCATCACGAGCCAGCTCTACCTCATGGCCATCCTTCTCGGCTATTCGGCAGTGAAGCTCCTGAGGCCCGACATCGAGCCGCTGAGGACCGTCGTCACGACCGAGCTCACCGAGCAGATCCGACTGGCCGGGATGACGGTCGACCAGTTCCTGCTCACCTTCCTTAGGCTCGTCTACGTCGGAGTCGCCGCCGCGACCGTCCTGTACCAGGGCGGGATGACGGTCTACTACGTGCGCCGCAAGTCGGCCGTGGAGGCCGCCCTCCTGGAGGAGGAGCTCGAGTAGCGGCCGGGACCGGAGGGCGTTCTTGCCAGCTTTCCGGTGGTCCGCCACGGTCCACGGGTGCTGCGAAGGATCCCACTCGTACTTGCCCTGTGCCTGGCCTGCGCCCTTCGGGCCCCGGCGGAGCCCCTCCCCAATCTGGGGGGCCGCACCGTGGTCGTTGCCGTCGAGGATGACTACCCCCCCTTCAATTTCGTCCCGCCCTCGACCGGCAAGGCGGAGGGCTGGGACTACGATGCCGTACGAGAGATCGGCCGCCGTCTCAACTTCAGGCCCGAGTTCCGGGAGATCCCCTGGGACAGCATGATCCAGGGCGTGGCGACCGGGCAGTTCGACATGGCCGCCAATGGGATCACGGTCACGGCGGACCGGGCCCGGGTCGTCGACTTCTCGGTGAGCTACGCCCAGGTTCGCCAGCGACTCCTCGTCAGGCTCGCGGAGAAGCGCTTCGGCTCGCTTGAGGAGTTCGCCAAGACACCAGGCGCCCGGCTCGGGGCGCAGAAGGGCAACACCAACTACACCCGGGCCGAGGAGCTCGTGGGACGGGCGCGCATCGTCGCGTACGACGGGTTCGGCGAGTTGGTCCAGGCCCTGATCTCCGGGGACCTGGACGCCGTGATCATCGACGACGTGGGCGGCCAGGGCTACGTGGGGGCGAACGCCGAGCGCCTCCGCCTGCTTGACGGCGCGCTCGCGGGCCAGGACCTGGCGATGGTCTTCACCTCGGGTTCCCCGCTCAGGGCGTCCGTCGACCTTGCGCTCGCGCAGATGCGGGCGGACGGGTCGCTCGCGACGTTGAACGCCCGGTGGTTCTCCCCGCGGCCGGCGCACCCGTGACGCACCCCAGCAGATGATCGGACCCGACGGGAGGCTCAATTCCGGGAACGCAGGACGGCTTTCGCGGGCCCCCTGGTGGCTGCTGGTGCTCGCCCTAGGGGGCACCGTGTTCGCATGGAGGGCCGCCACCTCGGAGCTCTACGGAGACATCCTGATGAGGATCCTCTCCGGTCTCGGAGTGACCCTCGCCGTGACGGCCGTCGCGTTTCCCCTGGCGATCGGCCTTGGGCTCGCCACGGCGCTGGGCCTGGTCTCGCCCTCGCCGGTCCGCCGGAACCTCGCCACCCTCTACGTCCAGGTCGCCCGGGGTGTCCCGATCCTGGTGCAGATCTTCATCGTCGCCTTTGTCCTGGTGCCCTTGGGGGTCGAGGCCCTGAAGTGGGGCTCCGGGGGAACGGGGTTCCTGGCGACCCTGAGGCCGTCCGACGTCCCGATGGGGGCGCGCGTGGTCGCGGCCCTCGTCTGCGCCTACGGGGCCTTCGAGGCCGAGACCGTGCGCGGGGGGCTCACCTCGTTGTCTCGGGGGCAGGCCGAGGCAGCCCGGGCGCTCGGCCTCACCCAGCGGCAGGCCTTAAGGCATGTCCTGCTCCCCCAGACCTTCCGGCGCATCCTGCCGACGCTTGGAAACGACCTGATCTCGCTCCTGAAGGACTCCTCGCTCGTTTCGGTGCTCGGGGTGCGGGACGTCACGCAGGAGGCCCGCCTGTACGCGAGCGCGACCTTCCGCTACACCGAGAGCCTGACGCTCCTGGCGCTCCTGTACCTCGCCCTCACGCTCCTCCTGGCCCTCGGAGTCAAGGGCCTGGAGCACCGCTACCGCCGCCATGCCAGCTGACCCGAAACCGCACGCCGTGGTCCTCGAGGCGCGCTCCCTGGTGAAGCGCTTCGGCGCCGTGACCGCCGTCGACGGGATCTCGGTCGAGATCCGCGCGGGGGAGGTGACGGCGATCCTCGGGCCCAGCGGCTCCGGAAAGTCGACCCTTCTCAGGTGCCTCAACTTCCTCGAGGTTCCGGACTCGGGCGAGGTGATCTTCCAAGGGCAGAGGGTGCGCGCGCGCGACCGGGACCTGGATGCCCTCCGGTCCCGGGTGGGGATGGTCTTCCAGCAGTTCAACCTGTTCCCGCACCTCAGGGTCTGGGAGAACGTGGCGCTCGGCCCCCGTGTGATCCTGGGGCTGCCCGCCGCGGCGGCGCGCGAGCGGGCACTCGGGTTTCTCGCCCGGGTCGGCCTGTCGGACAAGGCGGACTCCCATCCGCTCCAACTCTCCGGGGGGCAGCAGCAGCGGGCGGCGATCGCCCGCGCGCTCGCCATGGAGCCCGTCGCCCTCCTTTTCGACGAGCCCACCTCGGCCCTCGATCCCGAGCTCACCGGCGAGGTGCTCTCGGTCATGAGGGCGCTGGCTGCCGAGGGGATGACCATGGCCGTCGTGACCCACGAGGTCGCGTTCGCGAGGGCCGTCTCCCACCAGGTGGTCTTCATGGACGCCGGCCGGGTCGTCCTTCGCGGCACCCCGGCCGAGGTGATCGACTCCCCGGCCAACGAGCGGGCGGCCCGCTTTTTCTCGCGCCCCGGCGCCTGAACTTGCCGCGGGGATGTTCCCGGCATAGGGTCGGCCGATGTCCAAGGAGCGCTACATCGAGGCCAAGCAGAGGTGGGCGGAGAAGCAGAAGGCCCGCGGGGTGTCCGCACGGGCCGTCCGTTCCTCGGACCGCCTGCCCCCCGGGCAGAAGCTGACCGACGGGTTCCCCGTGCTTGACCTGGGCGTCCAACCCGAGGTCCCGCTGGACGAATGGACCCTCCAGATCGACGGACTGGTCGAGAACCCCGTCACCCTTACCTGGGCCCAGTTCTGCGCCCTCGGCCAAGTCGAGGACGTGAGCGACTTCCACTGCGTCACCACGTGGTCGAAGTTCGACTGCAGGTGGGGCGGTGTGCCCCTCACAACCCTCTACGAGCTGGTCCGTCCCTCGCAGGGGGCCCGGTTCGCCTATTTCTCGAGCTACGACGGGTACTCGACCAACGTCTCCCTCGATAAGTGCCTGGACGACGACACGCTTGTCGCCACCTCATTTGACGGCGCCCCGATAGCGCGCGAGCACGGCGGTCCCGCGAGGGTCATCATCCCGAAGCTCTACGCCTGGAAGGGGGCGAAGTTTGTGAAGGCGATCACCTTCCTGGCCGAGGACAAGCTCGGGTTCTGGGAGGTGCGCGGCTACTCGAACACCGCCGATCCCTGGACTGAGGACCGCTACGCCTAGGCCCTCCCTTATGGGCGCGGCTTCCGCGCCTGATAGGTGCGACCGGACCCGCCTCAGCCGCGGAATCACTCTCGCCATACCCCGGGGCGCCCGGCATTGTCCGCAAGAAACTGGACATGCCCCCCACCCCTTCTCCGGTACCGGAAGATGCAGCAGCCGAGGACGCCCCGCTAAGGGTCGAAGGCTTCACGGGAACTCCCGAGGAGATTGAGCGACAGTGGTTTGAGCAGGTCTTCAAGGGACGGGGCGACACGATGCCCCAGCTGACCCTCCGCTCGGTCCTGATGGGCACGCTCCTCGGCGGCGTCCTCGCGCTGACAAACCTCTACATCGGGCTCAAGGCGGGATGGGCCATCGGAGTGGCCATCACGGCCTGCATCGTCTCCTACATCCTCTCCACCTTCATGGTGAAGGTGAGAATATGGAAGACCCCGATGGGGATCCTCGAAACCAACTGCCTGCAGTCGACCGCCGACTCCGCGGGCTACGCCACGGGAGCCACGCTGGTGTCGGCCTTCTCGGCCTACTACATGATCAATCAGCAGGCGCTGCCGATCGGCCTCTCGTTGGCCTGGGTGTTCTTCATCGCGGTCCTGGGGGTCACGATGGCGATCCCGATGAAGCGCCAGATGATCAACGTCGAGCAGCTGCGCTTCCCCACCGGGATCGCGACCGCCGAAACCCTCCGGGCGCTTTTTTCGAAGGGCAAGAGCGCCGTCAAGTCGGCGCACGGCCTGGTCTGGGCGGCGATACCTGCGGCGATAAGCCAGTTCTGGGTCGACGGCCTGCGGTTCATCAGCCCGAAGCTCGAGCCCTTCGGCCTCGGAAACCTGGTCGAGCGCATCGACAAGGTGGTGTTCGGACCGGCGTGGATAGGGCGCACGGTCACGTTCGTCTGGGACCCGGTGTTCATCGGCGGAGGGGCCCTGATGGGGATCCGCCCTGCGGCGAGCATCCTGATCGGCGGGACCCTGTGCTGGGGCGTCTACGTCCCGATCCTCCAGTCCCACGGGATCATCGCAGGCAGCGGCTACCGGAACATCATCTCGTGGACGCTCTGGGGCGGCGTGTCGTGCATGGTCGTCTCGGGCCTCCTCGCGTTCGCGCTCAACTGGCGGGTCATGGCGCGGGCCTTCAAGGGCCTGGGGGGCCTGTTCAGGAAGTCCAAGTCGGCGGTCGACCCCATGGTGGCGATCGAGACCCCGATGTCCTGGTTCTTCT
>CAISPT010000340.1 GCA_903887455.1 uncultured Opitutaceae bacterium | reverse complement strand
CTTGCTCCGGAGGAAGTCCTGCCCCTCCGCCAGCATCGGGATGCCCACCGACATGAAGAGGATCGACGCCATCAGGTGGGTACGCCTCACATCGTTGAGCGTTGGATTGGAGCCGTTGAACCCGGGATTCTCAGTGATGGAGTCGATCCAGGTCCGGTCGTCGTGGGACTCGGTGTAGTTGACGGTCTGGGCGGGCCACTTGGCGAAGTACCAGGGTGAGCCCCGCAGGAAGTATTCGAGCCTTTCGGCGGGCTCAGAGCCGAGGACGTAGTCCCTGAGGAAATTCCGGAAGCCGTCGTTCCAGGAGGCCCAGCCCGTGTCGCGGAGCGCCCCGGCGATGTGCCCCCTGAAGCTCCACGGCTCGGCGATGAGGATTACGCCTGGCTTCACCCGCTTTAGCGCCGCCTCGACCTGCTTAAGTACATCGATTCCCAGGAGCTCCGCCAGGTCGAAGCGGAAGCCGTCGACGCCGTAGGCCTCGATCAGGTGGACGCAGCTGTCGATGATCAGCCGGGTCGCCATCGCGGCCCCGGCCCTCAGGTCGTTGCCGCAGCCGCTCCAGTTGGCCAGGTTGCCCTGCGGGTCCTGCTCAAAGTAATAGAGCCGGTCGATCATCATCAGGTGCGCCGGCTCGCCCACGTGGTTGTAGACCACGTCGAGGATGACGGCTATTCCGCGGTCGTGGAAAGCCTTGACCGCCTGCTGGAGCTCGCGGACCCCCGAGGCCTCGGCCGGGGCCAGCGCATAGCTGCTCTCCGGGGCGAAGTAGCTGTTGGTCATGTAGCCCCAATGGTACTCCTCCGCGGTCTTGTTATCGAACTCCTGGACCGGCTGGAGCTCGACGCAGTTGACACCGAGATGATGGAGGTAGAAGTCCGGGCTCTCGACCCACATCCTGAGTCCCGTGAAGCCGCGCCTCTCGCTTGCAGTGGCGGTCACCGGGGCCCGGGCCGCCAGGTCCCTCACGTGCGCCTCCGCGATCACCAGGTCCTGCCAAGCGGGCGTCCTGAAGTCGCCCTCCGGCCTTCCAACCCAAGCCCGGTCGAGAACGATCCCGGGCCCCGAACGGTCCACGGCCGCGAGGGCGTAGGGATCCAGGATGTCGCCGTGGGCCGTGACCTTGCCGTCCGGGCCCGCCGCCTCGATCGAATACCAGTAGAACCACCCGTGGAGGTTGCGGTCGAGCTCGACCTGCCAGACTCCGGCTGCTCCATCCGCGTCGCCCCGGCGCGCAAGCGGGAAGCTGTCCGCGGCCTTCCTTCGGGAAATGTCATGGCAGGCGTAGAGGGTCACGGTCTCGGCCCTCGGGGCGAAGATGCGGAAGGTCGTCGAGCGCTGGGACACAATGGCGCCCATCGGCAGGTCCGACTTCAGGTCGAAAAAGAAGTCGCCAGGCACCAGGGGAATGAAACCGCTCTTCACGTCCGCCCCCGCTGCCACCGTCCAGGCGCCCGCGAGGTCAAGGGATGCCGAAAGCTCGAAACGCCACAGGTGGGCCCCGGTCTTCGCCGGGTCCACGAAACGGTTCACGAATCCCGTCTCGTCTCGCACGCAGTTGGGGGCGTCGTCGCTCGGGTGCAGCCACTGGTTGTCCTCGGTCACGAACTTGAACATCACCTCGCCGCCGCTAAGGACCTTCCGTGAGGGCCCCGTCCACACGAGCACGTCCTCCCCATCGAGGTCCTGGAGCTTGAGCAGCCAGTCCTTGTTCCGGACGGCCTCCTGCCACCCGTTGAAGGGCCCGGCGACAAATACGCTCTCGTCGGCCCGGCCCACGCCGCCGTTGCGCTTAAGCGGGAGCGCGAACGAGATAGTTCCCGGCTCCCTCACAAAGTAGCGGAGGGTCTTCGCCACCTCGAGATCGGGCGCCCTCTTGAACTGGGTCACCTCGACCGCTCCCGACAGGGCGATCACCGGGGGAGCGGCAGAATCCCAGTTACGGTCGAATTCAACGATTCCGGAGGAAAGCGAGTCGAGCCATGCGCGGACGAGTCGGGGAGGGTTGGGCATTCCGGAGGAACGTTAAGCACCTAGCGTACCGAATCCGGCCTTCCCACCGCAAGCGCCCTGCGGAAAATTGCGCCGGAATAATACGGACGACACGGGGCCCGGCGTTTGGTACTCTGCTGCACCGAACCGGACCATGAGGATGACCCACTCACAGATGTACTCCCGGCTGCTCGCGAGCGATCCGGCCTGGAACGGCCGGTTCTTCACCGGCGTCCTGACGACTGGGATCTACTGCCTGCCCTCCTGCAAGGCCCGAAAGCCCAAGCCCGAGAACGTGAAGTTCTTCCCGACGTGTGATTCGGCCCGGGAGGCGGGCCTGCGCCCCTGCAAGAAGTGCCATCCCGACGATTTTGCGCTAGGGGCAGACCCTGTTCTTGAGTCGATCGAGGCCCTGGTGGCGGAGATCCGTGCCAGGCCGGACGGGTTCCCCGACGCAAGGGCGATCGTCCGGCGCTCGGGATTCGGCCCCACGCGGTGCTTTGAGCTCTTCCGCCTCCACTACCACCAGACCCCTGCGGACTTGCTGCTGTCGGCCAAGGTCACCGCAGCCAAGCGCCTGCTTGTCTCCGGCGACAAGGCGCTCGCCGAACTCTCCGCAGATTCGGGCTTTGATTCCCTCTCCTCGTTCCACGAACACTTTCGTGCGGCCAACGGGATGACGCCCTCCGACTATAGGTCGCTCCGTTCAGCGGATACTTTCGAAGTCGACCTGCCCCAGGGCTACCCGACAAAGCACCTGCTGCGCACACTCGGCCGGGACCCCCAGAGCCTAACAGAGCGGCTCACGGGCCGAGTCTACGAGACGGCGGTCGCTCTCGAGGGCTCCTCCGCAGTGGTCCGCTTGGAGTTTGCCGAGAGCGTGGTTCGTGTCCGCGTCTCGGCGGAAGGGGGGGCAACCGCGGAACAACGCGCGGCCGCCCACGGCGTGGTCGCAGGCATCCTCGGCCTCGCGCAGGACGCGCCCGGAATGGTGCGCCTCGCCCGCCGCCTCGGCCTCGCCCGCCTGGTCGCCGGTCGTCCGGGGCTCCGGCTCACGCAGACCCCGAGTGTCCTTGACGGGCTTATTTGGTCCATCATCGGCCAGCAGATCAACCTGCCTTTCGCCTGCACCCTGAAGCGGAGGCTCGTCGAGGCCCACGGGACACGGCTCGCAGGCGGCCTTTACTGCCTTCCCTCGGCCGGGACGCTCGCCGGGATCGATCCCTGCGACCTGCGGCCCCTTCAATTCTCCAGGCAAAAGGCCGACTACCTGGTCGGTGCTGCGAGGCTTGTCGCGGAGGGACGGCTCGACCTAGCGGCGCTCCGGGGCATGTCGGCCACCCGCGCGGAGCGCGCACTCCTTTCGGTCCGGGGGCTGGGCCCCTGGTCCGTCAACTACCTGATGATGCGGTCCCTCGGGTTCGCAGACTGCGTCCCAGTGGGTGACACCGGGGTCACGAGCGCCCTCAGGTCGCTCCTGCGCCTCGAAGAGCGTCCCGACGCCGACGCCACCCGCAGGCTCATGTCGGTCTTTTCGCCGCACCGCAGCCTCGCAACGGCGCACCTCTGGCAGCTCAACCAACCCGATCCATGAATCCGACCGACACAAGCCTAGCCTATTCAACGTTCAGCACGCCGTTCGGGTCGTTTGCCGTGGCCGTCGACGCCGCAGGGCGAGTCGTCGCCGCGGTGTTCGGCGGCCGCGCCGCCCTGCGCGCGCGCCTGCCCGCGGTCCGTTTGGTCGAGGACCCGGCCCGCACGCAACGCGCCCGCAGCCAGCTGACGACCTGGTTCAAGGGCGGGCGCAGGCGTTTCTCACTCAGGCTTGCCCCGGCCGGATCCCCGTTCCAGCGGCGCATCTGGACCGCCTTGGGTCTGATCCCGTACGGGCAAACCCGCTCCTACGGCGAGATTGCGCGCCTGCTCAAGACCTCGGCCCGGGCCGTCGGCAGGGCAAACGCGACCAATCCGGTCTGTGTCGTCGTCCCGTGCCACCGGGTGATCGGAGCGGACGGAAGCCTCACGGGCTACGCCTTCGGGGAGGCAAGGAAAAGGGCGCTCCTCGACCTCGAGAAGGCGACCGTCAGCCGGTCCTAGCCTTGCGGACGGCGGCAAAGAAGGCGCTCATACGCTCGCGGTCCTTCACGCCCGGCGCCGACTCAACACCGCTGTTCACATCGACGAACCTCGCGCCCGACGCCGCGAGTGCGCCGGCCACGTTCTCGGGATTGAGGCCGCCCGAGAGTATCCAGGTCTTTCCGGGGTGGGACTCCCGGTGCCGCCTGAACTTGGGCCAGTCTCCGGTGCGGCCCGTGCCCCCGAAGAGCGCGGCGTCAAAGGTGTCGATGACCACGGTGCCGGCGAGCGGCAGCCACTCGGCCGGCACGTCGACCCCGGCCGGGAGTTTGGGCGCTAGCCAGAGCCTATCCGGGCCGACCGCCCTAGAGTAGCCCTCGAGCCGGTCGAGAGCAAACCCGACGCCGAAATGGACCTGGAAGCGGTCGAAACCCGCATCCTTCATCGCCTCCACCTCCTCGAGCGACGGCTCGACCGACACGGCCACCCGCTTGCGCTCCGGAAGCCTTGAGGACATCGACCGGTACTGGCCGAGAGGAATATTGCGCGGCGACTTCGCGTGGAGGATGAACCCCATGTAGTCCGCGCCTAGGCCGTCCGCCGCCTCGGCGTCCACGTGCGAGGTCAGACCACAGACCTTGATCTGGATTCCTTCGATCATGTGCCTGCGGCCTAGCGGAACGAGTTCACGGAGGCGATCACGTGGCGCACCTGGTCGTCCGTGAGCTCCGGAAAAATGGGAAGGCTGACGCAGTTCTCCGCCGCGCGCTCGGCGACCGGGAATGCGCCCCGGGTGTTTCCCAGACTCGCGAAGCACTCCTGAAGGTGGAGCGGAACCGGATAGATCAGGTCGGTCCCCACCTCGCACCTGCCCAGATGCTCGCGCAGGGCGTCCCTTCTCGGGTGGAGGAGTGTGAACTGGTGGAACACCGAACCACCGGAGAGACCCAGCGACGGGAGGACCGCCCCCTCAAGGCGGATGCCCTCGAGGTATGCCCCGGCGATCTCGCGGCGCCTGGAGTTCCAGCCCGCAAGATGGGGAAGCTTCACCCCGAGCAGCGCGCCCTGGAATCCGTCCATGCGGAAATTTGCCCCGATGATTGAGTGGTGGTAGCGCTTCTCCGAGCCGTGCACGCGGATCAGCCTCGCCTTGGCGGCCACATCCGGCCTGCGGGAGACGAACGCCCCGCCCTCGCCGCAGCCACCCAGGTTCTTGGTCGGATAGAAGCTGAACGTGCCGGCGTCACCCACGAGCCCCACTGGGGTGCCCTTGTAGCGGGCCCCGACCGCCTGGGCGCAGTCTTCGATAACGAAGAGGTTGTGCTTGGCCGCGATCGCCATGATCTCGTCCATCGGCGCGGGCAGTCCGAAGAGATGGACCGCCACGATCCCCTTCGTGCGGTGGGTGATCGCCCGCTCGATGGCGGCCGGGTCCAGGTTAAACGTGTCCGCCCGGATGTCGGCGAATACCGGCTTCGCGCCCACATAGCTCACGCCCCAGACGGAACTGATGAAGGTAAACGGCGGGACGATGACCTCGTCTCCCGGTTTGAACCCCGCGATCATGCAGGCGGCGTGGAGCGGCGATGTCCCGCTGTTCATGCCGAGGACGCCCGAGTAGCCCAGCGTCTCGCCAAAGGCCTTCTCGAACTCCTCCACGTCCTTTCCGAGGCAGAACCGCGTGGTGTCGTAGGTCGCGGCGAGGGCCGCCAGCGCCTCCGAGCGTATCGCCCGGTGCTGAAGTGACAGGTCGAGGAACGGGACCTTCATGCGAGCGAGGTTACAAGCGAGGCTATCAGCTCGTCGATGCCGGGACTCTTGGTCTCGAAGTCGACCGGTAGTCCCACCTTGCGCATCGTCTCGCTGGTCTGGGGCCCGATGCTCCCGAAGAGGGGCTTCTTTGCCCCCTTCTCGAGCTTCAGAGCGGCGCCCTGTCCCACGAAATTCTGCGCCGAACTTGAGCTCGCGAAGAGGACCGCGTCGGCCCCGATCCGTCGGTATTCGGCCGCGACAGGGTCCGCAGACAGGTCGACGGCCTCCGTCTTGTAGACCTGGAGCGTGTCGACGATGGCTCGCTCGGCCTCGAGCTTGAGCACCAAGTCCTCCCGGTTGAGGTTGCCCGTGATCACAAGAACCTTCGCGTTGTCCATGCTGCCGGTCGCGATCATCTCCTCCGCCAGCGCGGCGGCGGTGGCCTTCTTCGGCTGGCACTCGACCTTGAGCCTGAGCGCACCGACCGCCTTGGCCGTGGCCTCCCCCACGCAGGCGATGCGCATCAGGCCGAGCGAGCGAATGTCGTCAAAGAGCCTGAAAAACTCGTCGAAAAAGTTGTGGACCCCGTTCGCGCTCGTGAACACGAGCCAGTCGTAGCCGCCGAGCTCGAGCATCACGTCCGCCAGCGACTGCTTGGATATCTCCCGCGATATCCGGATCACCGGCAGCTCGACGACCTGGGCGCCGAGCACGACGAGCTTCGAGGCCAGTTCGGACGCCTGCTCGCGGGTCCGGGTGACGACGATCCGTCGGCCAGCCAGGGGAAGCTTGGCTAGGTCGGCCATCTCAGGAGCCGGAGGGCTTTAGGCCGAGACCGGAGAGGATGCGGGCGGCGGTGGCGTCAGGATCAGCGAAGTCCGCCTCGGAAAGCGGTAGGGTCTTAAGCCCCACGTTCTCGTGGAAGAGGTAGAGGGTGTCTGCGGTCGCATAGGCGCCGAGGGCGGTGTGGCAGCCCCCGCCGAGCGCGGTCTGGATCGCCCGCTCCAGGTTCAGCCCCCGAGCCGTCGCAGGGTCAAATACCCCGGCGAAGCGGGGAAGGTCCTCCGTGCGGCACTGGACGCCGATCGCCCCCTGCCCCACGGCGGGAACCATGCTCTCGAAGCCTATCGCATGAAACTCGACTCCGGGCCAGGATCCGATCCCGAGGCGCTTAAGGCCCGCGGCCGCAAGGACGGTGCCGTCGGCGACCCGGAGCTCGGCGATCTTCTTG
Source organism: uncultured Opitutaceae bacterium (assembly GCA_903887455.1). GTDB lineage: Bacteria > Verrucomicrobiota > Verrucomicrobiia > Opitutales > Opitutaceae > Palsa-1447. The sequence continues at coordinate 10,790 of CAISPT010000340.1, read as the reverse complement.
AGGCGCGTGTCCACGTTTCCGCGGATCTCGGTGAAGGACACCCCGGGGAACATCATTGCGACCTGCTGGCGGCGACGCGGGCTGCTCGTCGCCAGGGTCTTCGGGCGGCCGACGCCGGCGCGGAGGATCAGCATGTCGCGCGGGTCCTCACGCGGCAGGTAGCCCGCGATGGAGAGCCCGTCGACGGAGCCGCCGGGAAGGTCCTTGGTGCTGTGGATCGCCACGTCGGCCTCCTTCCTAAGGAGCGCCGACTCGAGCTCACGGGTGAAGAGGCCCTTGCCCCCCTTCTCCTCGAGCGACCACTCGGCCTGCCGGTCGCCGGTCGTCACAAGCTTCATCAACTCGCACTCGACGCCCATCCGCGACCCGAGGTAGGCGGAGGAAAGCTCCGCCTGCGCCAGGGCCAACGGGCTCTTGCGTGTCGCGAGGACGAGTTTTTTACCCATGTTCCAGGCACCCGTTTCGGTGCTTCGGAGCGGGGGCCGCTCTAATAGGCGGCCTGGACGCCCTTCAGGTTCTTCTTGGACATCCAGGGCATCATGCTCCGGAGCCGCTCGCCCGTCTTCTCGATCTTGTGGGCCGCGCCCTTCTTCAGCAGGCGATTGTAGTTCTTCAGGCCGCCCTTGTACTCGGCCACCCACTGCCGCGTGAACTTGCCGCTCTGGATCTCCTCGAGGATCTTCTTCATCTCCTTCTTGGTCGCCTTGTTGACGACGCGCGGGCCGCGGGTGATGTCACCGTACTTGGCGGTCTCAGAGACCGAGAAGCGCATGCCCGCGATTCCGCTCTCATACATGAGGTCGCAGATGAGCTTGAGCTCGTGGAGGCACTCGAAATAGGCCATCTCGGGCTGGTAACCCGCCTCGACCAGCGTCTCGAAGCCGGCCTGGACCAGGGCGCTGGCGCCGCCGCAGAGAACGGCCTGCTCGCCGAAGAGGTCGGTCTCGGTCTCTTCCTTGAAGGTGGTCTGGAGAACGCCGGCCCTTGTCGAGCCGATGCCCTTAGCCCAGGCCAGCGCGGTCTTTTTGGCGCTGCGCGAGCGATCCTGGAACACCGCCACCAGGGCCGGCATCCCCTTGCCCTCGACATAAAGCCGGCGGACCATGTGGCCGGGGCCCTTCGGGGCGACCATGATGATGTCGATGTCCTTGTGCGGCTTGATGAGGCCGAAGTGCACGGCCAGGCCGTGGCTAAACATCAACGTCTTGCCCTTCGATAGGTTCGGCAGGATGTCGTTCTTGTAGACGCTCGCCTGCTTCATGTCCGGCAGGCCGACCATGATCACGTCCGCGCGGCGCACCGCCTCGGCCGTGTCGTACACCTTGAAGCCGTGCTGTTGGGCGACACTGCGCGACTTCGAGCCCGGGTACAGGCCGATGATTACGTCGCAGCCGCTGTCCTTGAGGTTCAGCGCGTGGGCGTGGCCCTGCGAACCGTAACCCAGCACGGCAAGCGTCTTGTTCTTGAAGAAGCCGAGGTCGGCATCCTTGTCGGTGTAAACTTTGGCAGGCATGGTTAAGTGGTGTTTGTAGGTTAAGTTCAGCGTGTGAGTGCGAGGCTTCCCGTGCGGGCGATCTCAAGGACCCCGAACGGCTCCAAGAGGCCGAGGAACGCAGCGATCTTCTCCTCGTCGCCGGTGACCTCGACGACCAGGGAGTCGTGGGCGAGGTTGGCGATCTTCGCGCGGAAGATCTCCTTGATCTGAAGGATCTCAGGCCGCGTCTTCGCGTCGGCGCGGATCTTCACGAGCACGAGCTCGCGGGAGATGTGGCCGTCCTTGTAATCCATCACCTCGACCACGTTCACGAGCTTGCGCAGCTGCTTGGTGCAGAGATCAAGCGCCGCGTCGTCGCCCTTAAGGACAATCGTGATCCTGGAAAGCGAGGCGTCGTGCGTCGGCGCGACGTTGAGCGAGTCAATGTTGAAGCCGCGGCCGGAGATCATGCCGGCAACGCGGGCCAAAACGCCGAACTTGTTCTCGACCAGGACTGAGATCGTATGTCGCATGAAGGGCTTGTGTGCTTGTCGCCGAAGGGTCGAACCCTGCAAACGGCGGGTTACAAGGTCAACCAATCCTAGGGGTAAAAGGGAAGCCTAAACGAAGGGCGCGGGCCCCCTGAGGGATTGCCATCACGGGCCACCGGGCCGATCGTGCCGGAACCATGCCACTACCCCGCGTGACAAGGAGCGCAATCTCCATGCTTGCCCTAGGCCTCGCGGCTTGGGCCGACGCCCCGGCGGCGGCGCCGGTCCAGCCCCCCGAGCAGGTTACCGTGGAGGGAACGTCGGGCTGGCGCCTGCGGGTCGAGGCCCCCGAGCCCCACGTCGTCAGGATCTGGATCAAGCGCTCGGGCGAGTTCACGCGAAAGCCTTCATTGGCCATGGAGACGGCCCCCGAGACGCGGGTTCCGCTCAGGCGGAGCGAGTCGTCCGGCCGGATCGGGATAGACACGGGATCGCTGACGGTCGAGGTGGACCCCGCCGGGCTTGGGTTCGTAGTCCGCGAGGACGCCGGCACCGTGATCTTGAACCACGTCCTTGTGTCGGCGCAGCCCGGCGACGGGCCCTGGTCGCTCACGCAGGCGCTGGACCCGGCCGAGCACCTCTTCGGACTCGGACAGGACAATCACAACAACGGCCGCCTGGACCGCCGGGGGGTCGTGCGCGAGCTCTGGGAGGGGCAGCAGATCAACTCGGGCAACGTCACCGCAGAATACCCGGTGCCCCTGCTGTTGAGCAGCGGGCCCGGCGGCCACGCGTACGGCGTCTTCTTCGACGACGCCCACCGCCTGAGGTTCGACCTTGGGCATACCAAGGCCGACCAGCTTCGCCTGGACGCCGACGGGGGCGAGATCGACCTCTACGTCATCGAGGGCCCCCGTCTTGCCGACGTGATCGACCGCTACACGGCGATGACCGGAAGGCCCTCCCTGCCGCCGCTCTGGGCCCTCGGCTACTGGCAGAGCAAGTGCACGTACTACGATTGGAACGCGCTCGACGAGGCCTACAACCAGCTGAGCTCCCGCGGATTTCCAGTGGACGTGATGGTGATCGACGCGGACTGGCCCGAGGTCGTGACGGACTACGTCTGGGCCAAGCGCTGGATCGACACCGGCCACGGGAAAACCCCGGAGCAGAAGATCGCGGAGTACGCGAGAAAGGGCGTCAGGATCGTGATGTCGCAGTCCGGCCCCATGATAAAGACCGAGTCCCCTACCTTCGCGCCGGGCTGGGCGATGGGCGTTTTCGCGACCGACGGCAAGGGCAACCCCGTCCAGGCGGGCTACTACGGGGGCATGCTCCTCGACTTCACCCACCCGAAGATCAACGACTGGCTTTGGCCCCAGACGCGCAAGCTGAACGAGGCCGGGGTCGCCGGCTGGTGGCTCGACCTCGACGAGCCCGAGGGAGAGCCGGCCCAGACCCACTATTTCGGGGGCCTCCCGCCCGAGGTCCACAACGAGTACTCGCTTCTGTGCACGAAGAGCTTCGAGGGCGTGCAGCTCGCGGTGAACCCGGACCAGAGGCCGTTCATCCTCTCGCGCGCGGGCCCGGCGGGGTTCCAGCGCCACCACGCCGCGGTGTGGACGGGCGACATCTACAGCGACTATGCGACCTACAGGGCCCACCCCCCCGAGATGCTCAACTCGAGCCTGTCGGGCCTCGTCTACTGGGCGTGCGACACGGGCGGGTTCCTGGTCGGCTACTACAAGGACGACATGCTGGGCGCCCACGCGCGGCTCTACGAGCGCTGGATGCAGTTCTCGGCGTTCGCACCCATCACACGCGCCCACAAGGCGGGCGGAGCCCCGGAGCCCTACGCCTTCGGGCCCGCGACTGAGCAGGGCACCAAGCACTACCTCCAGCAGCGCTACAGGCTGATGCCCTACATCTATTCGCACGCCTGGATCGCCAGCAGGACGGGGATGCCGATCGTGCGCGCCATGGCGCTCGAGTTCCCCGACGACCCCGGAGCGGTCGCGGCCCCCGGGGACCAATACATGTTCGGCAGCAGCCTCCTGGTGGCGCCCGTCCTCTACGAGGGCCAGTCGAACCGGAAGGTGTACTTCCCTAAGGGGACCTGGATCGACTGGGACACGGGCGTAGACTACGAGGGCGGCCGCGAATGGGTGGTCGCCTCGCCGCAGAACCGGATCCCGGTCGCCGTCCGGCCCGGCGCCATCATTCCGATGGCCCCCGACATGAAGACAACCGGGGAGAAGCCCTGGGACCCGCTGACGATCGCGGTCTTCCCATCCGGAAGGTCCGATTTCACACTCTACCGCGACGATGGGAGAAGCTTCGCGTACGAGTCCGGCGACTTCACGGTCACGCGTCTGTCAGCCGGCGAGGACCCCGCGGCCGTCACCTTCACGATCGACGAGTCGAACAAGCGCTACACGCCGAGCCAGTACCGGCTGAGGCTGCACCTGAGGCGGGCGCCCGTCGGCGTCTCGGCCGACGGGGCCAGGTCCAGATCCGAGGCGTGGCAGTGGGATCCCGAGGCGCGGGTCCTCACCCTCATGCTCCAGGCCACGGGTGTCTCACACCACGACGTCGAGGTGAGGCTCGACAGTCAGCTCCTGCCCGCACGCCCCGCGCCGGTCCTAGTCGCGGACGTGATCGACCCGAAGGGTGAGGCCGCGGGCTCCGGGGGCAGGCCACTCCCCCACTTCTACCCTCCGCCGTCGCTTCCCGCCGCGGTAAAGGCGAGCAACTACGACAACGGCGGCGAGGGGATCGCGTTCCATTCTGCGCGCCCGTCCCCCGACAAGAGGCTTTACCGGGCTGACGACTTCGGCCTGGTGGCAACCGGGGACGCCGGAGGCGGCTACGCACTGGCGGGGATGCTTGCCGGGGACTGGGCCCGCTACACGATCGACTGCGGAAACGGGGGCTACTTTGACCTCACCGTTAGGGCGGCCGCTTCGCGGTCCGGCGGGCGCCTGCGGTTCGTCGCCCTGGACCAGAATGTCGCGGCGGTTGACGTCCCCGCGACGGGCGGCGAAGACAGCTTCGCGGACATCTTGGTCCCCAACGTCTACCTCAATCCCGGGGAGCTGAGCCTGCTCGTGTTTGTCGATTCGCAGGGAGCGGCGCTTAACACCTTCTCCCTAAGGCCGGCCAAGAGCCCTCCCTCCGTCTACCCGGCGGCCCTGGCGTTCCGGCGCGGTGTCGCCTCTCTCACGGGGCTCGGCGACCCGAAGCAGCCGCTCGGCTACGTCCAGAACCTGGGGAGGAACGGCAGCAGCCTCACCTTCGGCGTGAACTCGCCCGCCGCGGGTCCCGCGGTCCTGCGCATCACCTACGCTAGCGGCCAGAAGGTGCCGGTCGCCCTCGCGGTGGCCGTCGGCGACGGCAAGGCGGCAAGCCTTGCTGCCCCCCCGACCGCCGGCGAGTGGTCCAACCTCGACGTGCACGTGAGCCTCGAGGCCGGTTCGACTCGGGTCGCGATCGAGGGCCACGAGCCTGAGTGGAGCTCGGTTCAGGTGAGACAGGTCGAGGTCGTGCGCCCCTAGGCAATCTGGGACGCACGCCGAGGCGTGCTGAGCGCGAAGGTGGCCGCCAGCACGCCAAGGCCCGCGCACGCGAGCCAGAGGATCGAGGGCCCCGCGGCGAGCAGGCTCATCCCGAGTGCCGGGCCCACGACGAGCGCGACGGTCCAGGTGAGCCCGTAGACGCCCATGTAGCGGCCTCTCATTGAGGCGGGGGCGAGGTCAGCGACATAGGCCGACGCCGTGGGCATCGAGAGCATCTCACCCAGGGTGAACACCGTCATGCAGGCGACCATGGAGGCGACCGTCGTTGCGAGCCCGAGCAGCGCGAACCCGAAGCCCGCAAGCAGGAACCCGAGCGCGATCACCCGAGGAGCCGGGAAGCGGCGCGTGACGGTCGTCAGCGGCAGTTCGAAGAGCACGACGATGGCGCCGTTCAGGGAGAGGATCGCCCCGTAGGTGGAGGCCGAGAACCCGAGCCGTGTCACATGCAGACCGAAGGTCGAGCTCGCCTGGAAGAAAACGATCGCGATCGTGAACGCGGCAGCCAGGATCCGGGGGAGCACGCGGTCGCGCCTCAGAGTGCGGCCGAGCTCGGTCCACCCCACCTGCGCGATTCCGGAGCGCGACCCTTTAGGGAGGGCGAAGTACGCGAACACCCCGTAAAGCACGGACGTCGCCGCGTCACCGGCGAAGAGCCAGAAGAAGCCGCGGCCGGCCAGGAATCCGGCGATTGCGGGCCCGAAGGCCCAGCCTGCGTTAAACGCGGTGCGGAGCGCCGAGTAGGCCGTTACGCGCTGGCCCGCCGGAACAAGGTCGGCCAGGAGCGCGCTGCTGGCGGGCCGGTAGAGCTCGCCGGTGAGTCCCGCCAGGGCGGAAGTCAGGTAGATCTCGGGAAGCGAGCGAGCCTGCGAAAGGAGCATCATCGCCGCCGCCCCCGAGAACATGGACAGGACGATCGTCTGCCTGCGGCCGAACCTGTCGGCCAGGTACCCGCCGAGGATGGAGGCCACCAGATTGCCGACGCCGTAGGCGCCCAGGGCTAGGCCCGCGGCCGAGAGCGGGAAGCCGCGGCGCGTCACATAAAGGGTCAGGAACGGGATGACGAAGCTCCCGAACTTGTTGAGGAAGGTGCCAATGAACAGCACCCACGCCGCCCGGGGAAGGGCGCGCAAGCTTGCGTTCAGGGAGGGATGCTCGGTGTCCATGGAAAACAAAAAACCCCGCCCGCCGGTCGGCGAGCAGGGTTGGAAAAAGGGTCCTTGGTGATCTCGGTTTCTGCTCGCCGGTTAGGTAAGTTGTGCGCGCACGGTGACGCCCGTGTGAAGTCCGCGCATGGCGGGCTTCGCGTAGGAAAGGGCATTAATCGCGCCACTAAGTTTCATATCGGAACCAAGCTGATGCCGTGTCGCCACCTCGCGGTCAAGCGCCGAGAGAATGCAAAATCCGCGGAACGAAAGGCATCAGATGCATTGGGCGCTCGGCGGATGTGACGATATAGTGTGTGGTTGTTCCAAACGAACAGCTCTCATCCATGCATACCACCCATCCCTCGTACTCGGAACTGAAGGCTCCCGCGCCCGCTAACAACGGCTCGGACCGCAAAGCACCAGGGGCTGCGTCCATCCATTACACGGGCGCGAAGGATCCACGGATACCCATGGGCTACGTTTACGCGGGCCTGGTGCTGCTGGCAGCGGCGGCCTACGCCTTGAGGGGCGTGGTCCACTTCTAGGAGGCTTAAGCCCGGATGGCCGGGCGCTCAGCCGGGTCAGGGCGCTGGCGCCACGCTGAAATGGCGCTCGAGGGGCTTCGCCACCTTGGACCGGGTTGCCTGGTCGGCTTCATCCTTTTGAAGGAGGAAGTCGGCGGTGGCTTTTGCGCCGGGGTCCCCTCCGGCGTTGTGGCGCAACTGCCTTTCCAAGCGCTGCGCGTCCCTGCCCGACTCGCTGGCCCAGACCGTCTGGTAGGCCTGCCAGCGCATGGGGGTGTCGTAGACGGCCAGGTTCACGCCGCGAGCAAGCTCGGCATCGGAGAGCGGGCCGACAGTCCGGTCGTCAATGTGCACCGTGTAGCGCCCGGGGGGCAGGCCCGCCACGACAAGCTCCTCGGAGTCGAGTGACTCGAGGTCGGCACCTGCCACCTGGGCGAGCTCGACGTTCGCCTCCTGGAAATTGAGCGGGAGGGGAAGCGCTCCGTCGGTCTCGGTCCACGAGACCAAGCCCCCCTCTGACTTGAGCGAGGCGACCGTGGCGTTGTCCGCGGACTCAACGCCCACCCCTTTCGCGTCGATCACCACGCGGCTGACGAGGGGGGTGGCTCCAAATGCCCTCAGGAGGGCTGCGCCCATGATGAGGTGCCCCGCAGGACTCGGGTGCACCCGGTCGGGAAGCAGGTGGTGCGCGCGCCCAGGGTTGTTGCGGACCGCGAGTCTGATCCCGTCGGCCACGACCCCGCCGAAGTCGACGACGGAGGCCTGCTCGTCGCGGGCGATCAAGGCCACCGCGTCACCCATCTGCCGGAGGACATCCATGTAACCCGGCTCAAAATTGGGGGCCCGTGCGACGTCGTCGAACGGGGACGAGCGGATCAGGTAAATCCTAACGCCAGGGAGCTCCTTTTTGATCCGCTCGACGATCGACCGGTAGCCCTGGATGAAGGCCTCGAGCGTGGCGGGCTCAAGCTTCCTGTAGCGCCCGTCGTTCATGCCAAGCATGATCGTGACGACGGTGGGCTTAAGCCGGATCACGTCCCGCTCCAGGCGCTCGTCGATGCCTCCGGCGCCGCCGCCGCGGACCGTGTCGCCGCCAACGCCGCCGTTGTAGAAGCGCAGGTTAAGGCCCGGAAACCGCGTCCGGCAGTACTCCTCGACAAAACAGCCATAGCCGCCGTCTTGGGTGATGCTGTCGCCGTAGAAGACCACGCGGTCGCCATCGTGAAGGGCAAAGGGGGCCGGGGCATTGGCGGCGCCGACCCTCGCCGCGACGAGCGACAGGGCCGAGGCGATCACAAAGAGGGCGAATAGGCGGGTTACGCGGAACGGTGTCATGGGGGGTAAAGGGGTGATCGAGTGAAGGCTCCGGGGGCCGGGAACAAAACACTAGGGCGCGCGGCTCGCGAGGAAGGCCGACAACGCCACCATATCCTCGTCGGTGAGGTTCGCAACGACGGGTTTCATGAGATCGGCCGCGCCGCCGGAGCGGTTTCCCGCTCGGATGTCGAAGAGCTGCCGGAAAAGGTAGCTCGGCGATCGTCCGGCCAGGCGGGGAACGTCCCCCACTCCCTCGAAGTTCACGCCGTGGCAGGTCATGCAGGCGACGCTTCGACCGTGGGCGCCGGTCGCCGCCAGCTCGGCTCCGACGGTAATGCTTCCATGGGGAACATAGGCGATGTACCGGGTCCTCGAGTCGCGATGTTCGAATCGGCCGAAGTCGAGGGGCATCTCGACAATACGGCTGCCTATAGGCTCGGTGGCCGCGCCCCTGACCATGGTCAGGGTCCACGCGGCAACCCGGAAGGCGGGCACCCAATCGGTCTCGACGACCCGCACGAACGAGGCCGGTCGGAGCGACGAGAAATACTTGGCCGCCTGGTCGATCTCCGCATCGGTGGCCGCGGTCGCGAGTGCAACCATGTTGTTTTGGGGACCCCGCTTGGGCTCAGAACCGGGCCGCCTGTGCCCCTTGAAGGCCGCCATCTGCGCACGGATGTAGTTCTCCGGCAGCCCGGCCAGGCTCGTGTTTTCCGGACGGCCGGCGCCATTGGGAAGGTGGCAGTATGCGCAGGCGTACACCGCCGGGGGCCTCCCCTTCCCCACGGCGTCCGGCATGGCCGGATGCTCCTCGGGGTGCCAATCCGGAACGCAAGGGGCCGTGATCGAGAGCTGGTCCGGATCCAGGGCGACCGTGCTGCCGGGCACCCGGACCGGGCCGGTCGCCCGCTCCGCCGGCGCCCCGGGGGGCGGATTCACCGGGTAAGCCCACCACGGGAAATCCCGGCCCAATGCGGGAAGGCAGAGCGCGAGCGAGGCACATAAGGCCAGTCTTCGAAGGATCGAGTGGGGCAATTGGAACGGCTTGGCCCCCCGGAATCCGAGGGGGACGGCCGCAAAACAAACCCTTGATTCCCGATCCGATCAAACCCTTTCCGCCGCAGCGCTATTTGAGCCTCAAGGACTAAGCGAAAACCCGACAAAAAGGAATGGTGGACGCCAAGGGACTCGAACCCCTGACCCCCTCGGTGTAAACGAGGTGCTCTAACCAACTGAGCTAGGCGTCCGTGCCCATCAGACGGCCGCTAAAGCCGACTTCGGCCTGAGCAAACCGTCCCTGACCATCAGCTCCGCCACCTGGACTGCATTCAGGGCGGCTCCCTTCCAGAGGTTGTCTCCGCTCACCCAGAACGCCAGGCCGTTGTGGAGGGCGGTATCGATCCGGATGCGGCCCACGCCGCACTTCACGACACGGCTGAAATCAAGGGGCGTCGGGTACTGGCCCTTCGCGGTATCGTCCACGAGCGCAGCTCCAGAAAAGGCCGCGATGGCCTCCCTGGCCTCGGCTACCGACACCGGCCGCTCGAACTCGGCGTTGATCGATATCGAATGGGCCCGCACGACGGGGACGCGGACGCAGGTCGCCGAGACCGGCAGGTCCGGCAGTCCCATGATCTTGCGGCTCTCCATCATCATCTTCGACTCCTCGCCCGTGTAGCCGTCCGACCCGAAGGTGTCGACCTGGGGTATCAGATTGAACGCGATCTGGTACGGGAAGACCTTCTTCTGGAGCGGCGAGTGGCTGGCATGGGCCGAGACCTGCGCCTCGAGTTCGCGGACGCCCTCGGCCCCCGCGCCGGAGACCGACTGGTAGGTTGAGGCGATGTAGCGCTTAAGCCCGAAACGCTTGTGGAGCGGCCACAGGCCCATGAGCGCCACGGCGGTCGAACAGTTGGGGTTCGCAATGATGCCCTTGTGGGACCGGAGGGCCTCGGGGTTGATCTCCGGGATCACCAGGGGAACGTCGGGGTCCATCCGGAGCGCCGAACTCTTGTCGATCACCAGGCAGCCAGACTTGACGGCGTCGGGCGCCAGCGCGCGCGTCACCTTGCCGCCGGCGGCGAAGAAGGCCACGTCGACCCCGGCAAAGACGCCGGGCCTAGCCTCCTCGATCGAGACGGGGCGTCCCTTGAAATCAACGGTCTTTCCGGCGGACCGCGCCGAGGCGAAAAGCCTGAGCGTGGAAATAGGGAAGTTGCGCTCCTCCAAAAGGCGCAGCAACTCTTGACCGACGGCGCCGGAGG